>CALBEF010000042.1 GCA_937927775.1 uncultured Anaerolineae bacterium | reverse complement strand
CGCTGGTCAGGTCGAGTCGCGAGCAATCCCACGGCCCGAAAACGCAAGAAGCCCTCGAACGAATGATTCGTTCGAGGGCTTCTGGACCCTGATTCACATATCCCGCCCGGCGCTATCGCGGCTCCCGGGGGGAGCGAACGCCGGACACCAACGGGCAGGTCATTCTGCCATCCACAGAATGGGCGCTATTGTATGGGGGATGGCCTGTTTGTCAAGCGGCGATGCTATGTGCTATGCGCTATGCTATGCCCACCTGCAAAGCGGGCTGATTCGCCAGCCAGACAATATGCGCGACATCACACAAACGCGAAGGTTGTCTCCGGCCGGCGATCCTTGTTCTCGAAACACAGCGACAGCGTCGCCCCTCCGTCCGCCGGCGTCCAGGCCAGCACCACAAAGTTCGAGCCGGCCTCGAAGTCGATGTCGCTCACGTAAGTTGCCGCGTCGGGATTGAGCGCCACCTCGCCCCACGGCGCGCCATTCACCCACGCGCGCGCCTGCCCGCTCCCGCGCAGTCGCAGGAACGTTTGCAGGTCGGGGTTGGGCAGGCCGCCGATCGTCTGCATGAACTTGCGCGGTTCGGGGCAAATCACCTCCAGCCCGATGGCGACTACCCCCGCGCCGGCCGGCGCGTTGAAGCGCCCTTCCGCGCCCTCGATCAGTTGCCAGCCGCGCCACTGGCGGAACGGCATGTTCACCGCATATGACTCGGCGCGGCGCTTGCCCAGCGACAGAATCTCCTCAAGCTCCTGCGGCGTGACGCGCGCCATGCGCGCCTGCGTCGGGTAGCCCTCGCTTTGCCGGTCCGCCGACGGCGTGCGTTCGCCGGCCAGCACATCCGTCGCCGTCCGCTCGCCCAGGTTCCACAACAGCAGCCCCAGGAAGCGGCGGAACTGCCACAGGGCCGGCATCCAGCGCATCTGGCAGAAGATCACCCGCCCCGCGCCAAGCGGAACCTCGATCAGCCCCGCCCCAACTTTCGGGCGCGGCCCATCGAAGAACCGACTGAGCGCCGGCATCCGTTTCCACTCGGTGGCCTGGTCATCGCCAAACAGAATGTCCAACCCGGATTCGGTGGCATTGCGCAAATGAACAATGCCACCGTCAATGCGGATCAGTTGATCGACGATGCGCTCTTTGCGGTTGGTCTGCGTGTATGTCCAATTCTCCAGCCAGCAGGTGTCTTCGTTGCTGATGCCGGCCAGCAGGGGCGAGCAGCCGCCCTCGCGCGCCGCGATGAGCTGATATACGGTGTGCTCTGGCGTGAACACCTCGATGCGCCGGCCAATCACGCGCTCCCAGAACGGCGCAGTTGCCTCGGTCAGTCCCCACACCAGCGCCGTTTCGCCCCGCGCCAGCCGGTCGGCCAGCGCCTCGGCGTCCATGTCGGGCGTCTGCGCGCCGGAGACGAAGGCAATGCCGGCCGGCGCAACGTCCTCCATGCGCAGCGTATCCGCAACGGTCAGGCCAACTGTGGCAGGCGTTGGCTCGAAGTCCGCCAGATATGCCAGCGCGTTGCGCAGGAAGCGGTCGGCTACCGGCAGCGCGTCGAGCTTGTCGGCCAGACGCAGTTGCGAGGCGATGATGGCGCCCTGCCCGATGTGCGCCTCGATCACCGGCGCCCACTGCAAGCCGCCGGTTCCGAAGTCCCCTCCGCTGGAATCAATCAGCGGGCGAACCAGGTGCTCGTTGCGCGGCTTGAGGTAGGGCATCACCGTCACCCAGGCGTCGGACGACGGCAGGCCGAACGGGTCGTCGCCGAAGAAACGCAGGTCGTCGTCGGTGATGCCGTTTAGCGCCGGGTGCAAGGGGTCGCGCACGCGCGCCATTTCGATGGGCATACGCGCCAGACTGAGGCCGGGGAACACCGAGTGATCCTGTTCGAGCAGCAGCGCCCGGCCGCCGGCTGCGATGAAGTCGCGCAGGCGCCGGTTCTGTTCGCTGCCCGGCGTGATGGTATGTTCGCCGATCAGCGCCACCGGTGTGCGTTGAGGATCGAGCGCAGACAGATCGGCAACGCGGATGATACGCACACCGTGATTTGCCAGCCATCCTGCCGCGGCTGTCTGCCGCACCACGGCGATGGGCGGCAGCGACACCAGTTCCCAGCGTTGCCTGCTGCTGAAGAGGCGGATCGGGCGGCGCACTTCGTCACTGCCCTGGTTGGTGTAGAGCGTCGAGACAATCTCAGCCGGCCCGTTGCAGTCCCCAGGCCCCGGCAGATCGACGCTCATCTGTACGGTCTGCGTGCAACCGCTGCCGACCTCGACGGTGAAGGCTTCTTCCCACAGCGTTTCGCCGGCCTGTTCGAGCCGCACTTGCAGCGTCCCGGCCGCCGTCGCCGGCAGGTCGTTCACCACATACACGGTGTGGGGGATGGCGCGATCGGTGTAGAACTGGTTGCGCTCTTCACGAATGACCAGCGCCAGCGGCCTCAAGGCATGGCGCAGCAGCTCGAAGCTGAAGCCGGGGCGGTAGCCGGTTCCCGCCTGCCACCAGGCGTATTCCGATTCGTAAGGCTTGTGGGCCAGCGGCTTGGCGTAGCGCGTGTTCGGGTCCCATTCAAACGCGCGCGCTTCGCCGGGGCGGAAGTTGTCCAGGCCCGACGTGTTCCAGGGGAAGACGCTGCTCACCTCGTTGGCGCGCGCCAGTTCGATGATGCGGCAGGCGTCTCTGGCAATGGACTGCGAGAGGTGTTTGTAGTCGGCGAACACTTCGTCGCCGGCCCATTGCAGGGCATGGTAGGGCGAGGCGTAGTGCCAGCGGCCCATCTCGCCGGCGTGCAGGGGAACCTTCTTGTCCCACCAGCCCATGCCGTGCGAGGCCGGCCCATAGTGGCGCGAGATGATCTCCAGTTCGTCTTCGTTCCACAGCGACGTGTCGCCCTCGTGATAGGCCGGGCGGGTCGGGTCGAGCCGGTTGTACAACTGGCGCAGCTCGGGCAACTTGTCTTTTGCGCCGGGCACGATGTTCAGCGACCAGCGCATCTCGTTCTCCACGCTATAGATCACCAGCGAGGGATGATTCTTGTCGCGGCGGACGATGCGCCGCACGTGCGCCTCGGCGCGCGGCCACAGTTCCGGGGTGTCCCAGCCGGCCTGCCCCGACCCGTGCAGCGCCGATTCTTCGCACAGCATGATCCCCATTTCGTCGGCGATGTCGTAGAAGTAGTCGGGGTGCGGGAAGGTGTGCATCCGCACGTAGTTCATGTTCAGGTCTTTGAGTTGCTGGAACCACTGCCGCACGTACTCGGGGCGCAGCCAGTGACTGTGCGCCTTGTGGCACCACTCGCCGTACCAGCGTTGCGGCCGGCCATTCAGCATCAGCCGGTGGCCTTCGATCCACACCTCGCGGAAGCCAAAGCGCGTGCGGACTGTATCCGCGCGGAGCGCGTCGCCGGGCGCGCCATTGACTTGCTCGATCAGCGCGCTCTCCAACTCGTACAGATGCGGGTTCTCCGGGAACCACGCGATGTAATCTGACCAGGCCACAGTCTGGGTGTGCGCGCGCGTCTCGCCCGGCTGCAAGTCGATCTCGATATCGGGCAGCGCGACACCTGTTTCCGCCACGGTGTGGCGCAGGCCGCCATGAAAGGGCTGCGCGCCAGCGTTGCGCGCTTCGGTGATGACGGTCAGCGTGTTCTCGCGCGTTGATGTGCGGATCGTGACATCCGCGATGTGGACGGCCGGCCGCCATTCGATCTGAACATCCTGCCAGATGCCGGCCTGCTCCTGCGCGATGCAGCATCCCCACGGCGCGTCGATCAGGCAAAGCTGGCCGGTGTCGGGGTGCGGAAACGTCTTGAACTCGGTGAGAAAGACGGCCAGTTCGTTCTCGCCCGGCTTCAGCAGGTCGGTCACGTCGTGCTCGTCGCCGATGAACATGTCCTCCTGCGCGGCGATCCGTTTGCCGTTGAGGAAAATAAATGCCTTCGGGATGGCTGCTTTAATGAGCAGATACGCGCGCCATTCGATTTTGGATTGGGGATTTTGGATTTTGGATTCAATCGTCAATCGCCAATCATCAATCGTAAATCGCGCGCGCGCCCATCCACTGCGGCTTTTGCGCCACTCGTCGGGATACGGATGGTCGGTGAAGAATCCCGGCACCAGGTAACAGGCTTTTTTCCAGCCCCGGCGGGGCACTTTGTCCGGCTCGATGGGTTGTGAGATGTCCTCGTGTGGCACGGGCTGGAAATCCCACCAGCCGTTGAGGAGTTGCGTATGGCGCAGCCTGGCAATGCCTGATGTGTTCATGTGGAAGTTTATAGATGGCGGGTCAACACCTCGCAGCCGTCCGGCGTGACCAGCAAAGCATGTTCCAGTCGCACCCCGCCGACGCCCGGCGCATACACGCCCGGCTCGAGCAGGATGACCATGCCGGCTTCAAGCGCCATGTCGTTGTAGGGGACAATGCGCGGCTCCTCGTGGAACGTCACGCCGATGCCGTGCCCAGAGTGGTGCGGATACGGCGCATAGCCGGCGTCGCGGATGGCGCCGCGCAGCATACTGTCCAGCTCTTTGGCTTTTACGCCCGGCTTCACCGCGTCGATGCCGCGATACAGCGTATCGCGCGAAAGATCGCACATGGCGCGCAACTGCGCCGACGGCTCGCCCACAAAATACGTCGCCGCATTGTCGCCCCAGTAACCGTTCAGGCGCGGGACGATGTCCACAATCACCGGGTCGCCCTCCTGCAACACATACGCGCCCGGCGGCCCGCCGATCTCAGCGGTGCGCAGGCCGCCCACCAGGTCGGCCAGCAATGGCAGGCGCTGGTTGATGTCGGCTTCGAGGTGCGCTTTCATCCGGCCCCACAGTTCGATCTCGCGCAGGCCGGCCTGCAAATGCTCGCGCGCGAACGTCTGAGCCAGGTCGCACAGTCGGAGCGCGGCGCGAATCTTCTCCAGTTCGTCGGCCGTCTTGATGGCGCGCATGTTGTTCAGCCCGCTGTCGTGCGGCTGAAGCCGGGCGTTGGGCAGCGCTTCCTGCACCGCGCCGAGCATTGCGGCGGGCAGCCAGTTGAGTTCGATGGCGACTGTGCCGCTGATGCCGGCATGCGGTTTGAGCACGTCCATCAGCGCGGCCAACTGGCGCTCTGTGCAGGCCAGCGGTTGCTCGATGGTGTAGCCCACATAGTCGCGCGTTTTTGCGCCGGTTGCGCTGACAGCGGGCGCTTCGGCGTCGGACACAATGACGGTCATCTCGCCGTCACGTATCCACGCCAGCGCCGGCCCGCCCTCGAATGGGCTGGGGCCGGTTTGGATGGGCGCGGCATAGCCGGTGAGCCAGGTGAGTGTAGCCGGGTTCGACACCAGGGCGGCTGACAGGCCGCGCGCGCGCAAATAGTCCCGAAAGCGGTCGAGGTTCGCCTGCTGCATCATGCTTCTCCCTTTTGATTGAACAGTTGAATGGTCTGCTGACTGCCGATGCGCCGCATTATCCCGCGCCGGCGAGCAGCTCTTCGCGCCGGCGGCGATACTCGATGATCGGCAGGTCGCCCTGAATCAGCTTCTCGCCCATTCGCAGCGATGTGCGTTTGGGCTGCTGGGTTACGACGACGCGCCGGTCCTGCCGTTCGATTGCCAGGTTGCCCAGCGCGCCCAGCCAGTTGAACAGATGCCGCCCCACCGGCCAGCGCACGATGCGCTGATACCAGCGCACATACATCATCGTGTTGGCGTCGTCGATAGGCGCAAAGGCGACCGTCACGCGCATGTCGTCGCTGATCCAGTTGTGCCACACGTTGGGGAACAGAAATTGCAGGAATGGCCGGCGCGAGGGTTCTGGAATCTGAGCCGGCTTTCTGGGTGGCGTTCCGTCATCCACCCGGTTGTACACCCACAGGTTCAGCAGGTTGTAATCCGGCTCGTGGACCGCCCAGCGAACCAGCGGCCCATCGACCAGTGTGCGATTGCCGCGCCCGATGGTGTTGTGATGCACAAACGGCAAGTGGACGACATCGAGCTGATTTTCGATTGCCCGCGAGTAGTGCGTGGCCCAGTGGTCGCGCACGGTGTAGTAGCTGAAGGTATCGTCGATGGAATCGAAGTAGCGCACCGGCGGCAGGGAATCGCGCGTCTCGCCCCACCACAGCCAGATGAAGCCGTGCGCTTCGCGGGTCGGAAAGGTTTTCAGATGCAGGGCTGCCGGGGCCGGCGCGCCGCGACCATTGGCCGGCACGACCACGCAGCGCCCACTGGAGTCATATTGAAAACCGTGGAAGGGGCACTCCACGCAATCGCCGGCCACCTTGCCGGCGCTCAGCGCCACGCCGCGATGCGGGCACAGGTCAATCGCGCACGACACGCGCCCCTGTGTGTCGCGCCACAACACCATTTGCTCGCCCATGCGTGTGACGCCGATGGGCCGGCCGGCCTTCACTTCGTTCGATTCAAGAATGGCGTACCACTGGTTGGGGATCATGGAATGACTCCTGGGAAAAGATCAACATCCGGCTTCAAAACCTGCTTCGTTCACCGTCAGCCGAACGCGCGGGCTGTGCGGGTCTGCGCTCAGCGCGCTCACCGTCACGCGCGGCGGGTCGCCCTGCCACCACGGGATCAGCGCCGTCACAAAGCGAGCCGGCGGGCGCGTGTGGGCGTGGCGCAGGCGAAAGGCCGGCATCGGCTCTTTCTGGTTGTGCTCCGGCGAAAACCACGCTTCCTCGATCTCCATCGTCACGGGCGCTTCGGGGTCGATCCACACCAGCAGATTAGCGCCATTCGCGTAAGCGGTGCGCGCAGTTCGCGTTGGCGGGTCGATGACTACCGGCCCCGGCGCAAACTGGAAGTGCAAATCGATCGCGCCGCTGGCCGGCGCGTCGGCGGGCAGCGCGTCATCAATCAACACGAAGTAGCGGCGCTGGATGAAGAACACCGCGCGCCGATGGATCAGGCCGGGATACGCATCGTTCTGGACGACTGCCACGGCGTTGCCCCAGCCATCGTCCTCGACCCAGCGCAGCAGCCGCCCGGCGCGCCGGCTGTTCGCGCCGTTGAGGGTCAGCGTCTGATGGGCTGCTGTGCGGCGGAACGCCTCGCGGCGCGGGTCGCCTTTGGCATAGCAGTACACGCCGGGGTCGCGCATCAGGTAGCGCCCGTCGGCCATCAGCTCAAACGTGCCATTGTCGAACTGGGAATGAAACGCGCTGGGTTGAACCGAGGCCGGCCCGCAATGCAGGCACATCCACACTGCCCCGGTGTTCCACTCTGATCGAAAGGCGTAGAAGCCGCTGTGAGCAAAGGCGAAGTTGCGCCGCGCCGGCCATTGCCCCTGCGCGCCGTTCGTGGCGGCAGCGAGAAAATCAGGGCGCTTGAATGCCTCGGCAGCATCGCGCAGAAACGCGCGCGTGTCGCTGGGATAGCCGTCGCCCACCACCGGCAGCCGGCGCTGCGGTGTAGCGATGCCCATCACCACATCGGCCATGCGCTCGACGCCGGCGATGAACGGGGCTGCAAAGCCGTTGCGCGCGGCATGGTCGGCGGTGTTGAGGAACAGGCCGGCGCAATACAGGTGATAACCGGGACTCAGCTCGCCATGCATCCCGTCGGGCAACACCTGCTCGCGCATCGCTGTGTCCAGTTGGGCAAACGCGGCAGCCCGCCACTGCGCGGCGTCTCGAAATTCTGGAAAGCTCAGGGCCATGTCGGCCAGGCCGGCGGATTCGATCACCAGAAAGTTATCGGTCTGGTTGGGGTAGGGACTCAGCCAGGTTTTGCGGGCGTGATTGTAGATCGCAGCCAGGAGTGCGACGAGGAACTCAGGCGCGCAGGCCGGCGACGACAGGAAACAGGGCAGCAGCGCCGACCAGCGCGTGGCGCGAATGCCAACCTGAATGGCATCCCAGCTCTGCGGGAAATAGCAGCGTTCCGGCGTAAGCGGATTCTTGCGAATCCAGTCCCAGGTCAGGTCCACCCACAACTGGGCGTAGCGTTCGTCGCCGGTTTGCAGGTAGCAGCGCGCCGCGCTGAGGTCCCATGACGCCATGCGGTGCATGTGCGCCGGCCACTCGATGTTGCCGTGCGGATCCCAGTCCCAGTCGATGTCCGGCCCATAGTCTGTTGCCGGGAAGGCGTGATAGGGGCGGAAAATATGTCGCAGGGCGTTGTCGGCGGCGGTGAAGTCCTCCTGCGTTGCCTGAAGGCCGGCGCGTTGAGGCCAGGCCGGCCATACCACGCTGCGGCGCGCGCGAAAGTAATCCAGCAGCGCCTGCGCTGCCTGCGCGCGGTCGCCGGCTTCGACGGCTGCGCGCACGGTTTCCAGGCCGGGGCATGTCAGGTCGAGCGTCTCGAACAGGTCATCTGGCTGAAAGGGCGCCCCGCGCATCTCGAAGTGGTCACGATAGGGGCTGCCGGAGAGTGTGAAGGGGAAGGGTGAATCGTGTGTCATGTCGTGCGCCTGCTGTAGTTTACAGCGCCGTCGATCCGCGCTGGAACAGGATCAAACCACAGCCCAGCAACAACGCCGCGCCGAATGCCATCTGCGCCGGGCTGAGCGTTTCCTGAAACAGGATCATCCCAAAAAGGCCGGTGAACACTGGCATGGCCAGATCGGCAAAGCGGGCGATGACGATGCCGGCCTGCCTGACGATCACCATGTACAGCGCGCCGCCGATCAGCAGCCCGTATGCGCCTGAGCCGAATAAGATCAGTGTGTTGACCGGCGGCGCAGTGGCAACGCTGCTCAGGTCGCCCCACACCAGCGCGGCGACGAAGAACAACACAGAGGAGATGCCCGTGTTCAGACTGCTCACGCAGAGCGGATCAGACGTGATGACCAGGCGTTTGGTCAACAGAATACTCAGCACGCCGATCAGGGTGGCAAGCAGCATGTACACGACGCCGGTCGAGTATTCGACCGTGCTGTCCTGCTGAGACAGCGTCAGGCCGATGGTTGCGCCGAGGGCCAGCACAGAACCGATCACAAAGCCGGTGCCCCGCACGGCGCGGCGCTCGTCCGGGAAGATCGCCACGGCCAGCCCGATGGACAACGGCAGTCCGAGCAGACCGATCAGGCCGGCCACTACCGCCGGCACGCGCGCGATGCCTTCCACGATCAGCGCCTGTGGCGCGAAGCCCAGCAATGACAGGATGGCGATGTTGCGCAGTTGGGCAGGCCGGCGCAACACATCGGCCAGCGCCGCGCGGCGAAAGACGACCACGATCGCCAGCAGTGTCAGCGCGCCGGCCAGGAACCGGCACGCATTGATGGTGAAGCTGTCGTAGGAGAAGGTGAGAAAACGCTGCAAAATGACGATGAGCGACCCGCCCAGCGTGTAGGCGGCCACGCAGGCGCGCTGGCGTATCAGCGCAGGATTGGCGTGAGCGATGTTCATGGCTGGCGCGGCGCAGTTGGCTTTGGCTGTGGCAGCAGCAGCACGAATGGCACGGCGCACAGCGCGAGGCCGGCGGAAATGGCGAACGCCGCGCGCAGTCCCACCGCGTCGGCCAGCGCGCCAACAAGGACGGTGATGAGCGAGCCGCCGACGAACTCCATCGCCATGTACAACCCGTTGGCGGTGGCCGGCTTGCTGCGGCCATACTCCTGCACCAGGGCCATCATGACCGGGCTGGTTGAGAGCGCCAGGAAGCCCACCACGAATAACACCGGCGCCATCAGCCAGCCCTGCACAGACAGGAATACGGCCATCATCAACGGGGCGCAGGTCAATACCGCGCCCATCACGCGCCGCCGGCCAAATCGGTCGCTGAGCGTGCCGGTGGCAAACGAGCCGGTGGCGCCGGCCAGCATCAGGATGGACAGCGCGCCGCCGGCTTCAACCAGACTCGATCCCTCTTGCGTTAACAGAGTCGGCAGATAGGTTGCCAGCGAGACCGACAGAAAGGTGCGCGTGGCAATGATGCCGGCGATGGGCAGCAACACGCGCCGCAGTTCGCGCCAGGCGTCGGCCCAGGCGCCGCCAACGTGCGCCGCCGGCTTCACATCGAGGTTGCGCGTGCGCCAGTACAAGACGATGGATGCCGCCACGCCGACCGGGATCAGCCGCCACATGCCCTCCAGGCCCCACAGCGAGGCGGCTGCCACAGCCACCAGCGGGCCGATGGCGCGCGACAGTTCGCCGCCGAGCATGAGCAGGCTCATGCCGAAGCCAACCCGGCTGCCCGATGCGCGCGCCACCATCACCGGGGTGGGCACGTGCCACATGGCGGTGCCGATGCCGGCCACCAGCAGGAGAATCGCCAGCGCGCCGTAGGTCGGCGCAACGCCGAGCAGGCAGGCCGCCACGCCGGTCACGCTCGGCGCGAGAATCGCCAGCCAGCGCAAACTGAAGCGATCACCCAGCATGCCCAGCAGCGGATTGATGAGCGAAGGGAGTTGTTGAAACGCGGCCAGCGAGCCGGCCAGCGTCAACGACAATCCCAGCCTGGGGATGATGAGCGGCAGGAGAGGTGACAGAAAGCTGGTGTAGGCGTCGTGCACCAGATGGCCGAGCGCAATGGTGACGACGGTTGGCAGGCTGAACGGTTTTGTGGCCGGGGCCGGCGCAGACGCGACGATGGCGGCGGGAGTGGCGACAGTGCTGAGTGTTTCCTCTGCGTGCGCTTGCATGGGTTCTCGCTTATTCGGCAGGATGAGTTGTGCGCAGGCAACCGCGATGCAGACGCGCCCCGCTATGGGTCAGGCAGGAAGACATCGGCCAGACAGAGCGACCTGCTGACGCTGCGCAATACCCCACGGGCGTCGCGTCAGCCGAAGATGCTTTCTGCGCGTGTAAGGTCGGTGATAAGATGCTTTTCGCAATCATCTGCGCCAGCATGAGCCGATTGTAGCCGGGCGGCGGCTCACGCGCCGGCGATGATTTGAGTCCTGTTCCGCCCGTCGCAAGGAGATGGCATCATGGCGCATATCGATGTTGTCCGCATTGTCGAGCCGCCGGCTCATTCTTCCGGGCCGGTGTCTGCGGCTGCGCCGGTGAGTGAAGGCGAGCGCATCCAGGTGATCGACGCGCTGCGCGGCTTTGCGCTGTTGGGCATTCTGCTGGTCAACATGGGCATCTTCAGCGCGCCGTTCATCGGCTCGGTC
>CALBEF010000041.1 GCA_937927775.1 uncultured Anaerolineae bacterium | reverse complement strand
ACCCATGAACCTTAAAGAACTGGTTGTCCGCAATCGCAGCTACCGGCGTTTCCATCAGGACGCGCCGGTCGATCTGAATACGCTCACGGAACTGGTTGACCTGGCCCGGCTGTCGGCGTCGGGGCGCAACCTGCAGCCGCTGAAGTACAAGCTGGTGAACACGCCGGCGCTATGCGCGCAGGTGTTCCCCCATCTGGCCTGGGCCGGCTACCTGAAGGACTGGCCGGGGCCGGCTGAGGGCGAGCGGCCGGCCGCCTACATTGTCATGCTGGGCGACAGGGAGTTGACGCAAAACTTCGGCGTCGACCCCGGCATTGCTGCGCAAAGCATCCTGCTGGGCGCGACGGAGAAGGGGCTGGGCGGCTGCATCATCGGCTCGGTGCAGCGCGAGCCGCTGGCAAACGTTCTCGGCATCCCCGAACGCTACGAAATCCTGTATGTGATCGCGCTGGGCAAGCCGAAGGAAGAGGTGGTTATCGAGCCGCTGCCGGCGTCCGGCGACATCCGCTACTGGCGCGACGCCGCCGGCGCGCATCACGTCCCCAAGCGCGCGCTCGCCGATCTCATCCTTGAGTAGGACGCAGCGCGCCCTGACAAACGCAGATGAACGCTGAACGGGTGAAAGCCTCAGCGCTCATCTGCGACAGCGGCTGAGATAGCGGGGTTTTATTCCGCTTTGGCTGATTGTTTGGCCTGCCAGTCCTCGTACTCCTCGCGCGTCACGAACGTCCCGCCCTCGGCGCTGCGGCTGATCTCGTTGCGGTTGGCGTCGAAGCGCAACTCAATCTCGACCGAGCCGTAGCACACATTGTCCACCACCACTTTGCGCGCGACGTAGTTCTCGCCGTCGTCGTCGAGGCTTAGCTCGTTGTGCTTATCGATGCGCACGCGCGTAATCGCGCCGCATTTTTTGCCCTTCACGTAGTAGATGAGGGCGTTGGCGTCGTCTCCGCGAGCGGCCCTGCCCTGCCCGCCAAACAAGCGTTTTAAGATTTCCATGCGTCACGCAGCTCCCTGGTCAAAAGCCGGCGATGCGCTGCGAGTGAACGACTATCCCGCCGATCGCGCATCCCGACACAAGTCCTTACGTTGCCGATTGCGCGCCCTGCCGGCCGGCAAACACCAGCGCCAGCGCCAACACGGCCACTGAAGCGGTCACCGACAGCACTGCCGCTCCCAGCCAGCCGAAAGCGGCCGCAATGCGCTCCATGCCGGGCGCGCCGGTGGCATACAGCACATACACCACCCACCCGGCGCTCCAGCTCCACAGCACCAGCCGCCAGCGCCGGGTCAGGTTGATCGGCGTGACGGCTGCCAGCGCCAGCGCCGCAGCCAGCCCTGTCGCCAGCAATGCAAACAAGGTCAGCACAAAGCCCTGCGGCGACGCCCGGCCCAATCCGCCGCCGTTTGACGATTCAGCGTCAGGCGCCTCTGGCAGCGCAGTTGGCGTGGCTGTTGGCTCCGGCGTCGGGGTGGCTGTTGGCTCCGGCGTCGGGGTGGGCATAGGGGTGGGGCGAATGGTTTCTATCGAAGAGGCGTCGTCGCCGATGTTCACCTTGATCACATAGGAGGATTGCGCCGGCTCTGCGATGGCGCGGATCTCCAGTTGCCCCTTGCGCTCGATGACGACCGTCATTTCTGCCACGCCATCGCGCGTGGACACCGGCGCTTGTTGCTGCTCGACGCGCTCGACCGGATAGGCCAGCACAAATTGCACCGGCGTGCCATCCGGCACCACATGCCCGTTGCGGTCGTAGATCGGCCCGGCGCGCAGTTGCAGGCTGTTGCCCACTTTCAGTTCGAGCGGGCCGGGTGTTGCCTGCGAACGCGTCACCACATTGCCCGCCGTGAGTGGAATGACCTGGTTGGGGTCGGGCGAAGTTTGCAGGAGCAGAGAGTAGTTCAGGGCCGTGATCGACACGGGCAGCGCGCCCGCCGGTGGCGCCTCGCCGAACAGCACGCGCATGGCGGCTTCCAGAAAAGCCGGCGCGCGGCTGTACACCGCAAAATACGCCGTCAGCTTGCTGATCTCCGTGGCGTCGAGATAGTAGGGCGCGCCAAATGCCAGCGCGACCACCCGCTTCTCGCGCAGCGCGTCTGCGCGCTGGGCCAGGAAATCCCGGAACAGCGCCGCCGATGGCGCCTGTGTGTTCAGGTCGAGCATGGCAAACACGATCAGATCAGCCTGTTCGATGGCCTCCTGAATGCTGATTTCTGGCAGAGGCGGCTCGAGCGTGCCTGTGATCAATGGCGTGTCTGTGATCGCCGGGCCGGTTGAAAGAGCAGCCGGCGTCGGCGTTGGCGTCGCGTCTGTTGTGACGGTTTCGGTCATGGGGTCGTGGAAGTCGGCCAGGTCGCTGAAGGTGAACGAAGACACGCGCGCCGGGTCTACCTGGCCGGTGGCGCGCGGCCCGTACAGCGCGAGCGCGATATCCTGCAACGCCGTGCGGGGGATGGCCGGGTAAGGCGCGCAGCGCGCGCATTCCCTGATCTCGCGGTCATCGGTGATGAAGACGATGGATTCATCTTTGCGCAGCGACGGCCCCAGCACAGCCGGCAGGTCGCGCGCGCCGGGCGACAGCAGGGTGATGCTCTCTTTGGCGATCGCGGCCACGGCTTCGCTGAAAGGACTGATCTCCGCCGCGCCCTCCACATCGACCTGCGCCGCCTCTGGCGAAAAATTGCCCTGGTACAGTTTGAGTTTGAGCGCCAGAATGCGCGTCAGGGCTGTGTCGACGCGCGCGGCAAACGTCTGGTCGCTGACGTATCGTTCGCGGAAGAATTGAATGGTGTCTTTGATGTTGGCCAGTTGCTCCGGCCAGGCGTTCGACAGGCCGAAGCTGCCCAGCACCAGCACATCGTTGCCGGCCACAAACGCTTCCTGCGCCACACGCCGCGCGTTGAACGACAGGTCGAGTGGATCGTAGAACCGGCGCACCCCGCGCACGCCCAGCGCGTCGCTGAATGTCACGCCGCCGGCCGCGCGCCAGGGCGCGATCTCCGGCAGCGACATCAACGCCTGATAGGCCAGCGGGTCGAGGCTGACCGGCCGTGTGCTGGCCCGGATGTTGCCCTGGAAGCCGCGATAGCGAATGTGCGAGACCAGCAATCCGTCGACGGCGCCGGTGTCGCCGGCAGCCGTGGTTGCGTCGGGCTGGGCGCCAATCTGGGTGACGGCAAAGAACGGCGCCAGCTCGATCTGCTTGAGTTGTTCGAGCGACTTCTGGACGGTGGGAATCTCGTCATCGACATTGCGATCCGACGATCCCAGGCCGGGGAAGTGTTTGCCCACGACGGCGACGCGATGATTGCTGCCGGCACGCACGCCGCGCGTAAACGCCGCGCCGAATCTGCCGACCCAGTAAGGATCGCCCCCGAACACGCGCACGCCGGCGTCGCCGGGCGCGCCCGGCTTGGGGGTGTCCATCACATCGAGCACCGGCCCGAACAAAACGTTCACCCCCAGGCCCGACAGTTCGCTGCCCAGAATCTGCCCGACAATCTCTGCGTTCTCCGGCCGCCAGGTTGCGCCGATCGCAAGCTGGCTGGGCAGCGGCGTCAGGCCCTGGGTGATCTCGGAGTATGGCGCGCCGTCGCCCTCCTGATTCAGCGCGATGAAAAGCGGTATGAATGCCGGCGTGACGGCCAGAATACCGTTCGTGGGTGTGGCCGTCGCTGTCCGGCGACCGGGCGCGGTCTGTGTCGGGGTGACGGTTATCGTTGGCGTGGGCGACGCCTCGATCTCGGGCATGGGCGACTGCGCAGCCAGCAGTTGAAGCCGGTTGGTTATTTCGGCAATCCGGGCCGGCGCATCGGGGCCGTTGGTGAAGTTGTAGTTGGCGGCTTTGAGCTGCACGCCGCCGATGCGGTAGTTGATGATCAGATCAGCGATGTCGCTGCCGGGCAGCACGTCGCTGCCAGGGAAGCTGATAATGAACAACTGCCCCACTTTCTGGTTCACGCTCATGCCGGCGACCATGGCCCTGGCCTGATCCAGCCAGGCGGATTGGGGGGGCCGCGCCGGCGATTGTCCCGGCGCCGGGGCAGGCGCTGCGAGTGGCACGGCGACTGTCACAACAGCCACCAGCAGCGCAATTCGGCGAGAGAGACGGCTAAGCATGACGATCAGTCAGTAGAGGGGCACGCCGGGGTCAACCTGGCGCGCCCAGGCGTCGATGCCGCCACGCAGGTTGCGGACATCTTTGAACCCCAGCCGGGTCAGAATGAGCGTGGCCTGGGCGCTGCGCACACCGTGGTGGCACATCACCACATACGAAGCGTCCCGATTCAATTCCTGCGCCCAGTTCAGGATGCTGCCCAGCGGCAATAACCGGGCGCCTTCGATGCGGGCGCGCGCAAATTCCCATGCCTCGCGCACATCGATCAGCACGGGGGCGCGATCGGTCTTGCGCAGTGTCGCGTACTCCTCTGGCGCAATCTCCAGCACGTGCATAGCGCGATTTTAGCAGCAGCGATGTGTGAAGCCTGCCGCCCCGCCTGCCTGTCCTGTAAAATTGCCCGGTGCCTGCTGTGTCCGGCGCGCCATTGCCAATCCCAAATCCAAAATCCAAAATCGATGTTTGACCAGTCTGCTGCCGAGTTGATTTTGTCTTCCTGGTTGATTCGCTCCGCTGATGAGCCGCCGCAGCCCGACCACGCTGTGCTGGTGGCAGCGGGGCGAATCGTTGCCACCGGCCCGAATGACGCGCTGCGGGCTGAGTATCCCCAGGCCGCCGTGTGTGATCTGCGGGGCAGGGCGGTGTCGCCCGGCTTTGTGGATGCGCATCGCCACTGCTATGGTGTGCTGGCGCATGGCATTCCCACAGCCAGCGCGCCGGCAGACTTCTGGGCCTTTCTCAACGACTTCTGGTGGGGCCGCATTGAAGATCGCCTTGACCACGACATGTTGCGCGCCGCAATGGACCTGGCCTGCTACGACATGATCAACAGTGGCGTGACCACTTTTTTCGATTGCCTTGAAGCGCCAAACGCCATTCCCGGCGGTCTGTTTGCTCAGGCCGAGGTTGTTGGGCGCTGGGGGCTGCGCGGCATGTTGTGCTTCGAGGCCACTGAGCGCGTCAGCCGCGAGAACGGCGATCTGGGCCTGCGTGAAAACGTCGAGTTCATCGCGTATTGCAGGGGGCAGGGGTCAGAAGTCAGGAGTCAGAGCACAGAATACAGAACGCAGAGAGCAGAGGACGAGAGACGCAACACCGAATACGCAATACGCAATACGCAACACGAAATACACAACACGCAACACGGAAGCGAGAATCGCCCGGCTGCGTCGCCGGCTTTACTCTTCGGCGCAATGTGCCACCACACCACGTTCACGTGCGGCGATGACTTTATCCGCCGGGCGCACGCGCTGGCCCGCGAGTATGACGCGCTATTGCACTTTCACTGCGCCGAGGGCGTTTACGAGCCGGAGCAGTGCCTGAAGCAGCACGGCCATCGCACAATCGAACACTACGAATCGCTGGGCGTGCTGGATGAAACCACGCTGGCCTCACAGTGCGTCCAACTGTCGCCCCGCGAAGTTGAGATCGTCGGGCGACGCGGCATTCGCGTTGCCACTATGCCGCTCTCGAATTGCGAGGTGGGCGGCGGGATTGCCCCTGTGCCGGAGATGCGCGCCGCCGGCGCAACGGTCGGCCTGGGCACTGACGGCTATGTGCCGAATTTCTTTGCCACGCTGCGCGGCGCATTCCTCATTCACAAAGCCCGCCTGCTCGACCCCGGCGCCATGCCCGGCTCAGTCGTTTGGCGCATGGCGACGCTCGAAGGCGCGCAGGCGATGGCGCTTGGACATGCGTCGCCTGTCCCTGTTGGCGCGCTGCTGCCTGGCTACAGCGCCGACCTGATTGCTATCGATCTCGATCTGCCAACGCCGGTCACGGCGCACAATCTGTTCGACCAGTTGATTCTGTGGCGCGACGCGGCGCATGTGGATAGCGTCATGTGCGCCGGACGCTGGTTGAAGCGCGATCACGTCGTGTTGAACGCTGATCCGTCCAGATTGCTGGCCAGGACGCGCGAGGCGGCGGCAAGTTTGTGGCAGGGAACGTAGCCCGCTATAGCTTTACGGGAAGCCTGGCCTGCTACGGGCTGGGTGGCGTGTCGTTTTGGCGCGCTGCGCCGACGGCGCGGTAGCTGATGAGCCGGCTGCCGGCCACTTGAATCACAAAGTCGGCTGCGATCATCAGCCACAGGTTGCGGGTGGCCAGATAGAGAAATCCGCTGGTGAGCAGGCACGCCAACCTCACAACCAAAACCTGCCGGCCCTCAATTGTCGCCAGCCAAAACGACGTTTCCGGGTGAGCGATCCATTCCAGAATGACCGGCGCCATGCCGATGACCACGCCCCAGTAGAAGTCGCCGAGCCACAGCGCCGGCGCTGCGCGATAGAACGTCCAGTGCACTTCGTGGTAGAAAGCATCGCGGATTCCCATCGCGCCGACGCCCCAGGGCCGGCTGCCCGGCGCGACACGGCCGGCCAGCCATAACACAAGCAGGACGCACGATACAACCAGTGAGGTCTGCCCCACGCCGCGCGCCCAATCCACAAATGGGAATCCCAGAATGTTGTCTGGCGCGGTCAGGTCTTTGCCGATGGCCATCAGATCGATCCCCGACGCGCCGCTGATCAGCGCCCCGAATGGCAGGCCGACCCTGAAAGCGAACAAGCCCACTTCGCGCAATAACGCGCCGGCGGCAGTCTCCTCGGCAAACTGGATGAGGCGCCCGCCCTGGGCGCGATGCGCGGCGTTCACTGCCACAACGCCCAGCAGCAGCGACAGCGCCGTCCAGATCAGCAATTCAACGCGGGCTTCCATGCCTGCCTGATTCTAAATCAGGCCCTCGATCGCGACGAGCACGCCGGCGACCAGCAGCCCGATCCAGATCATGATCGGTCTGGCGAGGAAGCGCCACGATAGCCTCCACAGCGCGAGCGTCAACAGCAGAGAAATTCCCAGGCGCACAAATTCCAGCGACCCGGCCGGCGTCGGAATGGGCGGCACAGACACAATCCAGGGCGATGTGACCAGCGCGCCCAGCATGAACGCGGTGATGGCGCGCGCGGCATCTGCGCCGCGTCGCACGGTATCGCTGCGCAGGAGCCGTGTAATCGCTTCGCGGCCCAGCGCGCCGCCGGCCTGATAGCTCAACCAGCCTATGGCAAACATCAGCGCGCTGACGCTCGCGACATACAGCGCCAGTCCGGTCAGCGCCGGCTGGCGCGGATTGGCGGCGAACTCGCTGAACAGAATGACCAGGGCTGCTGAGAGCAGACATGGCAGAAGCGCGCCCTGGATCAACGGGTCGCCAAAGCCGGCCAGCGCGCCCATCAGGCTGGACTTGGTTTTCTCGATCTCCGTTGCGGTTGTCCGGCCCCTGGCGCAGTCTGCTTCCATGCCCGACACGATGCTGACCAGCATCGCGCCCAGGTTGACTTCGGTGTTGAAGAACGCCAACTGTCGTTTGAGGGCGTCTTTGCGCGCCTGGAGTGTGGCGTGCGCCCGGCTGATCACCGGCGCCAGCGCGCCGGCGAACCCGCTGCCTTGCAATCGCTCGAAGCTATAGGCTGAATGGCTGAAGCACTGCCACAACCAGAACGGCGTTAATGGGAGGTGGAAAGATTGCGGCGCGGCGCGGCGCAAGCGCGCTGTGCCTGCCGCGATGGCTATAAGCGAGCCGACGGTTACGCACAGCAGGAAGACAATGCTGGCGCCGGCGATAAGCGACAGCCCGCCGCTGATGCCGGCCAGCGCAAACCCCGCCAGGAAAAGCGCAATGCCCCAGCCCTGGAACACGAATCGCATGGCCAGGGCGATGCCCAGCGCCCCGCTGAATCCCACGCCTGCAATCGACAGCCCGCGCGTCAGGGTCGCCGGCAGCAGGGCGGCCAGCGGGCTGAGCGCGCCGATCACGAGCGCCAGCGCCGTTGCCGAAGGCACGGTGATGGCGAAGAGCAGCGCCTGGGCCGGCGCAATGTTCAGCCAGGCGACTGCGCGCGCGTCTCCCTGTTCGGCGGCGGCATCCATGCGTTGAACGATGCGCCCGTCCAGCTTCAGGCGCAGGTTGAGCAACGCAAAGCCCAGGTTGCCCAGCAGCACGCCGACGACCACGCCCAGGCCGGCGGCGACCTGTGTCGGAAAAGGCAGCAGGATGCCGGCAGTTGCGCCGGTGATGCCGGCCAGCGCCGCGTCCCCAATGCCCAGCGTGCCGCCCACCGACATGTATCCCAGATACAGCGCGTTGATCAACGCGCCGACCAATGCGCCTTGCGCCGGCTCGCCCAACACGACCCCGACCAGAAATCCGTTGACCACGGGCCGCCACGTGGTGAAGTAGGCCAGCCCGCACAGAAACGACGTATTCGCCAGGTAGTAGATCAAGCCGATCAGCAGCGCCTGAAAGAGGGACATGGGGCAGGAGACATCAGAGCACAGATTACAGAGCACAGAGCACAGAACGCAGACCATAGACGGTGGGAGTCGGAGCGCGCAACAGTCGAGACGCAGCCTTCAACCCACAACTTGCAACCTTACCAACCTTGCCAACCCACAACTCACCACTCGTCCTTTCTGGGGTCGCTGGGGACCATCTGCAAGTAGACGTCCACGCCCTGGGCGCGCAGGGCGCGCAGTGAAGCTGCTTCTTCGGGCGACAGGGCGATGCTACGCCATACCAGACGGCGGCCCGGCATCATGCCGAGACCGCCCACGTTCAGCGCGTCGAATGGGAAGACGCTGTGCAGGCGAACCGCCGATGCGACATCGCGCAGCAGCGCCAGCCAGCGATGATTGTCGCGCGCGGCAGAGGCCAGCCTGGGGCCGGCCCCGGCCACCGTGTCTATGACGAGTGTCATTCCCCTGGGCATTGCCAATTGCATGACCTGTCTGGCGAAGGCGTCGCCGGCGGTCTCGTCATCGGCAATAAGCAGGTGGTCGATATTGAGTGCGCGCGCCCACACGGCCATCACCTGGCCGTGCGCCAGGCGGTCGTCAATGCGGATCAGTGCGATCATGGCCCGGCTGCCCGCTATGCGGCAATACGGCGCACATAGAGGATGCGCTGAATGGCTGTGGCAGTGCTGAGCACAGCCAGCAGCCAGATCATGATGACGGGCTGGTTGAGGATGAGGCCGGCGGCCAGCAGGATTACCCGACCCAGCCGGCTGAACAGCCCGACCTTGCATTCCAGCCCCAGCCCCTCGGCGCGCGCGCGGGTGTAACTGACCATGAATGAGCCGACCAGCGCGGCGAATGTCACCACCACAGAGAGCGTGTCGCCCTGTTGCGCGAACCAGGCCGCCAGGCCGGTCAGAAGGGCGGCTTCGGCAAACCGATCGAGCACCGAGTCGAAGAACGCGCCGAAGCGGGTTTGCCGGTTGGTGGCGCGCGCCAGCGATCCGTCGAAAGCGTCCAGCGGCATGGCGATGAGCGTCATCACCAGGCCGCCGGCCAGCAACTGCCCAAGTCCGATCAGAATACCCGCCACGACATTGATGGCGAAGCCGGCCACTGTCAGCGCGTTGGGAGAGACGCCCAGCCGCGCCAGCAGGCCGACGATTGGATCGATGATGAAGCGCGTGTTCTTACGGGCCCAGGCTTCCATTTGGAGTCGTCAGTCGTCAGTCGTCAGTCGTCAGTAGTCAGTAGTCAGTAGTCAGTAGTCAGTAGTCAGTAGTCAGTAGTCAGATGACAGAGCGCAGATCATTTAGCGTTCTACTTCGCCCCGGATGAAGGCTTCGACCTTTTCACGCGCCTCTTCGTCGATGTACTGCTCGGGCGGCGACTTCATGAAGTACGAGGAGGGCGACTTGAGCGGGCCGGCCACGCCGCGATCGAGCGCGATCTTGGCGCAGCGGATGGCGTCGATGACCACGCCGGCGCTGTTCGGGCTGTCCCACACTTCCAGCTTCAGCTCGGCCAGCAGGGGCACGTCGCCGAAGGTAGTGCCTTCCATGCGGATGTAGCAGAACTTGCGGTCGGTCAGCCACGGCACATAGTCGCTCGGCCCGACATGCACGTTGTCCGCGCCGATATCATAGGGGATCTGCGAGGTGACGGCGTTGGTCTTGCTGATCTTCTTGGATTCGAGCCGTTCGCGCTCGAGCATGTTCATGAAGTCGGTGTTGCCGCCGAAGTTAAGCTGGTAAGTGCGATCCACGCGCACGCCGCGCTCGACGAACAGATGGGCCAGCATACGATGCGAGATGGTCGCGCCGACCTGGCTCTTGATGTCGTCGCCGATGACCGGCACGCCCTTCTCCTCGAACCGGCGCTGCCAGTATGGCTCGCGGGCGATGAACACAGGCACGCAGTTGACGAAAGCGCAGCCGGCCTGCAGGATCTGCTCCACATACCACTTGGTGGCCTGTTCGCTGCCCACCGGCAGGTAGCTCACCACCACGTCGGTCTGCGTCTCCTTGAGGATGCGCACGATGTCGGCTGTCTCGCCCGGCGCTTTTTTGATGATCTGCGACAGGTACTTGCCGAGGCCGTCGTGCGTCATGCCGCGATGCACGCAGCACCCCATGTAGGGCACATCGGTGAACTTGTAGGTGTTGTTCGGGTAGGTGAAGATGGCCTCGCTGAGGTCCTTGCCCACCTTGTTTGCGTCGATGTCGAAGGCGGCGGTGAACTCGATGTCGCTCACGTGATAGTCGCCCAGCCGGACGTGCATCAGCCCGGGCACAAAGTCGCCGTCCTTAGCGTTGCGGTAGTAGTGCACCCCTTGTACCAGAGCGCTGGCGCAATTGCCCACGCCGATAATGGCGACACGCACTTTCTTCTTCGCCGCTGTCTTCATCTCTTCGAGCTTCTCGGATTTCCTGGTCATGTGTTGTTCAGATACTCCTTGCCTCTGGATTACAAGCGCGCACAGCGCGCCCGCGAGTCATCCTGGATCGTTGAATTGCGTCGAGGCGCAATGAACCGCCGCGTGATGGCGTCACGGTGTCGCGTGATGAGCGTTGCCGGGAGGCGCGCGCAGGCAGTGAATTTTTTGGAGCCGGCATCATTTTCAGACTTCCGTGACCGCGATGAAGCGCGCCAGATGGTGAATCATGCAATCTCAACGCGCGCGAATTATAATTGCACATTGGAACACGTTCATTGTCGCGCAGGGGGCAAGTCTGCGAGCTGTTGTGAAGCTGGCCTGCGCAGCCGCGCCGCTGTGCGATGAGAAGCCCAGTCGCGCAGCCACGTCGCCCGCAAACTGCGCCTCTGCATCGCGGACAAGGAGTGAAGCTACGAAATGGGTTACCGGCCTGAAGATTTAGTGTTGGACGAGGGGTACTGGGAATCGTTGCTGAAGGATGTTGAAGCATGGAGCGTCGAGCGCCCTGGCCTTGAGAACCACGCTGAAGCGCGACGCCGCATCGATGGTTACGGCGGAGTCGCCCTGCCGGCATACCTCCACAACGCCTCGGACCGGGAACGCGCCGCGCCTGGATTCGGCCCCAGCACGCCTGAGGTGTGGGTTGCCTTGCGCGAGGCGATGCAGCACGGCGATGTGCTCGAAGTCGAAGCCACCGGCTCGAATCGCGGCGGTCTCATCGTGCGTTATCACACGCTGCGGGGCTTCATTCCCGCCTCTCAGTTGACGGGCGTTGCCGCGGATATGGACGATGCGGCGCGCCGGACGGCGCTGGCGGGATACATCGGCCAGCGCATCAACGTGTGCGTGATCGAAGTCGACCCCTCGCGCGATCGCATTGTGTTCTCCGAGCGCGCCGTCGAGGAAAGCGAGGATGAGGAAATCCCGCCGCTGCTCAATGAAATCGTGCCGGGCGAGGTGCGCCGGGGGCGCGTCACCAACCTGACCGCGTTCGGCGCCTTCGTCGATCTGGGCGGCTACGAGGGCTTGATTCACGTCAGTGAAATGTCGTGGAGCCGCGTGGGCCATCCGCGCGACGTGCTGACCATCGGACAGGAGATCGACGTGTTCGTGCTAAGCGTCGACCCCGGCGAAGGCCGCGTCGCGCTCAGCCTCAAGCGCACCAGGCCCGATCCCTGGCATGGCATCGAGCAACGCTATGTCATCGGCCAGACCGTCAGCGGTCACGTCACCAACGTTGTGGATTTCGGCGTGTTTGTGAAGGTCGAAGACGATCTGGAGGGACTGGTTCACGTGAGCGAATTGGGCGAAGGCGCGCTCCTGCACCCGCGCAATGTGGTCAAGGAAGGCCAGTACCTCACGGCCCGCGTGATCGGCGTCGATGGCGATATGCGCCGTCTGGCGCTGAGCCTGCGTGGTGTGAAGACGTAATGCGCAAGGCATGACGCGCAAACGGTGATGGGCGAAACGCGCCTCCCAGCCGTTTCCCCGTCACGTTTCACGGACCTATGGCCAAGCCAAAGCCTGCCGCGCGCGACGCAAAGCGTGTCTATACCCAGTTGCCTCTGCCGCTGCGGATGGCGCAACGCGCGCTGGGCAGCCGCGTGTTGTGGCGCAATGGCGGCGGGCTTGCGCTGATCGTCGCCGGCCTCATCACGCTGGTGACGTTGCTGGGGTGGAACGCCGGCGGCATCATCTCTGTCTGGAGCAGCCTGTTGCGCCAGGTCTTTGGCATCGGCGCTTTGCTCTTCAGCCTGCTCATGATCGGCATCGGCGCGCCGCTGTTGCTGAACACGCGCATCGAATTCGGCGCGCGCCGGCTGGTTCAGATCATCGGCGGCGAAGTGGCCTTTCTGGCGCTGCTGGCGCTGATTCACTCGCTGGCGTTTGGCGCAGATGGATTTGCGCTCGCCCAGGCCGGCGGTGGGGGCGGCGCAGTGGGATGGGTGCTCTCCAAACTCGTGTTCGATTTGCTCGGCGCAGACGAGGGCCTCTCCCGCCTGCTCGCTATTGGCCTGTGGTTTGCCTTGCTGGCTGTCAGCGCCGCGACTGCCTTCCAGCCCATTTTGATGCGGGACGCGGAAGCAGAAGACACAGCCGGCCGGCGCCCTGTCGACACTGCCGATGACGCGCTTCGGCAGCCGGCCATGCCGGCGCCGCCCGTCAGCCTCGTCGAGCCATCTGCAAGGAAAAAGAGCGCGCCCGGGCCGGCTGCCCCGGCCGCAACCAAAACCACCGGGCAGGCCGATGCCCACGCGCAGCCGACCGGCCCCAACCTGAAGATCAAATCAAACGCGACCATCATCCGCGCCGAAGAGAAAAAGCCGGCCCCGCCCAAAGCCGACAAGAAGCCCAGGAAGCCGGCCGTGCATGGCACCGCGCTGCCCCCGCTCTCGCTCCTTAAGCAGTCCAAAGACACGAAGAGCAACGATGCCGACGTGCAACGCCAGGCCGATATCATCGAGACGACGCTGGCGCAATTTGGGCTGGCCGGCCGCGTGGTCGAGATCCGTCGCGGGCCAACGGTCACGCAATACGGCATCGAGCCGGGCTATCTGGAGCGCCCCGGCCCCAACGGCGAGAAGCGCATGCAGAAAATCCGTGTCAGCCAGATCGCCAGTCTGCACAGCGACTTTGCGCTGGCGCTCGAAGCGCCGTCGATTCGCATCGAGGCGCCCATCCCAGGTCGGGGGCTGGTTGGCATCGAGGTGCCCAACGTCGGCGTTGGCGTGGTGGACTTGCGTGGGGTGATGGAGAGCGAGGCGTTTCAGAAAATCGCCCGTTCATCGCCGCTGGCGGTGGCGCTGGGGCGCGATGTGGCCGGCGCTTCGATCGCGGCCGACCTGGGGCGCATGCCGCACCTTCTGATCGCCGGCACCACCGGCTCTGGCAAGAGCGTCTGCATCAGCGCCATCACGGCCTGCCTTGCGATCACCAATCGCCCCGAAGACCTGAAGTTCGTGATGATCGACCCGAAGATGGTCGAGTTGAGCCGCTTCCTGGGTCTGCCGCACATCGTGGGCAGGCCGGAGAGCGATCTGGAGCGCATCCCGGCGGTGCTGCGCTGGGTGACGCGCGAAATGGATGCGCGCTATAAGAAATTCGCCGAGGCCGGCGCGCGCAACCTGGCCGACTACAACGCCATGTTGAGCCGGCGCGGCGAAGAGACTTTGCCGCGCATCGTGGTGCTGATCGACGAGCTGGCCGACCTGATGCTGCAATCGCCCATCGAGACGGAGAAGACGCTGTGCCGGCTGGCGCAGATGGCCCGCGCCACCGGCATCCACCTCGTGGTTGCCACGCAGCGCCCCAGCGTGGATGTTGTCACCGGCCTGATCAAGGCCAACTTCCCGGCGCGCATCGCATTCTCGGTCGCCTCCTCGACAGACTCGCGCGTCATCCTCGATCAAGTTGGCGCCGAATCGCTGCTGGGCCGGGGCGATATGCTGTTCCTCAATCCCGAATCCGGCCACCCGTTGCGGATGCAGGGCTGCTGGGTGAGCGACAGGGAAATCGGCGAGCTGATCAAGTGGTGGACGAAACAGATCGAGACCGAAAAAGCCAAAGCGGCGGCTGAAGCGGAAGACGAGCCGGAAGCCAAAGCGGAGTATGTTGCCAATCGCAGGCCGGAACTGGAGACGCCCTGGGAACTCGAGGTGGCCGAGATGGCGCAGGAGCGCGCCATGGCCAGCACGGGTAAAGGCGGGCGCGCCGGGGGGGGTGGCGGTTCGGGTGACGACGCAGCCGAGGCTGATCTGGTCAGGCGCGCAATCGAGATCATTCAGACCACCGGCAACGCCAGCACGTCACTCCTGCAGCGCAAACTGCGCATCGGCTATCCGCGCGCGGCGCGGCTGATGGAGGAGCTGCAAGAGATGGGTTACGTGGGCGGAGCAAGCCGGCAGGCCGGCAAGGGCCGCGAAGTGCGAACCCGCGACGATGAATTGTAGGGGCGACCGACACGGCAGGGGCGACCGGGCCGCTAATCCCAAATCCAAAATCCAAAATCGTCAGAATCCTTCCAGCTTGCTGAGGTCCGCCACACCGTCGGCCAGGCTGACCACTCGGCCCACCAGCGCCAGACGCGAGCGGCGCACGGCCTGATCCTCGGCCATTACCAGCACCGCGTCGAAGAAGACGGTGATCGGCTCGACCAGCCGGCTCAGACAATCCATCATCTCATTCACGTCGCGGCAGGGCCTGGACGGCAGCGCATCCAGCGCGGTTGCCAGCGCCTGGGCGGCTGGCTCCGGGTCCTGGTATTCCGCAGCCGGGCCGACAGCGCCTTGTTTGGCGCTCTTGATGATGCGGGCGCAGCGCGCGTAGGCGGCCAGCATCTTGTCCCAGTTTGCGCGGCGCACCCATTCGGACAACTGGATCACGTTGCGCCGGGCGCGCCAGGGATCGTCACCCTGTTCGGCCAGCACAGCGTCCACCACGTCGTAGCGGAAACCGTCGTCGAGCAGTTGCTGGCGCTCGCGTTCGACGATGAACGTGTGCGCGGCGTTCAGCGCGTCAGGGCTGATCTTCACCGGCAGCAATCGCGCGGCATGTTCCAGACCCGCGCGCAGCGAGAACGATTGGCCGGCGGCGATGAGATTCTGCGCGATGCCGATGGCGGCGCGGCGCAGGGCAAATGGATCGGCGCTGCCCTTTGGCGCCAGACCCACCGCGAACAGGCCGGCGATGCTGTCCAGTTTGTCGGCCAGCCCCACGATCAGCCCCGGCAGCGTGGCCGGGTTCTTGTCGCCGGCGTAGCGTGGCAGGTAGTGCTCGAAGATGGCCTCGGCGATGGCGACATCTTCCGCCGCGCGATCGGGGTGCTGGCGCAGGTAATACTCGCGGCCCATCACGCCCTGCAGCGCCGTGATCTCCACTACCATGCTGGTGGCCAGGTCGGCCTTGCACAAGCGGGCGGCGGCGCGAGAAACATTGACGATTGACGATTGACGATTGACGATTGATGTCCCGTCCTCGTCGATGAGCAGGGCGGCGATTGGCTCGACCAATGCCTCGATGCGTTTGGCTTTGTCGAGCATGGAACCGAGTTTGGCCTGGAAGGTGATCGTGTCGAGCCGAGGCAGGAAGGATTCCAGCGGCTTGCGCATGTCGTCGCGGAAGAAGTACGCGGCGTCGGCAAAGCGCGCCCGCACCACGTCTTCGTTGCCTTTGCGCACCTCATCCATGTCCTCGCCCGGCCCGTTGCGCACGGTGATGAAATACGGCAGCAGGCGGGATTGCTCGCCCACTCCATCAGCCTCCAACACGGTGAAGTAACGCTGCTTCCTGCTCATCACCGAGATGAGGATCGGCGCCGGCAACTCCAGAAACTCGGCATCGAACCGGCACAGCAGCGCCGCCGGCTGCTCGACCAGATCGGTGACTTCATCCAGCAGGGGGTCGTTTTCTGCCACGCGCCCGCCCACGCTTGCCGCTGCTGCGTCGATCTGGCGCTTCACTTCAGCGCGCCGCGCCGCCCGGTTGCCAGTGATGTGATGCGCGGCCAGCAATGACTCGTAATGATCGGCGTGATCGACGATGAAGCGCGGCGACCCCATGCCGCGCGCGCCGGTGCTCTCGGCCCCGCTGCGCACGCCGGCAAACTCGAACGGCGCGACCTGATCGCCCAACAGCGCCACGATCCAGTTGATGGGCCGCGAGAAAGCGACATTGCTGGCGTTCCAGCGCATGGTCTTTTCAAAGGTGATTTTGGCGAGCGCCGCCGGCAACACCTGTGATAGCACCTCGATCGTGGGCCGGCCGGCTTCCTGCTTGCGCGCGTACACATAGCCGGCTTTATTCTCTTCCTTCACGATCAACTCTTTTGGATCAATGCCGAAGCGTCCGGCAAATCCGATGGCGGCCTGGGTGGGGTTGCCGTCCTTGTCGAAGGCGGCTTTGGCAGCCGGCCCGCGCACCAGTTCGTCCAGCGGGCGCTGGGCCGGAGCAACCTCGCGCACGATAATCGCGGTGCGGCGCGGCGTGGCAATGGTGACAGCCTCGCCGTGCGCAATGCGCGCCTCGTCCAGCGCGGCAAGCACGCGCTCGCGCAGTTGCCGTTCGCACAGGGGCACGTCGTCCGCCGGCAATTCCTCGGTCCCAAGCTCGATCAATAGTGAAGCCGGCTGAGTAGTCGCCGGCGCAGCAGGGATCGCCCGTGTGTCAGTCGGCGCCGCAGCTTCTGTCGCGCGCAGCCAGGGGAAGCCGGCCTGTTCGCGCTGGGCAACGTAGGCTTTGGCGACCTGCTCGGCCATGCTGCGCATACGGCCTACGTATCGCTGGCGCTCCGTGACACCGATGGCGCCGCGCGTGTCCATCAGGTTAAAAGCGTTGGAACATTGCAGCACGTAATCATGCGCCGGCAGCACAAGGCCATGCGCCAGAGCGCGCTGGCCTTCGCGCTCATAGGTCTCGAACAACTCGCGCAGCGCCTGCACATCTGCGTGATTGAAAGCGTAGGCGCTGCGCTCGATCTCGTCCTGAAGCTTCACGTCGCCATAGGTGCGCGTGTCGTCCCACATCAGATCGAACACGCGCCGCGCGCCCTGCAGGGCCATAGCGATGCGCTCCAGACCGTAGGTGATTTCAAGACACACCGGGTCGAGCGTGATGCCGCCCACTTGCTGGAAGTAGGTGTACTGGGTGATCTCCAGACCATCGAGCCAGACTTCCCAGCCGAGGCCCCAGGCGCCGATAGTCGGCTGCGCCCAGTTGTCCTCGACGAAGCGCACATCGTGCCGGCTGCGGTCGATGCCGATGGTGTCCAGACTTTCCAGGTAGATCTCCTGTGAGCGGTCGGGCGATGGCTTGAGGATGACCTGGTACTGTGTGTGTGTGTAGAGCCGATTGGGATTCTCGCCGAAACGCCCGTCGTCGGGGCGGGCCGAGGGTTCGACGTAGGCGACGTTCCACGGTTCGGGGCCGAGCACGCGCAGGAAGGTGGCCGGGTTCATGGTGCCGGCGCCGACAACCTGGTTGTAAGGTTGCCAGATCAGGCAGCCTTTCGAGGCCCAGAACTGATGCAGTTTGAGGATGATGTCCTGGAAGTTCATTGGGATTGATGACTGACGGACGTAGATTCAACCCGTCTCCTACGGGATGCGCCGCGCAATTGTACATGGAGCGGGAGAACGGGAGAACGGGAGAACGGGAGCGCCGCCGTCTCGGCGGCACACGACTGCCGGCGACACGACAGCGGTAGAACGGGAGCGCCGCCGTCTCAGCGGTAGAACGGGAGCGCCGCCGTCTCGGCGGCACTACAGCAGCCCCGCCTGGCTTGCCGCCCCCGGCTTCGCAAGGGCCTGTTCCTGGATGCCGGCCCATTGCGCCACCAGCGCGTTGTAGTCTCGCGCGTGTTCGGCCCAGCCCTTGCGCTCGCACACGCTGTATAGCCGGTAAGCCAGCGCGCGCGCCTCGGCTGCCATGTCCGGGTTCATTTGCGCCAGCAATTGTCCGGCCCCTGTCTCGCCGCGCAGGTTCAGGCGCTCGATCAGGTGATGGGTGGCCTCCCACACCGTCGCCCGGCGGTCGCCTCCCGGCGCCCAGTCCCTGGCCGCCGGGTCGTACTCGTTCCAGTGCACGAGCTGCACCTTGCCCCGCCTGGCTTTGGCCACCCCGGCGTTCACCAGGCCCTCCACGCTGGTGTTCTTGGCGCGCGCCAGCACGTCAGCCACGCCGAACTCGCCGGCTCCGAAGCCATATTGCTGGAACCATGCCACCGCGAAACGGGTCTCGTTGTCGATGGTGCTGTCCTGTTCGGCGAGGTAGGCGTCGAGTTCCTGGTTGATCAGGCCGAGCGCCACGCGCACCGTCAGCGGCGCGCCGTCGGCCTCCAGCACCTTGCGATAGCGCGAGTAGATGGCCATGCCGGGGCCGATGACGGCCTGGGCCAGGTCGACCGGCGCGATGTTGCCGGATTGCAGTTCCTTCAGCGCAGCGGGCAGTTCGCGGCGCAGCGCGTCGAGGAATTGCCGGCGCGAGGCGGCCGGGGCATCGGCCGGGCGCGGCCGGCACACCAGCACGATCGACGAGGCCAGGGCGTTGACCGTCTTCTTCAGCGCAGTCAGCAATTCGGTGCGCATCGGCCACGTGCCGTTGATGACGAAGCCGGACTCGATGAGGCCGGTGAGCATGGTCTCCCAGCCGGTGCTGGCGATGGCAGTTTCATCGTCATCGCCGTCATCCTCGTTGTCTGTCTGCTTGAAAGCATAGAAGACGGATAAGGGGTAGTCGGCGAGTGCCGATTTGCGCATCTGCGCGAAAGCTTTTGAGAGACCCTTCTCGAAGAACTGGTTGGCAGCAACTTTGTCGCCATTGAGCCGGTGCGGCGCCGCGATGAGTTCCAGTTCTTTGGGGACCAGGACGGTGGAGAAAACTTCAGGGAAGATGGCGCGCAGTCCGCGCCTGAGCCATACATAGAAGAAATCCGACAGATCGGCGTATCCTATGTTGTCGTAGTAAGGCGGGTCGGTCGATATGATTGCTGCGAGATCGTTCTTTAGGCTCCTAGCGTCCACCTGTGTTGCTTTGCAGGTTGTGGTAGCAGAGATCGAGTTGTCAAGCACTTCACTGATGAGAGTAACAAACCGACAGAAATTTCCAGATGAATCACTGAAGGGATTCCCTTCTGCATAATCCCATGCCATTGGGATCGCTTGGCGCGAAAACGTATTGACGATTTTTTGGTGTGCAGCACCGTTGTGCCAGAAGCAAATGGTGGTCCAGTAGTCGGCAGCCTTATCCACCGCAAACGCAAGGTAGACGCTGACGGCCTCGGCGTAGGCCCGCGCGCCGGCCCCTCCGTCCCGCAACGGCGCGTCGTCGTCGAGCAGGCCGGCCGCCAGCGCATCGCGCTGCGCCTGTTCGCGCGCCTCGGCCACCAGGTCGCTGAACGTGGTCAGCGCCACCAACTGGCGCGCGGTGAACAGGTCGCGGTGCTTCGTCATGCCGTATGCTTGCACGCGAAAGCCAAGGGCCTGCTCCGGCAGATCGGTGTCCGGCGCATCCTGTGGAACTGCCATGCGCGCGATCTCCTCGTGCTCGGGCGCCGGCGCGTGATAGTTGCGCCCATTCCTGCCCTCGGTCACGATCGCCATCAACTGCGCGCCCATGCGCCCGGCCCTGCCCTCGGCGCGAATGTGCTCGAACGGCACCGGCGCGCCGCAACACACACACGTTGCCCCGCGCCGGTTCACCGTGCCGTCCGGCGGCTTGCCGGCGTCGCCGGTGCGAACCGTGAAGGTGACGCGACGACCCTCACTCCGGCCCTCTCCCTCTGAGGGAGAGGGTGAGGGGGATGGCGTCACCCACGCGCGCCGGCCGGTCTTCTTGCTCAACTCGAACGAGCGCACCAGCGGCATCTGGCAGCGGCAGGCCGGGTTGGGGCATTGCACCGTGCGCGCCCACAGCCACGCAATCACCGTCTCGCCGTTGTGCGTGGGGTACAGGTGGCCGATGCGCTGCCGGGCTTGTTCGCGCATCCACTGGCCGTAGTAGCGCACGTCTGCGGCCAGACCTTGCGCGCCGCGCCAGGTCCGGTCGGCCAGTTGTCTGTGTTCTGCGCTCTGTGTTCTGTAGTCCGGGTTCATCGGTGGCCGGCCGGCGAAGCGGGGCGGGATTTCGATCAGCGCCTTGTTGATCATGACGGCGACGGGGTTGAGGTCGCTGGCGTGGGCCTCCAGCCCCAGGCGTTGGGCTTCGAGGGGGATGCTGCCCCCGCCGGCAAAGGGGTCGAGCAGCGGCGGCGGGGTGTCGCCGGCGCACAGCCGGATCAGTTCGCGCGCCTGGCCGATCACTTTCTCGTCGGTGGTGCTCTCCCACTGCACCAGCGTCTCGATGAAGTCGAACAGGCGCATGCGTGGGGTGTCGCCGGCGGCGGCGTTGCGACCCCTGGGCAGGGCGCGGCAGGCCTGCACGAATGCTGGCGGGGCGGCCGGGTCGTCGGGGTCGTCGACCAGCGAGGTGAAGATGACAGCGCGGCAGGCGGCGAGGGGGCGGCGCGCCCACCACAGGTGCAGCGTGCTGGGGTGGCCGTGGCGGATGGACTTTTCGCGCGCGCTGGCTTCGTTGATGGCTTCGAGCGGCAGGGCGACTTCGATCAGTTTCCTGCGCGGATGAGATGTGGTCTGTGGCATGGCGTGTGTGGACTCGATTGTAATCGCCGGCTTCGAGGCCGGGCGCATTGGATGCATGTCTCTGCCGGGGCATGTTGCCCGGCGATCTGCCCGGGGACGCCGGCATCCCGGGGACGCCGGCATCCCGGGGACGCCGGCATCCCTGCCGGCCGTCCATGGGTACGGCGACTTGCCCGGCGATCTGCCCGGGGACGCCGGCATCCCTGCCGGCCGTCCACGGGGACGGCGACTTGCCCGGCGACTTGCCCGGCGACTGGAAGTCGCGGGCAACTGGGAGCCAAGCCGGCCTGCGCCGGCTTTGCCTTGCGTTGCGCGGATTTATTCGCTGCGCAAATTCGTGAGCAACCTGCGGGAGGCGCCCCATGTGGCGCAACCAGCCGTTTGGCCGACAATGCGCGTGGAGGATCATCATGAGCAGCACTTACGTGATCGCATTGAAAAGCAGCCCCCGGCCGCAGTCCAACAGCAACGCGCTGGCGGATCAGGCGATCGCCGGCGCGCAGGCAGCCGGCGCGCAAGTGGAGAGTATCGAGCTTCACCGCATGAGCATCCAGCCGTGCGACGCCTGTGACGGGTGCCAGGGCGCAACCGACGACCCGTGCGTGATCGAGGATGACATGCAGGCGTTGTATCCAAAGTTGCGCCGGGCCGATGCAATCGTGATCGCCAGCCCCGTCTACTGGTTCGCTCTCAGCGCGCAGGCCAAGCTGTGCATCGACCGCTGGTATGCGCTCGACGGGCCGCAGGGCAGCGCGCTGGCCGGCAAGCAATTTGGGCTGGTGTTAACCTACGGCGACTCTGATCCGTTCGCGTCGGGGGCGATCAACGCCATTCGCGCGTTCCAGGACATGTGCCGCTACATCCGGGCTGGTATTGCCGGCATCGTGTGCGGCAGCGCCTCGAAGCCGGGCGACATTCAGCGCCAGGCGGAGGTGATGGCGCGGGCTTTTGATCTGGGTCGCAAACTGGCCGGCGGGCGCTAGGCCCGCGCCGGCCCCAGCAACGCCGCCAGCTCGCTGACCTGCGATGAATGCACGACGGCCAGAATCTCATCGGCCTGTTGCAGCACCACATCGCCGCGCGGCAGGATGAGATTGCCCTTACGGATGATGGCGACCAGCACACACTCCGGCGGCAACGCCAGTTCGCCGATTGCCTTGCCGTTCGCGGGCGCCTGGGGGTGCACTTTCTCTTCCACCACCGAGAACTGCCCTTTGCGCAGTTTGAGCAGGGTCATCATGTCGCCCAGCGACATTTCCTCGGCGATCATGCGGCCCATGATGTCGGCCTGGTTCAGCGCCACGTCCACGCCCATGTCGGCCGTGAACATCCAGGCGTTCTCAGGGTTGTTCACGCGGGCGATGGTGCGCGGCACGCGAAACTCGAAGCGGCCCAGCGTGGTGACAACCAGGTTGGCTTCGTCGTCGGCGGTGACGGCGGCCAGCACCTGGGCGCGATGAATGCCGGCGGCTTCCAGAACGCCGGGCGAGCTGACATCGCCCAGAACGGTCGCCCCGGCGTAGAGTTCCTTGTTCAGCTTTTCCACCACAGCCGGCCGGTCGTCCACAACGCGCACCTCGTGCCCGCTGCTGTGCAACATGCGCGCCAGATGCGACCCTGTTCTGCCGCCGCCCACAATGACCACAAACATGCTTACACCCCTTCACCCAGAATGGACGGCAACCGATCCATCGCCGACGCCAGCACGGCCAGATGCACGGTGTCGCCCTGTCTGAACTCTGCGCCGAGCGAAGGCAGGAACGCCTGGCCCTTGCGCGTGATCGAGACGACGCTGACTTCGCCCGGCGCCGTGATGTGCTTGACCATACGGCCGGCCAGCGCCGCCGATGCCTCGATCTGGATCAATTTGACCTCGCCCGCGCCGAAGCTCATCACACAGTCGAGGTCGGCGTGGCTGAGCAGTTCGTAGATGCGGCGCGCGCCCCATGTGGTCGAGGAGATGGTGACCAGGCCGAGGCGCTGGTAGATCTCAGCGCGGCGCGGGTCGAACAGGCGAGCCACCACGCGCGGCACGTGAAACACCATGCGCGCCACGCGCGCGGCCACGATGTTGACGTTGTCCGAAGCGCTGGTGGCGGCGAAGGCGTCGGCTTCCTCGATGCCGGCTTCGATCAGCGTGCTGCGGTCGAAGCCCACGCCCAGCACCCTGCGGCCCTTGAAGTCTGCGCCGAGGCGATCCAACGCCTGCGCGCTGTAATCGATGACGGACACCTCATGCCCTTCGGCAGCCATGATGCGGGCGACCTGTTCGCCCACTCGTCCGCAACCCATCACGATCACTTTCATGTGTTGGCGCCTCCCATGTGTGTCATCCGGTCATTGTGTCATTTTGCCATTGTACGATTTGGCGGATTCGCCGTTCGCATCGGTTTGCCGGCGGCGCAGGACTGCTTTGCGCATCCAGTCCAGCAGGTAGACCGCCGGCGCATAGGCGAGCAGCAGCGGCCAGTACGCCAGCGGTATGGGCGCATGGTCAAACACGCCGGCCAGGGGCGGCACATAGACCAGCGCGCAGATGATGACCATCTCGGCCGCGATCGCGGCCAGCAACGACTTGTTGCTGAACAGGCCGGCGCGCCGCACCGATCCGCGTTCGGTGCGGCAGGCGAATGCGTTGCCGATTTGCGCGGTGACCACGCCGACATGGAAGACCGTCGTCGCCAGTATGGCCGTCTGCGTCAGCGGGTCGGCCAGGCGCGCTTCGAGCGGCAGCAGTTCGAGCCGGGGCAGGTGGAGCAGGTTGGCGAAGCCGGCCTGCTGATAGACGAGGAAGAAGCCGATGTAACACAGCGCAGTCTGCGCGACGCCGATCATCAGCGTGGCGCGGAAAAGCAGCTTGCGGTCGAGCAGGGCCGGTCTGCGGCGCGCAGGAGGCCGGCGCATGATATCCGGCTCCGGCTTCTCGACGCCCAGAGCCATGGCCGGCAACAGATCAGTGCCCAGGTCGATCGCCAGCACCTGCATGACGGTCAATGCCAGGGGGATGTTGAACAACGCGCTGAAGATAAATGGCGCGACTTCGGGCACGTTGCTGGCGAAGATATACGTCATCACTTTGCGGATGTTGTCGTAGATGGCGCGGCCCTCTTCGATGGCATGCACGATGGCGCCAAAGTTGTCGCGGGTGAGAATGACGTCGGCGGCCTCTTTGGCCACGTCGCTGCCGGTCACGCCCATGGCGATGCCGACATCGGCCCGGCGCAGCGCGGGGGCGTCATTGACGCCGTCGCCGATCACGGCCACCACGTCGCCGCGCGCCTGGAAGGCCGACACCAGGCGCAGCTTGTGATCGGGGGCCATGCGCGCGCACACCACGTCCTCGCCCAGGGTTTCCTGCAACTCGGCGTCTGTCATGGCGTCAACGTCGGCGCCGGTCAGGATGCGCACACTGCGCCCGTCGTTGCGCGGATCGAGCAGCCCGATGCGGCGGGCCACCGATTCGGCAGTCAGCCCATAGTCGCCGGTGATCATCACCCAGCGGATGCCGGCGCGGCGGCAGGTCTGCACGGCCTCGGCGATTTCCGGGCGCGGCGGATCCATCATGGCCATCAAGCCCAGGAAGGTCAGATCACGTTCAACGCGCTCAGGGGTATACGCGGCGCCGGTCGGGCCTTCGCTTGCCGGCGAACGCGCCGGCAGCTCGCGCTGCGCCAGCGCCAGCACGCGCAGGGCGTTGCGCGCGTAATCGTCATTGGCGGCCACGATCTCGGCGCGCAGCGCATCGTCGAGCGGGCGCGTCTGCCCGTTGATGAGGATGTGGGTGCAGAGTTGCAGCACCTCTCTGGGGGCGCCTTTGACGAAAGCCACCTCACGACTGGCCGATTGACGATTGACGATTGACGATTGATCGCGTTCACGGCTGTTATCTGAATCGGCAATCGGCAATCCAGAATCGGCAATGCGATGAATGGTGCTCATGCGCTTGCGGCGCGCATCGAACGGCAATTCGTGCAGGCGGGGGTATGCCCGGCTGAGCGTCTGCTCGGTGAGGCCGGCCTTGAGCGCGGCGCAGCGCAACGCCGCTTCGGTCTGGTCGCCCAGGCACGACCATTTGGGCCGGTCTGCGGAGGGGGGGATGATGCGGGCATTGTTGCACAGGGCAGCGGCCGTCAACAGCGCGCGCGCATCAGCATCCTCCAGCGCCGGCACGGGCCGGCCGCGGTCCAGGATGTGTCCTTCCGGCTTGTAGCCCACGCCGCTGACTGTCAGCCGGCGACCGCTCACCCACAACTCGCGCACGGTCATCTGGTTCTGGGTCAGTGTGCCGCTCTTGTCGGTGCAGATGACCGAGATGGCCCCCAACGCCTCAACATCGGCCAGTTTTTTGACCAGCACATCCCTGCGCGCCAGGCGTTGAACAGCCATGGCCAGGGTCAGGGTGATGGTGGCCGGCAGCCCCTCCGGCACCATGGCGACGATGATGCCGATGGCAAATACGGCTGCGTCGGCGACGCTCATGTTCAGATCCGTGATCTGTATCAGCATGATGAGACCGCCGAGCAGGAAGGCGATATACGTGATGCGACGGGTCAGCCGGGCGAAGCGCTGTTGCAGCGGGCTTTCCTCGTCGCGAGTCTGCTCGGTCAGATTGGCGATGCGCCCGAACTGGGTTTGCATGCCGGTGGCGCAGACGACGGCGCGCCCGGTGCCAGCGTAGATGGAAGCGCCGGCGAAGATTAGATTGGGGCGTTCCAATTCGGTTAGTCCTTCGCGCAGCGATGGCTCGGCGGATTTGCGAGCGGGGACGGCCTCGCCGGTGAGCGCGGAGTCGTCGGCGCGCAGGCCATACGCTTCAACCACGCGCGCGTCGGCCGGCACGCGGTCGCCTTCGCCCAGCACCAGCACATCACCGGGCACCAGATCGCTGGCGAGTGTCTCGACTTCGACGCCGTCGCGCATCACGCGGGCATGGGCGGGCAGGAGGCGCTTGAGCGCAGAGACGGCCTGCCCGGCGCGATACTCGCGCCAGAACGAGAAGCCGGCGTTGACCAGCACCACCAGCCACATGATGACGGCCATGGCCGGCCGGCCGGTCAGCAGCGCCAGCGCGCCGGCGCCCCACAGCAGCAGCGCCATCGGATAGGTGACGAAACCGGCAAACCGGCGCCAGACCGGCGGGGGGGGCGGCTCGCGCACCACGTTCGGCCCATATAGCGCCAGCCGCGCCGCCGCTTCCTGAGACGACAACCCGCGCGCAGTTGTCTCCAGCGTCTCGAAAACTTCAGCCGGCTTTAGCGCGTGAATGGGTTGCGAAGACATCTCTATCCGCGAATGAACGCGAATGAACGCGAATGGGCTGTGAGGACATGTCAATTGTTGTGTCCGCGAATGACCGCGAAGACACGCAAATGCATTGGCTCAATCGTCAATCGTCAATTGCTCAATCGTCAATTGCTCAATCGTCAATTGGCTCGCCGGTTTCTTTGGGCCTGCCGCCCAGGCGTGGCTCCGGCCTGGGCTGGCTCTCCAGGTACTGGTCGAGCAGGGTCTTTCGGCCGGTGTCCTGGACATGCAGGGCGTCTTCATAGTCGCCGGCGGTCACGGGCGGCAAATCCGGCTCGAAGCGCAGCGGCTTGCGCACGCCGAACAACTCCCAGAAGCGGGCGATGGCGTGCAGAATGCGGTAGCGGTATTCCTGCACGCTCAGCGACTGCCACTCCACGATGTTGCCCATTGGGCCGTACACGCGCGATTTCTCGCGCACGATGCGATGAATCTGTTTGGGGTCACGGTAGCCGGCCGGCGAGATGAGGATGACGTGCGCCATCAGGATCAGCACGATCAACACGATCAGCACGACCCAGCCGCCTTCCTCCCACTTGCCGACGATCTGGCCGATGAAGATGAAGGTGGACAGGGCCACCGAGAAAGTGGCCGCCGCCCCACCCCACAATCGCCTGCGACCGGTGTAGTTCAACAGCACATGGCGCCGGATTGCCAGCCCCATCGCCGTAATGGGGAGGAACACACCGATGCCATAATAGGGCACGGCCAGACTGGTGCGCCCCTGCACCAGAAACTGGATGATGATGGCGGCGATGGCGGCGGCGGTGACGGGCCGGGTGAATGTGCCTTTCATGTTGCGGTACACCACGACCTCTGGAATTTCGCCGATCGCCACGTTGCGCCAGGTGATGGCCTGCATGTCCTGATACGCTGTCATGGACGCCGCCGACAGCAGCAGCACGGCCAGGATCTGATAGACCCAGTACAGAATGTTGCCGTTGGGGATGAAGTCGAATCCGATGGCCGCCAGATTGGCGACCAGGCTGCGGCCCAGCGTGCCGTCCCACACGTTGAACGTGATCGCAGACACGGTCAGCAGCAGCGTGGTGAGGCCGCCGTAGAACAGGAACGAGGTTTGCACCGCGCGGCCAATGCCCGGCTTGCCGCTGTAGAAGCGCCAGATCCAGTTCAGCCGTGGCAGGCGCCTGCGGCCCCACTTGACAAAGCCGGGGTCGTCGTCGATCAGAAATTGAATGCCATCGGACATGGCTTCGAGGCCGGTGAGCGCGACCAGGCCCTTCATCGAGGCCGTCAGCATGTGATACAGCGCTTCGATTACCGAACCGACTTCCTTTGCCGGCGCTTCGGGTGGCGCCGGCGGCACGCCATTGGCTTTGGCAATCAGCAGGCCGACGAACATCAACACGGTCAGCATGAAGAAGACGCCCAGCAGGGTGAACACCACCTGCGCCGACTCGCCGCGCCCTCGGATGGTGACGAACCACGTCACGCCGACCAGCGCCGAGCCGATCAGAAAGTTGAAGACCCAGTTCATGCCCTGCGCGTTCCACAGCGACAGCAACTGGTCGGCGCCGGACAGCGTGGACACGACGATGGTGAACACGTAGTCCTGAATGAGCACGACGGCCACGATCAGGCTGAGCGACGGCCCCAGGTAGCGCATGGCGGCAGTGAAGGAGCCGCCGCCCTCACGGAACACACCCAGCGAGTACATGTACAGCGCGCCAAACACAAAGTTGGCGATGATGACCACCGCCACCGGCACGAAGGCGTATTCCTCGAGGCCGTAGGGATGCAGGGCGCTCATCATCTCGCCGGTGGCGTAGTAGAACGACGTGAAGTAGTCCACGCCGAACAGCGCCACGGCGGCCAGCAGGCCGATCTGGCCGGCGCCGTGCACGTGGGCGCTTTCCTGGCTTTCACGCGGGGCAAGCCGCCAGGCGACAAACACGATGGCAGCCAAAATCAAAATGGGCACAATCATGGGAATGGGTGATTTGGTGATCGGGTCATTTGGTGATTGAGTCATCGGGTCATTGGCTGAATGACTCAATGCCCCAATCGCTCAATGACTCAATGACTCAATGACTCAATGACTCAATCGTCAATCGTCAATCGTCAATCGCTCAATCGTCAATTGACAAACGCCTGCTCCAGCATCCGCAACTCGGCCAGCAGATGTTTGCGCGTGGATGGGCTGAGGCGGGTGTCCTGGGCGACTTTGGCCTGTTCGAGCAGCGAGGCGCGCACGACGAAGGCCGGCACGAACATGATGCGCCCGCCGGGGATGACCTCGAAGTTGTGCGTCTTCATCACCAGGTCCTGGTCGTCGAAGTAGGGCAGGCTGAGGCTGAGGCCGCGATTGAGATCGTTGGCCGCCGCGCGCTGCCTGATGACGCGAATGATCTCGCGCGTCTGATAGCGCGCCAGGGCGCGGCCCTGGTTGATCAACTGGCCCAGCATCCCGTAGCGTTTGGACTGGTACACCTCGTCGGCCACCATGTAGGGGGCCAGCGACACAGCGGCGTGCAACACGCCGACAAAGCGCTGCATCGAGGCGACATGGGCTTCGGCCTCGCCGACCGAGTTCACCAGCAGGCGATCTTCGTCGTCGAATGCGACCCAGCGCGGCAGATAGAACTTGCGCGCGTAGGGCACGTAGGGGACGAGCAGCTCGCCGCGCCCGTCCGCGTCTGGCGCCTTGCGCGACTCGTCTTCTTCGGTGATGGCGTCTGTGACGGCGGTGATGGCCGATTCGGGTTCGAGCGCGCCCGGCGCCGGCAGGGTGGGCGTTTCCTCATCGTCATCGGGAACGTAGGTGACCGAGCGGCCCGACGGCAACATGCCGTGCACCATGTAAACGGCGGTGGTGTGGCGCAACAGGCCGGCGCTCACAGCCACGGCCCGGTTGGGTGACTGCTCCAGCTCGGCCAGCCGCTCGCGGATGATGACGCCGATATCGGCGCGCGTGATGCGGTCAAGCAGCCCGCCCACCATCTGCTCGCGCAACTCCGCCGGCACTTTCTCGGTCGGGCCGCCTTTATGCGACGGGTCAATCACTACGGCATCGGGCAGCGTGAAGCGGGTTTGCGATTGGCGTTGCAGGATGGCGTCGGCCAGGGCACGCGCCTGACTCTCCAGGTAACGCTCCACGATGCCGGGTTGGGCGTCGAACAGGCGCTGCCAGGTGTCGTATTCCTCGCGCAGGTGGCTGGCCGGACCGCCGTGCAGGCGCGCGCCGGCTGCCTTGCCAGCCGGGGGCTGGGATTGCGATTGAGCAGGCATACTGCAATGCTCCTCCGGGTATCACTTTTTACGCGCTCACCAGGTCTGAACCTGTAAGCAAAGACGCGATAACCGGGAGCATAGCGCGCCGGCGTAAAAAGGGCAGGGGGATTTTGCCCGCCGGCGTAAAAAAGGCGTAAAAATCAGCCCTCAGATGGGGGATGGGGCTGCGTGAGCAGGCGATAGCCGACGCCCGGCTCATTGACCAGAAACTGCGGCCGGCCCGGATTGGCTTCCAGTTTTTTTCGCAACTGTCGCATGTACACGCGCAGGTATTCGACCTGATCGGCTTCCCCCGGCCCCCACACGTTGGCGAGAATGGCGCGATGGGTGAGGACGCGATCAGCGTTGGCGGCCAGATAGGCCAGCAGCCTGTACTCGGTGGCCGTGAGCTTGACTTCGACGCCGGCGCGCGTGACCAGATGGCGCGAGAGGTCGATCACGATGTCGCCGGCTCTGACGATGGCTTCCTTCCCGCCGCTTTGCGCCGCGTGCCGCAGCGCGACGCGAATGCGCGCGAGCAGTTCCTCGATCCCGAAGGGTTTGGTCAGATAGTCGTCGGCGCCCTTGTCCAGCGCGGCCACTTTGTCGCGCTCGTTGTCGCGCACCGACAGCACGATGATCGGCGCGGCAGTCCACTCGCGCAGCCGGGCGCACACCTGCAGGCCGTCCATATCGGGCAGGCCCATATCCAGGATGATCAGATCGGGCTTCTCCGCAGCGGCCAGCGCCAGGCCCTCCTCGCCGCGCGCGGCGGTGGACACGCGGAATTGTTTCTCCGTGAGGATCGCGCGCAGCGCGCGCAGAATCTGCGGCTCATCATCGATAACCAGGATGTGTATTGGCAACATGATCCAGTTTACCAGCGTGGGCTTACTCAGTTTCCTGCGGGAGCCGGGGCTGACGCGCGCCGTCAAGCGCAAGCGGCAGGGTGAAGTGAAAGGCGAAGGTAAACCGGTCAGGCGCAGGCAGGTTCTCGGCCCAGATGCGCCCGCCATGCGCTTCGATGATGCCCTTGCAGATGGACAGGCCAAGTCCGGCCCCTGTGATGCGATCGGCGGCGGTGACACGGTGAAACTTGTCGAAGATGCGCTCCAGGTCCTGCGCCGGCACTCGCGGCCCCTGGTTGGCAACGGTCACCATCAGCCAGCGGTCTGCTTTCACCTGCGCGCGGATGGCGATAGCGGTGCCGGGCGGCGCGTATTTCAGGCTGTTGCCGATCAGATTGACGAACACCCGGCCGATCTGCCCGTCGTCCACGGGGATGAGCGGCAGGTCTTCGGACACATCAACTTCGAGATGATGGTTGGCCGAGGCGCGTTGCAGCCGGCGCAGCGCCTGATTCACAATGTCGGCCAGCATGTTCCACTGGCGCTGGGGCTTGAGCGCGCCGGCCTCGATGCGCGACATCTCCAGCAGATTGCCCACCAGGTCGTTGAGATGGTCGGTTTCCTCCTCAACGGCGGCCAGCAGTTCGTGGCGCGCGGCGGCGTCCCAGCTTACTGCGCCGCTGCGCAGGCTGCTGACGGCGGCTTTGATGGTTGCCAGCGGCGTGCGCAGTTCGTGCGACACGGACGACAGCAGCACCGTCTTCATGCGGTCGCTCTCTTCCAGCACCTGGGCGCGTGTTTCGGCCTCGGCCAGGGCGGCGCGTTCGATTGCCAGCGCGGCCTGGCCGGCGGCAGCGCGGATGAGTTGTTCGCTCGAATCAGACAGCGGCGCAGCCGGGTTGGCCCACAGGTGAATCTCGCCGAGCAGTCCGCGCGGGGTCATCAGCGGAATCACGGCGTCGGGTCGCGCGGCGGAGGCGGCGTCCTCCGGCACGCAAGTGATGATGGCCTCGCGTTTTGGATCGGGCTGGATGACGACTTCGACGCACCGGGCCTGTAACGCCTCGCGCAGGTGGCCGGCCAGGGTGCGGGCGATGGCGCTCTCGCGGCGCTGGCCGGCCAGCGCCGCAATCAGCTCATAGAGATGGGTCAGTTCGCGCTGGCGGGCGCGCGCATCGCGCAGGCTGGACTGGGCGCGCCCCAGCAGGGGGATGCTCACCAGCGACACGCTGAGAAACAGGCTGAGCAACGCCGCATCTTCCGTTCGGGTAATGGCAAACGTGAGACGCGGAGCGATGAACAGCACGTCGATGAACATTGCCGAAGCGAGGGCAGCGGCCAGGCCGGCCACCCAGCCCAGCGCAGAGGCTAATGCGCCGACCAGAAAGAGGTGCAACATCACCACGATCGGCAGACTCGGCGCGGGCCGGATGGCGTCGAGGAGGATGGACACGGCTGCGACAAGCGCCAGGGCGGCCAGCAGGCCGGGCAGCCGGCGCATCAGACTGCGTCTATGGTGTCGGGTCATCGGGCTGAGAGACGATCAGTCCATGCCATTCGAGGGCGACTCAGGATGAATCAGGTTTTCAACGCCGGCATCAACGCGCTGAAAGCCAAAATGGCTTTCGCCAAACGCGACCGACTTCTTCATATCGCGGACATAGAGCATTGCGCCAACGAGGGGCGGCGAGCCTGGCGAGGAATCTTTCGTCACTGTCCGATTATCGATGTTGCTTTGACTGGCATGCCAACGGTTTGCGCTTCACCTGCGCCGCGAAGCGCAGCGGAGCAACGTCGGCTGCAACCCGTTGTTGGGCGTCGTAGCCACGTTTGCCCATGAGCACGCTGTGGGTCTTCCAACTGCATTGGCTCCTCATTCGCACACAGGGTATCAATCAATGCTGGCGTCAGCGACTCCAACGGCTTGCCCCGATCGGGCGAACGGCGTCTGCTCTCTGTTGAACAACGCTTCGTCTCGCTCCCAATACCAGCGCCCTTGCACATAGCGTGTCAGGTCGATCGGGGGTGAAGTGACCGGCTGCTTGCCAATCTTATAGGAATCTTCGAATCCGTTTTCGAAAGCCACCGTATCCCTGCCATTTGCCGCGATCGCACCACCCGCCACATCATCGAAATAGACGACGGGCTTGCCTTGGAATGGCGAGTCAGGATTGATGAGACTGCGACCGCGTATCGCGCAGACGTAGAACGACATGGCGCGGTCGCTGAACGGCATGTAGTTGGGATAGTCGAGCTTCAATTCGCTCAGATCGAGGTTCCTGGCGAGGCCGGGCCCCTCGACCGTGAACCTGCGAAAGTGGCGCGTAGCAAAGTCCGCTTCGGTGCGCAAGCGATACCAGGTGTTGGGCATTAGTGACTGCCCCAGGTCGAAGATCTGCCACGTGCGCTCCTTGCCCGGTTCGCCTTTCATCGTCGCGTCGGTTCCCCGGGCGACCCAGACCGCTCCGTTGCGCTGAACGCCGACAAACGACATCCAGTCGCCGCCTTTGAGGTGGAACGGATTGACTACGCCGTCAAGGAACTCCTGATCAATGCCAAAGATGACATCGTCCGGCAGGTCGCTGTCGAAGCGAACATAAGCCTGAACAAAGGACAGTCCCGGCTGCGTCAAGAACTGAAAGATCGGCTCGCCTTCATACATGAGGGCAACAGCGCAACTCAGGCGCGAATCGCGCGGCTGAGGCTCAACGCTGGCAGGGCCTGAACAACCTACGAGCAGGATTATCGTCGCAATGAATGTCGCCGTTCGTGTCATGACGGACCTGTCAGGCTGGTGTCAATGACGCCCAACGGCTTGCCGCTCAGCCGCGCCGCCGCAGGCGGCGTCGGCTGCAGCGGCGGGTTGGGCCGCCTCTTGGCTTCAAAAAAGCTATCTCCATCCGTAATGACGAAATGCCTGTAGCCAACACGTCACGCTGGCATAGGAGCAACTTGATACTCAATCCGGCTTGGTAAAGTTACGCGGCGTGAAGCGTCAAGGATTTCCAAAGACACCAGATTCCCAGAGGCATCATAGTCCAAAATCACGCCCAGCTTATCCTCGTCGCTTTCCGCCACCGGTGCTTCGGTAAAGATGATCGTGAGCGTGTCGGTCTCGCGGTCATAAATCACTCTCATGTTCTTCCCTCCAATACTTCGCCACCTTGCTGGTCCGATACACGGTGACAACTTCCGGGGGCACGCGGTCAGTGTCCACAAACACGCGGAGCAGATAAGTCCTGGGCGGCTCGCCAGATTGCAGCCGAGATTGATAGACTTTACGACCTTCGCGGATCGTCTCGGTCTGCTCTGGACCAGCCAGAACTTGGGCCACATCTTCCTCTGCGATTTGACGACGAGCCATCTCCTCGCATGCGTGATCGGTTACGCGGTAGTTGGTGATAGGTTTCGCTTCCGCCACACTTTAGATGCTGATCCTCTGTTTCATCAGGCCTACAGTGTGCCTAAAAGTCGCCTTTGCTACAGGCGGCCCAACAAGTATTAGACAGACCAAATCGCCTGCCGATTTAGGCCGATTCCGGTCAGCCTAAATCTGCCTGTTTCCTGCGTTATACAGACTCAAATCGGCCTTTACCTCTGTATAATCCGCACATGGCCGATTCAACCCTTTCACCTGCCAATCCCGCTCGTCCCAAAAAGCTGCTCGACCAGGTGCGCGACGCCATTCGCCTGAAGCACTACTCCTGGCGCACCGAGGAAAGCTACGTCAACGCGGACTGTGTCCACTGGGTCAAACGTTTCATCCTTTTCCACGACAAACGTCACCCCAACGACATGGGCCGGCCTGAAATCGAAGCCTTTCTGACCGGCCTGGCAACCCAGTAGCGCGTCGCTGCCTCGACCCAGAATCAGGCGCTTGCGGCGTTGTTGTTCCTCTCGCCATGTGCGCCATCGCGACGACCCAACCCTCTTCGATTCACTCAACACGGCGCGCGCCGCAAAGCCCGCCCATCTGCCCACCGTGCGGACCAAAGAAGAAGTGACATGGATTATACAGTTCGTCCCGAACGAACACCCGGCTCATGGCGCGCCTGCTCTACGGTCGTCCGCAGCCCGCTCGATTGATCCACGGCATGGCGCGACCGCCGGCCGGTGGGTGTATTTCTCTGTGAGGGCATGTTGCCCGGCTGTCTGCAAGGATCGGTGAGCTTGTGTTGGCGTGTCCGCTCAACATGGGGGTCTACCAGGATGCTGAAGTGAGCGTGAATACTTGTGTCCATGCTGCCATTAGACCGCAGTCCGTCCCCATGTTTATGTGATGCGTTAGCCCTGGACAAACCCGCAACCTGCCCGGGAACTGGACAAGCAGGCATGGCTCGTGTATAAATTCACAAGGAAAGTCGCCGAGGCGCGCTTATAATGGCGCACAGCGTGACTGAGTTCGCGCAACGACAAAAAAGAACCTTTTGAAGGAGAAACGATAAATGACGCACATTATCACCAGTCTATGCCTGCGCGACGGCGCATGCGTGGACGTCTGCCCGGTTGAGTGCATCGTGGGCGGCAAGCCGGAAGAGGAGTGGCCGTGGTTCTTCATTGACCCGGCAACCTGCATCGACTGCGGCGCCTGCGTTCCGGAATGCCCCTACGAGGCCATCTTCCCGGAGGCCGAAGTGCCGAGCGCGTATACGCTGAAGGCCGGCCAGGAAGTGCAACCATTCCGTGGTGAGCGATACACGGCAGCCGGCGGCGAAGTAATCGACCTCACGCCCGACATCCCGTGGAACGGCGCGTTCTACACCGAAGGGCCGGGCTACGAAGCGCGCAACATGTAGCGCCAGTGATGGCGCCAGTCATGGTGGCAATCCAGCAGGGGCGAACCAGAAAGTTCGCCCCTCTGTTGTTTTGTTGCCGGTCTGGCGCGTTGCCGGTTTCCTGCGCGGGGGCATCCGTGGCAGGCCGGCGAAAGGAGCAAATGAGCATGCGCACTCAATTCGACAAGGAACTTGCGGATATCCGAAACGGCATCCGACAGCTTGGCGCGCAGGCCAGCAATGCAATGGCCAGAGCCATTGACGCGCTCATTACCCGCAACCTGGAGGAAGCCCGCGCAGTGAAACGCGACGATCTCTCCAGCGACACGTTGCGCTATGAGATCGAAAACCTGTGCCTGACCGTCATTGCAACCCAGCAGCCGGTTGCGCGCGATCTGCGCGAACTGACCGCCGCCACATTTGTGGCCGTCGAGCTGGAGCGCTGCGGCGACTACGCCAAGGGCATTGCCAAGGCAGCCCGGCGCATCATCCGCGCCAATTCGCAGATCGGCGCCTTTGCCATCCGGGAGATGGCCGATCACGCCCGCATCATGCTGGATCGAAGCATAGACGCCTTCGTCCGCCAGGACGCGGCGCTGGCGCGCGAGTTGATAGACATGGACCAGATCGTAGACGATCACTACGACGCCCTGCTTCAGCAGGTCACCGCCGACATGTCGTCCCAACCGAACCACATCGAGGGCGGCATCTGGGTGCTGCACGCCGGCCACTGCCTGGAGCGCATCGGCGACCGCGCCACCAACATCGCCGAGCGGATAATCTTTCTGGACACCGGCGAGTTTACCGGCGATCTCAACGTGCATAAGAGTGATGCCGCCCGCTCTCTGACCGGCAATTGACATGTCTGACACCGGCCTGCAATCGGCCTGGCACGCTGTGATTGCTGCTGACAGCCTGAAAGACTGGCCGATCGGCGCCTCTGTGCTCGATGAGCCGGTAGCCATTGCGCGCATGAACGGTGGCATCGCCGCCCTGCGCGACGTGTGCGCGCACATGGACGCTGCGCTGTCCGGCGGATGGATCATGCGCGGCGCGGAGGGCGAGGAACTGGTGTGCCCCAATCACCGCTGGCGCTACAACGCCGGTGGGCGTTGCACCCACATCCCTGAGCTTGGAGACGAGCAGGTTATTCCCGACTGGACCCGTGTGCCGGCCTATGCCACCCGCGAACACTACGGCGCCGTGTGGGTCTGTCTTGACGCAGATGCCTGCGCCGAGCTTCCACGCCTGCCGGCGCTTGAGGACCCGCGCTATGAGCGGCTGACGATCCTGACCCGCGCATGGAAGTTGCCGGCCCAGGCCGTGATGGATCACTTCATCGCCATCGCCGGCTCGATCATCGGGCCGGGCGCGCTTACGCGCTTTGCGTCACCCCTCTCCGCAGCATGGGTGACGCGCGACGCGCAGCAGGCTGTGCTGTTTACGGTGACTCCCCTAACGGGCAAAGCCAGTCGCAGTTTCTGGATCGCCGCAACGCAACCAGAAAATGGCGCCGGCGCCGACATCGAGGCTGTGAACGAACAGACGCACGACGCCTTTTGCCGGACGGTGATCGCCTAACGGTAGAGACGTTGCGCTGGTAGAGACGTTGCACTGCAACGTCTCTACCGCGGATTGGCGTCAGGCTGCCACAGCGGGGTAGCGGAAGATCGGCTCGACCTGGGCGGTGGTCGCCAGCAGCGCGGCGCGCTCTTCGGCGCTGAGCGGGGTGAAGCCGGCGGCTACCCCCAGGGCAAAGCGGAAGTTGTCGAGGTCGCCGGGCGGGATGGCCGCCGTGATGTCCTGGGATAGCGTGAAGCGCAGCGCCTGACGCGCCAGCGCGCGGTCTGTGACCGGCTTGTACCAGGCTTTGGGATGCGTATGCGGCTCATCCTCATGCCAGGGCCGGTGCGCCATGGCCTTCAGCGCCAGCCGGGCCACCCCTTTGCGCTTCGCATGTTCGATGACCTGCGGGCCGAAGTTGCCCTGCGCGAAATTCACGAAGTTAATCGGGAACAGCACCGAGTCGAGCGGGAAACGATCCATCAGCGCGATGGCCGCTTCGACGGAGTGACACGACGCGCCCAGGAAGCGCGCCTTGCCGGCCTGCTTCGCCTTCAGGAACACCTCGCCGGCGCCGCCGGGCGCCAGGATCTCCTCCAGCTCCTGCATGGTCGTGACGGCATGGAACTGGTAGAGGTCGAAGTAGTCGGTGTGCGCGCGGCGCAGAGACTCGTCGAGCGCCGCCTGCGCGCCGGCTGCGTCGCGCTTTTCGGTCTTGCAGGCCAGGAACACCCGGCTGCGATACGGCTTCAGGGCGTTGCCCAGCTTGATCTCCGCCTCGCCATCGAAGTAACTCGGCGCGACATCGTAATAGTTCACGCCGCGATCGAACGCCTCGGCCACGATCTGGTTGGCGTCGTCCTGGGGAACGCCGCACACCACGATGCCGCCCAGCCCGACAATCGACAGTTCAACATCGTCCTTGTACAACCGCCTGGGAAGCTGTGTCTGAACACTCATAGCGCACTCCTTAATGATTGCGAATGATTGCGGCGAAACCAGCAGCCTGCCCAGACTGACCCTTCCGCAAGTTTAGAAGCTGCGCAAAGGTCGTCTCATCTGCGGGTGGTCAGCCGGCTGCGCTCACAAGCTGTCGATGACCGCCTGTAGTTTAGCGCGAACCTGCGCGCCGACTTCGCCCAGCGCGGGATTGTTGACGGCGGCCATCGAGGCCAGCGGGTCCACGGCGGCCACCTCGACGGCGTCTCCGACCTGCTGCACGATGACACTGCAGGGCAGCATCGTGCCGATCTTGTCTTCCAGCTCGAGCGCGCGGTGCGCAAAGGGCGCATTGCACGCGCCGAGGATGCGGTAATTGCGAAAATCGACGTTCAGCTTTTTCTTCATCGTCGCTTTCACGTCGATATCGGTCAGCACGCCGAAGCCATGCTGGCCGAGGGCCTCCGTCACACGCGCAATGGCGTCGTCGAATGACACATGCAGGGTTTTGCTGAAGTAGTAGCTCATGAAGAGTTAGACGCGCGCGGCCGGCGAAAAGTTACGCCGGTCGGAAGCCGCCCGCCGCCGTTCAGCCGACCAGAACGTTGGAGTGCTCCGGGTGCGACACGAAGCCGGCGTAGGCCGGTCGGCCGTCTTTGGCAATCAACGGGCCGTTGTTGAACACCTCGCCTGTAACCGGATTGCGCGCGCCCTCGACCGAATACTGGATGACATAGGCTTTGCGCACGCCGGCGCTCTGATTCGGCCCGCTGCGGTGCATCAGCATGGAGCAGAACGCCACCAGACTGCCTTTGCGCACCGGAACCGGTGTGCCGGGGTCCGGGCCAAAGTAGCATTGCAAGCCGATCGGCGTCTGTCTGTGCTCGACTACGCCGTTCAGATGACTGCGCGGCAGCACCCAGATGCAGCCGTTCTCCACCGTTGCGTCGTTCAGGGCCAGCCAGCAGGTCAGGTAGTGCTCCGGCGCAATCGGCACGTAGCCGTTGTCCTGATGCCAGGGAAAATCGCGGCGGGCCTCCGGGCGCTTGTAAACGGATTGATCCCAGTACAGGCGCACATCCGGCCCAAGCAGTTGCGTGGACAGGCGCACAAAACGCTCGTCGGCGGTGAACCTCTGGATTTCCGCGTCCTTGAAGTTCAGATAGGACGAAAACACAATCTCGTTCGCAATCTGATTCGAGAATTCACTGCGCGAACGCAACAACGCGGCATTGTACGCCTCGTCGAAGCGATCAATGCGCGCCGCCAGAGCATCCATCTCCTCCGGGGCAAACAGATGCTCCAGGATCACATAGCCTTCTTCACGGTATTGTTTCAATTGCGTCTCAGACAACATCATAGCCACCTCACTCGTCTCACGTCTTATTCCCACGCGCCCATCCGAAGCACTTCGGAGATGCGCTCGCGCCACACCTTGAGCAGAACGCCGGCGAGGATGATCGCCAGCGCCAGCGCCATCAAGCCGGCCAGCCACGCCGCGCCCTGCCAGTCGATGAGGGGCCGGAATGGCGGCACCGGCAGGGCCTTCTCATCGGACAATGGATAGAGCGGCACGTATAGCATAGAGGCGGCTACACCCAGCGCAGTGCCGGCCACGATGCCATACGCCAGCGTGAAGGCGTACTCGATCAGGATCATGCGCATGACCTGGCCCTGAGTCAGCCCCAGCGCGCGCAACGCGGCGAAACGTTGCGAGCGCGCCGTGATGGACGACAGGCTGTAGACCAGGATGCCGATGGCCGCCAGCGCCGCGCCGGCCAGGAAACAGATCGACAACAGCCCAAAGATGCCGACATATTCCAGCTTCTGCTGGTCTTCGTAGATGATGGCCGCCAGATCCTTGACCCGGTTCGGCTGCACGTTCAGGGCGTTCAGCGCTTCCACGATCTGCGCAGTGTCGGCGTCCGGCGTCAGCCTCATCCACACACCGTTGGGGAACGCCGCGCCGGTCATGGCGTCGAGGTAATCGGCATTGACCAGGGCGCCGGGCTTGTCGTTGTAGACGGTGGGGAAATAGTCGAATACGCCGGCAATCTTGAAATCCAGGCGGAAGGGCTTGAGGCCGGCGGCTGCCATGTCCTGCGTCAGCATCATGTCCACCGGGAAGGGGTCGCCGATCTGGAGGCCGGTCGCCGTCAACACCGCGCGCGGGAGAATGATGGCGTCGGCCTGAGAAGCCAACTGGTTCATCATGCCGCCCAGCGACTCGCGCGAGAAGTCGCGCCGGAAATACATCACTTTTGGCAACGCAAGCCGGTCAACCGACAGCAGGCGCAGTTTTCTGGCCCCGCGCACCTGCGGGATGGCCTCGAACTCGCTCATCCAGGTTGCCTCAGCCACGCCGGGAATCTTGTAATACTCCTCGATCGGCAGCATGGCCGAAGCCTGGGCGCTGAAAATGGGGCCGCTGAGGGCGCCGCCGCCGGGGAACCCGCCGCCACCGCCGGCCTGCGTCGTGATGTCGAGGATGCCCTGCTTGAAGGTGAGATCGGCCCCCACCTCATAGCGCCGGCGATCGATCAGCCAGGTGTCGGCGCTCCTGGCCAGCGAGGCAAAGAACGCGCCCAGGGTCAGGCACAAGACGAGCAGATAGGCCGGCGCGCGGAACAGGCTGCTCTCGCGGCCCAGGCCAATGAAACCCAGATAGGCCGTCACCGACGGCAGTTTGCGCCCCAGCCACGTGAACGGCCGCATCAGCACCGAGAACAACTCGACTGCCAGCAACGGCATGGTGAAGAGGAACAAAGAGGGCGCGGCCAGCAACACGGGGTCATTTGACGCATCGGTGAGATGCCAGCTCACCATACCCAGCGTGCCCTTCAGCGTGATCTGCCGGTAGGCATACCAGGTCACTGCCATCAGGATGGCCAGGAAGAAGAAGCGCGCGAAGATGGGCGTCTCCTGGATGCGCGCGCTCTCGCGCTCGTGGGTGATGATGCTGACCCGGCTGTTGCGCCAGGTGGGCACGAGGCGCGCCAGCACGCACAGCGCCAGGCCGACGCCGACGATGCGCCAGTCCACCGAGTCGATGTACACCGGCAGCACGCGCCGCACCTCGAATTGCATGAAACTGACCGACCAGCTCATCAGGCCGGCCAGTCCGACACCGATGAGCAAACCGAGCGGCACGGCCAGCGCCAACAGCAAGGCTGTTTCGAGGAAGATGATCGCCAGCACCTGCCCCTGCGTCGTGCCCCGGCTTGACAACAGGGCGATCTCGCGCCGCTGCTCGCGCGCCGCCATCGACGACACCGAGGCGATGAAATACACCAGCATCGCCAGCAACGGCGCCGCGAAGCCGGACAGCACAACCAGCATGGATTGTTTGCGGGCCTGGCCGGTTGCCAGAGCCGTCAGGGGAGAAACATCCATCTTGCCGCCGGGCAACTGGCGCTGCGCCTCGCGGCCGATGAAGTTGATGGCGTTGATGTAATACTCGCCGCGATCCAGATTCAACTGTGACTCATCGAAGATGAAGTACCAGAAGTTGAAGGAGGTGCGGGCCGGCTCGCGCGCGGAGATGTGCGCCTCGAACTGCGCCGGCGTGGTCAGCGACGACTTGTAAAAGTCGAAGATGGGGTCCTTGTACCAGAAGGGGTCGTTGCGCGAGATCGGCTCCCAGATGCCCGCGATGACCACCGGGATGCGGCTGTCGGGCCGGGCGCCGGGTGACCCCATGGTATACCGGTCGCCCACCTGCACACCCAGCTCGGCGGCGTAGGCGCGCTCGAGCCAGATCGGCATGCGGTCGCCCGGCGCGGCGCTCTCGTCGTACTCCGCGCCCTGAAAGATGCGGATGTGGTCGGCAATGTCCTGCACCACGGCCACGCGCATCGAATCCACATCTTCGCGGTTGTAACGGAAGCTGGGGTCGCCCGGAATGGCGCGCAACTCGTAGGTCGGGCTTTCAGACTGCATGTAGACCGACTGGAGCGGGAAGCGCATGTTCTCGCGCAGGATGCCCATCAGCCAGTCGCGCCGGCTGGCCACGTCCCTGAGCGTCATCGGGCGCGCGCGCGTGGGCTGGGCGTACACGCGCACCGCGAATGATGGCCGGTTGTAACGCTGGCTGTTGGCGCGCAACTCGTCCTGCATCAGCTTGAGGCTGACGGCGTTGCTGAACATGGGGATGCACGCGAGGACGCCGACGTTCAGCGCAATGCTGAGGACAAGCAGCAGGGTGATGGTGGGGCGGCTCTTCAGGCGCTTGAAGGCAAGCAGCAGGTAGAAGATAAACTTCATCTCGATTCCGGTTTCCGCCGGCTGATGTTGCGCGGAGAACCGAACTCCTCTCGTTTCAGGAATGGCGCGTCGCGCGACAATGGCCTGGCAAATCGATGACGCGCAACCATGCCATGTTAGCACAGCGCATGAAACACGCTGTGGTGGGTATGCCTGTAGGGCAAGCCGGGCTTGCCCTGCTTTGCAGGCCAATTGGCGCACCGGAAAATGCGAGAGGCATTTCCCAGCAGGGGCGAATTCCCCGGCAGAGAGTGTTGCGCGCAGTGTGGGTATGCCTGTAGAGCAAGCCGCCGGGCTTGCCCTGCTTTGCAGGCCACTTGGCACACCGGAAAATGCGGGATGCATGTCCCAGCAGGGGCAATCCGAGCCGTTGCGCGCGCTCGTTGCGCGCGCTCGTTGCGCGGGATAAATCCGCGCGCTACACGCGGCAAAGCCGGCGCAGGCCGGCCTCGCAACCGTTGCGTAGAGACGTTGCACTGCAACGTCTCTACTGGTTGCCGGCTTCTTCGGCAATCGCGCGCAGGCGCATCGCGGCCAGCGACGCTGCCGCATCCCAGCCCCGGGTTAACAGGGTGACCAGCACATGCTCGATGAACTGGGCGTCGGACGAGCGGTTGCCCAGTTGAGCGTTGAGCATGACGGCGCGGTTCAGATGCTGCCGGGCCATGCGATCGCCCAGCGCCACCGCCAACAGCCCCAGGTTGCCTTCCAGTGTCGCCAGTGTTGCGCGGTCATTCAGCTTCTCAACAAGAGGCAGCGCGCGGGCATACCAGTTGAACCCCTCTGAATGCACCCCGCGCAGACAGTGCAGAAGACCGCCCCGGTTGTACATCGCCGCCAGCATCTCGTCATCGCCCAGCGCCTGACACGCGGCCACGGCCTCGTTCAGCCACGCAAGCGCTGTGTTCCAGTCCCGCCTGGCGATAAACCAGTTCATGAGCGAGACCGTATAGGTAACGATAGACTCATTGTCCCGCGTATCCGGCGCGGTGGCCTGCGCAAAGCCGTCGGCAATCCTGGGCCACTCGCGTTCCAGCGCCGCGAAGTCTTCGTAGTGCTCGGCGGCCCACTCTGCCCATTGCGCCGGCTCAGCGCCGGCGGTTGTGTTTGTCCCTGCCATGGCTCCTCACGACGCCGGCCAGTATAGAGCAACTCGAACAGGGATGACTCACGCCAGCCCATTTCTTGCCCTGCCTCCGCGCTCTGTATTCTGAAGCCCGGCTCCTGTTTCCTGACTCCTGACCACTCCCGGCAATTTGCATCCCCATGCCCTCCACAAGATAATGGGGCGACATGTCCAACATCCAGCCTGTTTGAAGGAGAACCCCGATGCTGAAACACCCCGATATCACCCGCCGGCGCGCGCAAGCGTTCATCGCCGCGCTGCGACGCAACCTCTACCCGCAACGCGCGCCGGTCACGTTGAGCGTCTATTCAGCGCCCGACCGGATCAGCTACGACGAAGCCTTGCGCGGAACATACCGCCCGGCCCAGGTTGGCGAAACCTTCGGCCCCTTGTGGTCCACGCACTGGTTCAAGGTCGATCTCACGATTCCCGAAGCCTGGCAGGGCCAGGAAGTGCACCTGCTGTGGGACTCGACTTCCGAAGCCTGTGTGTGGCAGGACGGCCAGCCAGCGCAGGGCCTCACCGGCACAGCCGGCGAGGGCGGGCCGATCCGCCCCGAATATCGCCTCACCGCATCCGCGCGCGGCGGCGAGACGATGACGCTCTACATCGAGATGGCCTGCAACGGCCTGTTCGGCGTGCCGCTGGGCGAGGGCGACCTGCGCGCCCGGCTGATGGGCCTGCTGCAACAGGCCGAGATCGCCGTGTTCGACCGCGCGGCGTGGGACTTGTTGTGGGACTACGTCATCATCGCCGACATGGCGGCGCATCTGCCGGCCAACACACCGCGCGCCGGCCAGGCCCTGTGGACGGCCAACCAGATGGTGAACACCATCCGCCTCGATGATCGCGCCACCTGGAGCGCCGCGCGCCGGCTTGCCGCCGAGTTCTTCAAGGCGCGCAACGGGGACGGCCAGCACAATTTGTCGGCGGTCGGCCACGCCCACATCGACACGGCCTGGCTGTGGCCGCTGGCCGAGACGCGACGCAAGTGTTACCGCACCTTCTCCACCGCCCTGCGCTACATGGACGATTACCCCTTCTACATCTTCGCCTGCTCGCAGGCGCAACAGTGGGAGTGGATGAAGCAGTCCTACCCGGCGCTGTACGAGAAGATGAAAGCAAAGGCGAAAGCCGGCCAGTTCATGCCCGCCGGCGGCACGTGGGTCGAGCCGGATTGCAACATCCCCGGCGGCGAATCGCTGGTGCGCCAGTTCCTGTTCGGGCAGCGCTTCTTCAGGCAGGAGCTGGGCTTCACCTGCGTCGAGTTCTGGAACCCCGACGTGTTCGGCTATTCCGGCGCGCTGCCGCAGATCATTCGCGGCGCGGGCATGAAGTACTTCCTCACCCAAAAGCTGTCGTGGAACCAGTTCAACAAGCCCACCAGCAGCACGTTCATCTGGGAAGGCATCGACGGCAGCCGCGTGCTGACGCACTTCCCGCCGGTCGACACCTACAACGCCATGATGAACGTCGAGGAAGTGGCGCGCAATGTGCGCGACTTCAAGGATCATGAGCGCGCCAACGAGAGCTATATGCTGTATGGCTTCGGCGACGGCGGGGGCGGTCCAACGCTGCCCATGCTGGAGCAACTCAAGCGCATGGCCGACGTGGACGGCCTGCCGCGCGTGCAGTCGCGCGCGCCGGGCGAGTTCTTCTCGCGCTGCGAAGCCGACATCAAAGACCCGCTGGTGTGGTCGGGCGAGTTGTACTTCGAGTTGCACCGCGGCACCTACACGACCCAGGCGCGCAACAAGCTGGGCAACCGGCGCAGCGA
>CALBEF010000040.1 GCA_937927775.1 uncultured Anaerolineae bacterium | reverse complement strand
GCCCTCCCACAGCGCCTGCGCCCCCAGCCCGACCAGCATCGATACGCCGACTGCCACTAAGGCCAGCCAGCGCGCCTGCGCCCGGAACAGGTTGAAGCCCGGCGCGAACTGGTACAGAATGCCAAATAGCGGCGTGGCAACGCCCAGAGCCAGCACGAAGCCCGCGACCGTCAGCGCAAGCGCCGGCGCAATGCTGCGACGCCGGGGCACGCCGTCACCGTGCGCCGCCGGCCACACCGAGGCCAGCACTCCCAGCAGCGCCAGCGCCAGGCCGGCCGCGCCAAAATACACCACGTATTCGGGGAATAGCGGATCGCCATAGGTCGGCATCAGCGCGCGCGCAACAACCCAGGGGCGCCACGAGAATGACCCCGCCTCGTTGAAGGGCAGCCCCCCGGAGCGCGCTGATTCAGCCGTCAGTTCCAGCGTTGGGACGAGTTGCGCGCCCGCAAGCGCAACCGCAAGAACGCCGGCGACGCCCAGCGACACAAACGGCGCGCTCGCAGCGATCATTCTGGAGCCGCCGGCGTAGCGCGCGTCCCCCGGCGCGATGGCAAGCGCGCCGGCAGTCAGCCCAAGCCCAACCAGGCAAATGTAGAGCGACTGGGTATGGCCGGCGAAGACCTGCAGGGCAATCAGCGCAGCCAGCGCAAGCGTCGTTCGCAGCGCATTGCCCCGGCGCAGCGTAAACAGGCACATCATCTGCCAGGGCAGCCACGCCAGCGCCTGAAGCTGATTCAAGTGTTCCACCTGCGCGCCGAGATAGCCGCCCAGACCAAAGGCCAGACCGCTTGCCAGCGCAGCCGGCCGGCTCAACCCCGTGCCCCGCCGCGCCAGCGCATACATGCCCACGCCGGCCAGGCACAAGTGCAGCGCGATGTTCCACGACACCGCCTGCTCCACCGGCATCCAGGCGGTTAACACATTCAGCGGATAGAAGAATCCCACCTGCGAATTGGCGAGGAACGGCGCGCCCATGAACGTATGCGGATTCCACAACGGCAGGCGGCCGTCGCGGATGGCCGCCGAGGCAAAGTCACGCAGCGGGTAGAAATAGAGCAGCAGATCTCCCCGCGCGATGGCCCGATCTCCGAGGGTGAGTTTCCAGGTAGCCAGGCCGGCGGCGATGACGATCAGCGCCGGCGCAGCCAGGCGCGGCAAGGCGCGCAGGGCAGACAGGACGGCGGCGCGGGAACGACTCATGCTGCGCGCGATGATATCATCAGCAACAGCCTGTGATAGAATCGCAGGTCGGCAAAACCGATGAGGTGAGCGCGCGGGACGCCCCGCGCGCTCGTCTGTCAAATCGTCAAGGAGAAACTGTGGAAGAGAACGTCGTTCCAGGCGTAGCCGGGACTGAAGGCGAAGCAACCACTTCGTCTGCAGCGCCCAGGCCAAAGCCCCGCAGGGGTTTTAATCGCAATGTAGCTGCCAACAGCTACGATCGCAACGCGGCGCGCCCCAGGCGCGTGGACGAGTTTGCGACGACGGGCACAGTGCCGGATTACAAGGACTATGAACGGCTGCGCCGCTACGTGAACCCGCAGGGCAAAATCCTGCCGCGTCGTCGCACCGGTCTGAGCGCCAAGAATCAGCGGCTGTTGGCCCGCGCCATCAAGCGCGCCCGTCATTTGGCGTTATTGCCCATCGCCGGCGCACAGCCGCCGTGGATGGCCTGAGCTTCGCCCAGGCAAACCGCAGATTTGTCTGGGCAGAAAGGTGAGCAAACATGGCAAAGAAGAAAGGCAACCGCATTATTATCAAGCTGAAAAGCTCAGAGAGCGGCCACGTGTACTGGTCGGAGAAGAACCGCAAGAACGACACCGGTCGCCTGGAGCTTCGCCGCTTCGATCCCATCCTGCGCAAGCACGTGATGTACAAGGAAGAGAAGTAGCGCTTCGGATTTTGGATTTTCGATCGGGGATTTTGGATTCATGAGTCCGAATCCGAAATCTAAAATCCAGAATCCGAAATTTAAGATTGCAGCAGTTCCGGGATCTGCGTCGGCAGGTCCGCCACGCGAATCCCCGCCGCCTGCATGGCTGCGACTTTCCCGGCCGCCGTGCCCATGCCCCCTTCGATAATCGCGCCGGCGTGCCCCATGCGCTTGCCGGGTGGCGCCGCCCGGCCGGCGATGAATCCCACTACCGGCTTTTTGACGTGCTCCCGGACATAGGCGGCTGCGCGCTCTTCGTCGCTCCCGCCAATCTCGCCGATCATCACGATCTTCTCGGTCTGCGGGTCCTCGTTGAACAGCTTGATCACGTCGATGAAATCGACGCCGTGCACCGGGTCGCCGCCAATGCCCACGCACGTGCTCTGGCCCATCCCGCTCTGTGTCAGGGCGTGAATGACTTCGTAGGTCAGTGTGCCGCTGCGCGACACCAGCCCCACATTGCCAGGCATGACGATGTTGTAGGGAATGATGCCGATCCTGGCCTGGCCGGGCGTGATGAGGCCGGGGCAGTTGGGGCCGATCAGCGTCGCGCCTTTGACATCCAGATAAGCGCGCACACGAATCATGTCCTGCACCGGGATGCCCTCGGTGATGCACACAATCAGCCTGATGCCGGCGTCGGCGGCTTCCATGATGGCGTCGGGCGCGAAGCGGGCCGGCACATAGATCACGCTGGTGTCGGCGCCGACGGCGCGCACTGCCTGGCCCACCGTGTCAAACACGGGCACGCCATAGTCCGTCTTCATGCCGCCTTTGCCAGGCGTGACGCCGCCGACCAGAATGGCCGGGCTATACGCATGCATCTGCCGGGCGTGAAAATCGCCTTCGCGGCCGGTGATGCCCTGCACAATCAGTTGGGTGTTCCTGTCTGCCAGTATTGCCATGTCTTTTCAGCGTTGCTCCAGTCCTCTTTGTTTTTGCGCTTTTAAGAAGGCGACGACTTCGCGCGGAAAGCCGGCAATCTCGGCAAAGGTCAATTGCGGGTCGGGCCTTTGCCAGATCCAGTCCACTTTTAGCCAGAAGCCCTGCGCCGCCCGCGACCTGTAGACGCCCTCGATCGGCTTGACGAGATCATACTTGCCGTTTTCGTCCAACTGATAGAACAGCGCCCGCTGGCGGCGCGGCCGCGGGTCGATCAACCAGTATTCGGACACGCCACATTCCTCGTATTCGACATACTTTTCATCGTAGTCGCGTGTGACGCTGTCTTCCGACACGACTTCGACGGCCAGATCCGCCGGCCCGTTCAATCGCTGGTCATCCAGCCGGCCCAGATGCGCATTTGACACGTAAATCAGGTCAGGCTCGCGCGATGGGCCGCCGGGCCGGCATTTCATTTCAAAGGCTGCGCTGATTACGCGCCCCTGGTTAAAGAATTCGGCAAACAGGTTGAGCAACAGGCCAAGATAGTCGGCAATGAGTTGATGCAGGGTCGTGGGCGGCATGTGGTAGATGATGTGGCCGTTGGCCCATTCGATCAGCCGGCCCTCGGCAGACAGAGATAGGTATTCCTCATAGCTCGCAGGTTGTGGCTGGGGGAAGTCAGACTCGCCCGCCCAGTCGCCGGGGGGCCGCGAGTTGGATGTCAGCACACGCTCACTCATGGGTTCTCGGCCTGTCGCCGATGCCGGCCTGCCAGTCGCTCCAGCACATCGCGCATCGGCACGCCTCGCTCATTCAACAACACGAGCAGATGATACAGCAGGTCCGCGGCTTCATCGGTCAGCCGGTCATCATCCTGCGCCACGCCGGCCATGGCCGTCTCCAGTCCCTCTTCGCCCACCTTCTGGGCGATCTTGAAGCGGCCTTTGGCGAACAGACGCGCCGTATAGCTTGCATCCGGCGCGGCGTTGCGGCGCTGCTGGATGACGGCGTCCAGCGCATCGAGAAAGCCGGCGCGCGGCGGGTCTTCGATGACAGCGCCATCCATGCCCTGCCAGAAGCAGCTCTCGCGCCCGGTGTGGCAGGTGGGGCCGGCCGGCTCGGCGCGCACCAGAATGCAGTCGGCGTCGCAATCGACGCGCAGCTCGCGCAGGCGCAACACGTTGCCGCTGGTCGCCCCCTTGCGCCACAGCTCCTGCCGGCTGCGCGACCAAAACCACACCTCGCCGGTGTCGCGCGTGCGCTGCAACGACTCGGCGTTCATCCAGCCCAGCATCAGCACACGGCCGGTGATGGCATCCTGGATGATGGCCGGAATCAGGCCGTTTGAATCAAAGCGCAGTTCCAGTCCCATGCCTGTTCACATCCTCACCGGCACGCCTCGGCCGGCCAGATACTGTTTCACCTCGCCCACGCGAAAGGTCTTGTAGTGGAACACAGAGGCAGCCAGCACCGCGCTGGCGCCGGCTTCGATAGCGTCGTAGAAATGCTCCAGTTTGCCGGCGCCGCCGGAGGCAATGACCGGAATGCTCACGGCGCTGCTGATCGCGCGCAACAAGGGCAGGTCATAGCCATCCTGTGTGCCGTCGGTGTCCATGCTGGTCAGCAGAATCTCGCCGGCGCCCAGTCGCTCGGCCTCGATCGCCCAGGCCACCGCGTCGAGATCAGTCGGCACGCGCCCGCCGTTCAGGTAAACGCGCCAGAGGGACTCGCCAGGATGGAATTTTGCGCTGGGGACAGGGGCCGGCTCCAGCCCCTCCAGCCGTTCCGCGGGTGTGACGCGCCGGGCGTCGATGGCCACCACCACGCACTGCGCGCCAAAGCGCCAGGCCGCCTCGCGGATGAGGTTCGGGTTGCGCACCGCCGCGCTGTTAATGCTGACCTTGTCCGCGCCGGCCAGCAGCAATTCGCGGAAATCCTCCGGCGCGCGCACGCCGCCGCCGATGGTGAACGGGATGAACACCTCATCGGCCACGCGGCGGGCCATCTCGATCGTCGTGCCCCGGTTTTCGTGTGAGGCCATGATGTCGAGGAACACCAGTTCGTCGGCGCGCTCGTCGTTGTACACGCGCGCCTGCTCAACGGGATCGCCGGCGTCGCGCAGATTGACGAAGTGCACGCCTTTGACCACCCGGCCATTGGCCACGTCGAAACAGGGGATGATGCGTTTGGCAAGCATGTGTGATGGCGCTACTGGCTCAGCGCGCCGGGCCGGCAACAGTTAAACGATGGATCGGGACAATGCGATCGCTTCCTTGAGCGACAGCGTGCCCTCGTACAGCGAGCGACCGACGACCACGCCGGCCACGCCTCTGCTCGCGTAGGCCATGATCTCCTTGACGTCGTCCAGATGGCGCACACCGCCGGAGGCGATCACGGTCAGGCCGGTCAACTGGGCCAGGGCAGCGGTCAACTCCACAGCCGGCCCGGTGAGCATGCCATCGCGGCCCACCTCGGTGTACAGCGCGTGGATCACGCCCATCTCTCTCATGCGCTGGCCCAGTTCCACGGCGCTGATGGGCGTCTCGGTTTTCCAGCCGCGCGTGACGATCATGCCGTCACGCGAGTCGAGGCCCACCACAACGCGATCGGGGCCGTAGAGCGCAAGCGTTTCGGCAACCAGGCGCGGGTCCTCCACTGCCGCCGTGCCGATCACAATCCGGTTGACGCCGGCGTCAAAGGCCGCCTTCACATCTTCGACGCTGCGCAGCCCGCCGCCGAACTGAAGACTGGCTTTCAGGCTTGTGGCAATCGCTGCCAGCGCCCGGCGATTGGCGCGCGCTGCTGCCGCGTCGCCAAACGCGCCATCCAGATTGACGATGTGCAGCCACGCTGCGCCGTCGTTGACCCACCGTCTGGCCGTGGCGAGCGGATCTTCGGAGTAGGTGGTTTGCTGAGCCGGGTCGCCCTGCCGCAGGCGCACGACCATTCCGTTTCGCAGATCAATCGCAGGATAAATCGTAAACATAGCCCGCCCCGGAATTTGAATTTGCGACCTGTTCGCGCTGCCAATCCAAAATCCAAAATTTAAAATCGGACGAAGTTCTCCAGCATCGCCAGCCCCGTGTCCTGGCTCTTCTCCGGGTGGAATTGTATCCCCCACACGTTGTCGCGCGCGATAACAGACGGGAATTCGTAGCCATAGTCCGTTACCGCGACTGCATGGGTTGGATCGCTGACCAGCGGGTGGAACGAGTGGACGAAGTAGGCATAGCTGCCCGGCTTGACGCCGGCGATCAGCGGATGATCCTGTTTGGGAATGATCTGGTTCCAGCCAATGTGCGGCACTTTCAGGCGCTGGTGTGAGGGCGTGTCCTGGAACTGGAAGCGCGCCACACGGCCCGGAATCAAATCAAGCCCCGGCCACTCGCCCATTTCCTCGCCCACGCTCATCAACAGTTGCATGCCGACACAGATGCCCAGCAGCGGCTTGCCGGCCAGCGCCAGATCGCGCAACGGCTCGAACAGGCCGCGCGATTGCAGCCCGTGCAGGCAGTCGGCGAAAGCGCCCACGCCCGGCAGCACGATCCTGCCGGCCTGCTCAAGTGCGCGCGGGTCGCTCGTCAGCGTGACACTCGCGCCCACGTGTTCGAGCGCCTTGCACACGTTGCGCAGATTGCCCGCGCCGTAGTCCACCACAGCAACCACCATATCGATTTTGGATTTTGGATTTTGGATTGACGATTGACGATTGACGATTGACGATTGGGTGTCGATGCTGTGCCCAATACGCAATACGCAATACGCAATACGCGCTACAGCACCCCTTTGGTGGAGGGCACACCCAGCCGGCGCGGGTCAATCGCCGTCGCTATATCCAGCGCACGGCCAAGCGCCTTGAAGATGGCTTCGGCCTTGTGATGATCGTCGCGCCCATACAGGATGCGGGTGTGCAGGTTCATGCGGCCATGCGCGGCCAGTGATTCCAGGACATGCGGAATAAGGGACACGCTCAGCCCGCCGACTGACGGGCCGGCAAATTCGCCGCTGAACACGGCGTAGGGCCGGCCGCTCAAATCGACGATCACCTGCGCCAGCGCCTCGTCCATCGTCACCCACGCGTCGGCCATGCGGACGATGCCGGCCCGATCACCCAGCGCGCAATCAAGCGCCTGACCCAGCGCAATCGCCACATCCTCCACGGTGTGATGCGCGTCGATGTGCAAATCGCCGCTGGCCTTGACCGTCAGATCGAACAGGCCGTGATGGGCCACGTGATGCAGCATGTGATCGAAGAAGCCGATGCCCGTGTCAATCTCAGCGTGCCCGCTGCCGTCCAGGTTCAATCGCGCCAGCACATCCGTCTCGCGCGTCACCCGATGGATTTCCGCCGCGCGCGCCTTTCCACTCACCCTGCCACCTCACTCAACCTTGCCCACCTTATCAACCTTACGAACCTTACCAACCCGCCATCTCATGCAACGCCGCCATCAGCGCGTCGGTGTGTTCCGGCCTGCCCACGCTGACGCGCACGCAATCGCGCAGGCCATCCTTGTCAAAATAGCGCACCAGGATGCCGTACTGTTGCAACGCCAGCTTGAGCTGCTTGCCCGGCGGCGCTCCGGAGGCGCGCAACGCGCCGGGGGCCTGCGCCGTGTCGATGCGACACAACAGGAAATTCGTCTGGCTGGGATAGACGCGCAGCCAGCCCAGTTCCTGGAGCGACGCGCGCAACCGCTCCCGCTCGGCCACAATGCGCCGCACAGTGTCGCGCAGATAGTCGCGGTCGCTCAAGGCCGCGATGGCTGCCACGCTGGCTGCGACGCTGGGCGTGTAGGGTTGCTTGATCTTCCACAGATGCTGGATGATCCTGGGCGAGAACACGCCATAGCCGACGCGCAGGCCGGCCAGGCCGGCCAGCTTGCTGAACGTCCTCAGCACCACCAGGTTGTCGTAGTCGCGCACCCAGCCGGCGTGGCCGGGATGATCGCTGAAGTCGATGTACGCCTCGTCCAGCGCGATCAGCGCCGGCAGTTCGAGCAGCCGGCGCAGGTCGTCGTCGCTCACAAGCGAGCCGTCCGGGTTGTTGGGGTTGGCAATGAAGAGCAGCTTCAGTGTGTGACCCTTTGCGTTCGAGTTCAGGACAGCTTCGCGGATGGCATCCAGGTCGAGCGAGAAGTCGGGCCGGCGCGGGACGGCCACATAGCGCGCGTTGACAATGTCGCTCTCGAAGCGATACATGCCAAACGTCGGTGGCAGGTCAAGGATCGCGTCGCCGGGTTGGACGAACGCGCGCCCCACAATGTCGATGATCTCATCGGCCCCCGCGCCGCACAGGATATGCGCCGCCGGCAGGTTGATGTAGTCCGCAATCGCCTCGCGCAGCGCCGTCTGATCCGGGTCGGGGTAGATGTGCAGCGCGCCACAACGCGCGATGGCTTCCAGCGCGCGCGGCGACGGGCCATACAGATTCTCGTTCGCGTCGAGCTTGACGATCTCGGACGGATCGCGCCCCAACTGCTTCGACAGCACCTCAAAGGGCACGATCGGCGTGTAGGGCTGCATCTGGCGCAGGTGCGGGGAGATGAAGGATTCGATGTCCATCGAGGTCGGGGCGCGCGCTGAGTACTGCGTATTCCGTGTTGCGTATTGCATCACGCGGGGTGATCGTCGGCCAGCGCCTTCAGGGCGCGCACGCGATCGGGCTGCTCTTCAAAGATGTACGTGACCGGCGTGACGACAACGCCGCTCCCGCCGATGCTGCGCAGTTGCTGGATAGCGTCGGTGAGTTCGCTGCGCCGCACGACCAGGTTGACGGCGAACCAGTTGCCCTCGCCGGCCCGCGCGGCGGCATCAGGCGGCGGATACACCGGCGACACGGTTGGCCCCTGCAAGCCCCCCAGCGTAGTTTGCCGGTGCAGTTTGCGCGCCACATCTTCGGCCGACGCGCCGCGCATATTGGCAAACACCATCACCTGGCCCTCTGCGCGCAAATGCGCCTCGAAATACTCCAGCAGGGTGATGGCAGTCTGCATCACTTCGGGCCGCCGGAGCGAGGCGCGATTGGCGACCAGGCTGGCCTGCGAGGCCAGGATCGCGCCGTCGCTCAGGGCGCGCAGGCGGTTTTGCTGCAACGTTGAGCCGGTCTCGACGATGTCCACGATGATGTCGGCATACCCGATCTCCGGCACGACCTCGAGCGAGCCTTCGGCGTCGATCAGGGCATATGGCTGCACGCCATGCCGGCGCAGAAACTGGCCGGTCAAGTGGTGGTATTTGGTCACAACGCGCAGGGGATGCGGCATAGCGACCGCTTTGGCCGCCAGCGCCGCCATGCTCGTCACGTCGCTCCAGACTTCGGGCACAGCGACAACCAGCCGGCATTTGCCGAAGCCCAGCGCATCGTGGATGACGCAGGTTTTGTCGGCCGCGTTGGCGTCGGCGATGACATCGTAGCCGGTGATGCCGAAATCAACCCCGCCGTTGGCGACGCTCACGATGATGTCGCGCGGGCGCTGAAAGAGCACGGTCACGCCGGGCAGCGCGCTGATGGAGCCGACATAGCTGCGCGTGACAGATTGCCGCACATCAAAGCCACAGCGCGCCAGAAACTCCAGCGCCGAGAGTTGCAGGCGGCCCTTGGAGGGAATCGCCAGTCGGATGTCTGTGCGAGTCATTTGGTCATTCGGTCATTGAGTCATTGGGCCATTTGGCCATTCGGTCAATGACTCAATGACTCAATCCCTCAATCACCCAATCATTCAACGGCTTAGCGCGACGGCCTTCTGCGCCGCTTCGCCAAGGCTGTCGGCTGTGACCATGCGAGCCTCAGCCAGGATGCGGTTGCCTTCTTCCTGGTTGGTGCCGACAAGACGCGCCACCATCGGAACCTGCGGCTTGACTTCCTGCAGGGCCGTGACAATACCGCGCGCCACTTCGTCGCAGCGGGTGATGCCGCCAAAGATGTTGAACAACACTGCCTTGACTTTGGGATCGCTCAGGATGATGCGCAGCGCCGCCGCAACCTTGTCTGCTTTGGCGCCGCCGCCCACATCGAGGAAGTTGGCCGGCCGGCCGCCGTAGTACTGAATGATGTCCATTGTCGCCATCGCCAGGCCGGCGCCATTGACCATGCAGCCGATCTCGCCGTCCAGCGAGATATAGCTCAGATCGGACTCGCGCGCCTGCTTCTCGGCCTCGGAGTCTTCATCCGGGTCGCGCATGGCGGCCAGATCGGGATGGCGGAAGAGAGCGTTGTCGTCGATGACCATCTTGCCGTCGAGCGCCATCAGGGCGGTTGAGGAGCCGCCGGCCTGTCCCACGATCGCCAGCGGGTTGATCTCGGCCAGCGAAGCGTCATTGGCCGCGAAAGCAGCAGCCAGACCGCGCGCAATCTTCACGAAGTCGGGCCACAAGGCGCGCGGCAGGTCGATCTGCGCGGCAATATCCCGCGCGAGATATTCCGGCAGGCCCACAAACGGGTCAATCGGCGCGCGCACGATTTTCTCCGGCGTTGTCGCCGCGACCTCCTCGATGTCCACGCCGCCGGCTGCGCTGGTCATCATCACCGCGCGCCGCGAGACGCGGTCGATGACGATGCCCAGATAAATCTCGTTGCGGATGTCGGCAGCCGGATCGACAAGGACGCGCCGCACCGGCAGGCCCTTGATGTTCAGATTCAGGATATCGCGCGCTCTGGCTTCGGCCTCGTCGAGCGTTCTGGCGACTTTGACGCCGCCGGCCTTGCCGCGCCCGCCGACCAGCACCTGCGCCTTGATAACGACCGGCAGCCCGATCTGCTCAGCCGCCTGTCGCGCTGCCTGCGGTGTCTCGGCCACGATGCCCTGCGGCACGGGAACGCCAAACCTGCCAAAGAGTTGTTTGGATTGGTATTCGTGAAGTTTCATTGCCGGGTTGTAACGAGGTGTTTGAATTGCGGGATCAGCCGGCGTTGCGTTGTTCGCGCAGGCGCGCCAGCTCTTGCTCCAGCTCTCTTACGCGCGCTTCAGCCATGCGGCGTTGCGCGTCGATTTGAACATAGTCGCCGATGGGCTGGCCGCTTTCATCGAACAGCAGCACTGCGTCGTCCCGCGTCCCGATCCACAGGCGGGGCGCGTCCAGCCAAATCCAGCCTTGAGGATTCGTTGGCGCCGGCGCATAGCCTGCGTCTGTCATGCGGTAGCCGCGCACGGTGTGGCGCACCTGCTCTCCGCGCGGCGCGCATTCAACAATCACATATTGCGCCACCCCCGCCGTCTCATATTCATAGACCTTGTCAATCACATCAATCCGGCGCGTCTCCGGCGAGGTGATCTCGATGACAAGGGCCGGCTGCGCCCCTTCCTCGCCCACATCAAACGTGCTCCAGTTGCGCCGGGCGCGCACGCCGGTCAGCACAATCACATCCGGCCCCAGCGGCTTGACTTCTGGCGCAGCCCAGGCGACGCGCACATCGGTCAACACGACCGTGAAAGGATCATCAGCCAGCCTGGCGCTCAAAACATCGTACAAATAGCCGCGCATGCGCTCGTGGTCGTCGCTGTGCACGATGAAGTCTTCCTCCTGGGGATAGTGAACGTCGTGCAGGGTCAGAGGAATCTGCTCGAAGACTTCTTCGCCATCGGGCAGCTCGCGGCGCACATAGCGCCAGCCGAAACGGAAACGATCAACCGCCTCGCCCGGAGTTTGGACGGTTGCCGGAGGTGATGCGATTGCCATTCTTTACACTCAACACGTTTGCCTGGGCAACAGGTGAAGCGACTATAGCATACGAGCGATCAGCTTTCGATGACCCGCAGCACTGCGTAGCCCAGGCTGGACAATGCGTGAATGGCCTCCTGCTCAGTGGCCGTCAGTTCCTGGTGAATGAAGCGGGGATCGCTGCCGGCATGGGACAAAACCACTGTCAGATGAGCGCCATCCTCCAGCGTCTGTCCGCGCGACTTGACATAGACGGTGGGGTGGGCAGCCTGAATCTGCTGAAGCAGGGCGGCGATGCGCGATTCATCGCCCCGGTCAAGCACAAGGGTGTGTTCGATATAGCTGCCGGCGCCGATGGTGCGCTCCAGCACCGGCTGCAGCGAGGTGTTGAAGATGTCCTTCATCTCCGCCGGCACGCCGGGCAGGCACACCAGGGTGGTCTGGCTGTTGATGTCGAGCGCCAGGCCGGGCGCGGCCCCGCTGGGGTTGGCAAGCGGCTGACCGCCCTGCGGAAACAGGGCCATCTTGCGACGGGCCTCGTTCAGTTCGGCGCTGAAGTTGGGGCGGATGGAGGCGAGATATTCATAGCGCCGGCGCACCATGTCCAGCGCGATCGGGTCCTCGACCAGCGGCAGATCCAACATGCGGGCGATGGCGCGGAAAGTCAAATCGTCATCCGTCGGGCCGAGTCCGCCGGTGGTCAGGATGAGGCGCGGCGCGCGGCGAATAGCTGCGCCGACGCCATCGGCGATCTCATCGTATTCGTCGCGCAGGATGTGCGCGCGGCGGACATGCGCGCCCAGCGCGGTGAGCGAGCGGATCAGCCAGTGCGTGTTGGTGTCGAGCACCTGCCCGACCAGCAGTTCATTGCCGATGGCGAACAACTCGACGCGCTTGTCCGGTGATGCGAGTGGTCTGAAAGTTTCCTGCATGGATGTGGCGCCCTGTGAAAAGCGCCGCAATCTTACTACGGTCTTGCCTCCATTCGCGTGTATTCGCGTTCATTCGCGTTCATTCGCGTTCATTCGCGGTTGGTGGCTGACCGGCAGAACTCGCTGACCACATCGTGCAGGACGCGCACGCCCCACGCCAGCGACGCAACCGCGACGCGCTCATCGTGCCCGTGCACCAGCTCGCTGAATCGCTCGCCGGGGCCGAACTTCATAGGAGAGAAGCCGTAGCAAATCGCGCCCAGGCGCGCCACATGTTTGGCGTCAGTGCCACCCGTCAGCATGAACGGAACGGGGATGCCCTCCGGGTCATGTTGCCTGAGCGTGTCGGAAATCAGCCGAAACAGCGGCGTATCGATCTTGAACTCCAGGCCAGGCGCGGCGCTGTCCACCTCGAACGACAACCGGCCGGCTTCTTCTCCCAGCGCGTCTTGCAGCTCGCGGGCCAGATCAGCCTGACTGACACCGGGCAATGTGCGGCAATCGAGCGTGGCTTCGGCGGCGGTGGGGATGACGTTGACTTTCACGCCGGCGCGCAGGCCGGTGGGGGTCACGGTGTTGTGCGTGATGGCGCGCAACTCGGCGGCCATGCCCGCGTCGCGCACAGCGTGGTCGATGAGCGCCGACCCCATCCGGCCGCCAGCCGAGAGCAGCGCCCGCAGCCCGATCGCCTGTGCGCCGCCGATTCCATCGGCCAGGCCGGCCAGAAACGCGCGCGCGGTGTCGGTCATGCGCATGGGCAGTTTCAACCGCGCGAGGCGATCTACTGCCCGCGCCAGGTGAAGCACTGCGTTGTCATAGTGCGGCACGCTGGCGTGCCCTGGCCGGCCGGTCGCCCGCAGGCGCATCCACACGTTGCCTTTCTCGGCGGTTTGAATGGGGTAAAAACGTTTGCCGGCCAGGTGCAGCGAGTAGCCGCCAAACTCGCTCAGGGCGTACTCAGCGCGCAGCAGGTCAGGATGTTGCTCGACAAGAATGCCGATGCCCTGATTGGCGTCGCTCTCTTCGTCGGCGGTGGCGGCCAGAATGACATCGCGGCGCAACGGCAGGCTGCCGGCGCGCATCTGCCGGGCCAGGGTGAGGAAGACGGCCAGTTGCATCGCCAGAATGCCCTTCATGTCCAGCGCGCCCCGGCCATGCACGTAGCCATCGCGCAGCAGTCCGCCAAACGGATCGACCGTCCAGTGCGCCGGCTCAACCGGCACGACATCGGTGTGCGCGTAGAGCAGCAGCGGCTGCGCGCTGCCGTCACCCTTCAGCCGGGCGATGACGTTGCCGCGATTGGGCGCGGTCTCGATCACCACCGGCTCGATGCCGTTGTCGCGCAGAATGTTGGCGATGTGCCGCGCAGCCAGCATCTCGTTGCCGGGGGGATTCGAGGTGTCGAGGCGAATCAGGCCCTGAAGCAGCCGGATGGTCTCGTCGGCGATTGCGTTCCAGTTCAGTTCGGTCGATTCGGTCATCGGATGAATAGGATCACTTGTGTTGCGCGCCAGTATAATCACAAGCCTTGCAGCCTTGAGAATTGAAACCGCTGGCATGAAATCGCGCTTGCTTGCCATCACTGCCGCGTGCTGCGCCGCGTTGTTGCTGGCGAGTTGCGCCGCGCCGGCCACGCCCACCGTTCCCGTCACGCGGGTGAAACCGCAGGGCACGCTGTTGTTTTCCAGCGTCTCCGACAACGGCAGCTTCAACCTGTTTGTGATGGACGCCGACGGCTATAACCGCAGACAGTTGACCAACCTGAAGGGCGATGTGCTGGGCGGCAAATGGTCGCCCGACGGCTCACAGATCGTCGCCAGCATCGAGCAGGACGGCGTGTCGCACCTGTTCACCATGGACGCCGAGGGCAAAAACATGCGCCAGTTGACCAACATGCGCTCGGTTGTTCATCCGGCGTGGTCGCCCGATGGCCGGGCGCTGGTGTTTTCATCGGGCGAGGCCGGCCAGCAGGACATCTACTTCATCCGGCCCGACGGCACGCAACTGCGCAAGCTGACGCAGACAAAAGGCAACCATCTTCAGCCGGCCTGGTCGCCGGATGGCCGGCGCATCGCGTACATCTCCAACGAGACCGGCACATACCAGTTGTACGTGATGACGCTCGACGGCGACGTGGAGCGCATCAGCGCCAACGATCAGGCCAACTACCAGTTCCCGGCCTGGTCGCACGATGGCCGTTACCTCGCCTTTGCCGCTGATCCAACCGGCGTGTACGAGTTGTACAAGCTGGACACGCGCACCGGCAATGTGACGCCGCTCACCAAAGACCAAATCCCGTCAACGCAGCCGGCCTGGTCGCCGGACGACACCCTGCTGGCCTACACGGTGAATACGGCCAAAGGTTTCCGGCTGCACATCACCACCGCCGATGGCCGGTCGCGTTCGCCCATCGATCTCGACTCGCCCAGCGACGAATACTTCCCCGACTGGAAGCGATAAACCACACCCATAGCAAGGCGACAATGGCAAAGATTACTCCCCGCTCGCAGGACTTCTCGCAATGGTATCTTGACGTGATCCGCGAGGCCGACATGGCCGACTATGCGCCGGTGCGCGGCTGCATCGTGGTCAAACCCTATGGCTGGTCTTTGTACGAAAACATGCGCGACCTGCTGGACAGGCGCTTCAAGGACACCGGCCACGTCAACGCCGCCTTTCCCATGTTCATCCCCATGAGCTTTCTGCAAAAGGAAGCCAGACATGTCGAGGGCTTCAGCCCGGAACTGGCGGTGGTCACCATCGGCGGCGGCGAGACGCTGGAAGAGCCGCTGGTGGTGCGCCCAACCAGCGAGACCATCATCGGCCACATGTACGCGCAATGGGTGAAAAGCTACCGCGATCTGCCGGTGCTCATCAACTTGTGGAATAGCGTGGTGCGCTGGGAAAAGCGCACGAAGCCGTTTCTGCGCACGATGGAGTTCTACTGGCAGGAAGGGCACACCGCGCATGCCACGCATGAGGAAGCATGGGCCGAGGTGATGCAGATGCTCGATGTCTATCACCGGCACGGCGTGGAGGACTGCGCCATGCCCACCCTCAAGGGGCGCAAGAGCGTCAACGAGCGGTTCGCCGGCGCGATCAACACCACTTCCATCGAAGCCATGATGGGCGACAAGCGCGCGCTGCAAGCCGCCACCAGCCACGACCTGGGCCAGAACTTCGCCAAAGCCTTCGAGATCAAATATCTCGACCGCGACAACACGGAAAAGTATTGCTGGACGACCTCGTGGGGTCTGAGCTGGCGCTTCATGGGCGCGCTGATCATGATGCACGGCGACGATCAGGGCCTGCGCCTGCCGCCAAAAGTCGCGCCGATCCAGGCGGTGATTGTGCCAATCTTCAGGAATGACGCCGAGAAGAGCAGCGTCATGCCGGCCTGCGAACGCATCTTCCAGACGCTGAAGGCAGCCGGCATTCGGGTCAAACTGGACGACCGCGACGAGACGCCCGGCTTCAAGTTCAACGACTGGGAGATGCGCGGCGTGCCGGCGCGCATCGAAATCGGCCCGAAGGATGTCGCCAACAACAGCGTGGCGCTGGCGCGGCGCGACATGCCCGGCAAAGCCGGCAAATCGTTCGTGCCGCAGGAAGGCCTGGCCGAGCGGCTGCGGACGCTGTTCGACGACATCCACGCCTCGCTCTACAAACAGGCCGAGGATTTTCAGCGCGCCAACATCCACGAAGTCCGCACCTGGGACGAGTTGAAGGAAGCCACACAGGACGGCTGGGCGCTGGCGCCGATTACGGACGATCCTGCGGTGGACGCGCGCCTGAAAGACGAACTGCAAGTCACCAACCGCAATTTCCCGTTCGACCAGCCGGAGGGCGAATGGGTGTGCGCCGTCACCGGCAGGCCGGTGCGCGAGCGGGCCCTGGTGGGCAAGGCATACTGAGTTGAGAGTTGGTCAAGTTGGCAAGGTTGGTAAGGTTGAAGGTTGAGGGTTGGCGAAGACCTGCGCGGCATCGCGCACAGGTAGAGCTGTAGGGCAAGCCGCCGGGCTTGCCCTGCTTTGTCTTTGGGCCGGGGCGTAAACGTGATCCGCATTGCGCTCCCGCAGGCCGGGCCGCCAGGCTTGCCCCGCTTTGCCCCAAACCGTCCCGACAGCAGAATGCGTGTCGAGCGCCGGCCGGCTGAGTTAAGATACCGGCATGTCAAAGCCCGCCGCCCGCCCCAAACTGATGCTCATCGACGGCCACTCGCTGGCCTACCGCGCCTATTTCGCCATGCAGGACACGCCGCTGTCGATCACGCGCGAGGACGGCCAGAAAGAGCTGACCAGCGCCGTATACGCCTTCACCAACATGCTGCTGAAGGTGTGGAACGAGCAGAAACCCGATTACATCGCCGTGGCCTTCGACGTGGGCAAGACATTCCGCGACGACATCTACGCCGACTATAAGGGCACGCGCCAGAAGATGCCGGACGAGCTGGCGCAGCAAATGAAGCGCATCACCCAGGTGGTCAACGCGCTGGGCATCGCCACCTTCACCGCCGAAGGGTTCGAGGCCGACGATGTGCTGGGCACGCTGGCGCGGCGAGCCGCCGGCGAAGGCATGGACGTGCTCGTCGTCACCGGCGACCGCGACGCGCTGCAACTGGTCAACCCGGCAGTCAAGGTGCTGACATCGGGCCGCTTCTTCGACCAGACGATTCTCTACGACGAGGCGAAAGTCAAAGAGCGGTTCAAACTGCGCCCCGATCAGTTGATCGACTTCAAGGCGCTGGTGGGCGACACGTCGGACAACGTGCCCGGCGTGCGCGGCGTCGGCGAGAAGACCGCGCAATCGCTGCTCGAACAGCACGAAACGCTCGACGGCGTGTACGCGCATCTGGATGACGCCCCGAAGCGCGCCCGCGTGGCGCTGGAGGCCGGCAGGGACGCGGCATACCTCAGCCGCACGCTGGTCACCATCCGCACCGACGCGCCGATTCAGGTGGACTGGGAAGCCTGCCGCGCGCAGGTGGACTATCCGCGCGCGCTGGCGTTGTTCCGCGAGCTGGAGTTCGCCAGCCTGATCAAGCGCATCCCGGCGACAGAACCCGCCAGCGGTGCGACCCAGAGCGATCCTCAGGCGCAGGGGCAATTGAGCATGTTCGGGGCCGGCGACCTGTCTGCGCCGGCTGCGCCGCCGGTTATTGCCGGCGCAGAATTGCCCTTCACCTCGCGCGTGGTGGACAGCGACGAAGCCTTTCGCGCCCTGCTGGCCCAGCTCAATGCCGCGACGCGCATCGCATTCGACACCGAGACGACCGCCCTCGACACCCTGCAGGCCGACCTGGTGGGCATGTCGCTGGCAGTCAACGACAGCGAAGGCTGGTATGTGCCGTGCCGGCCCCATGCCGGGCAGAACGCCGGCTATTACATTGACCCGGCCTCGCCCAAATTCGAGCCGATCGCGCGCGCGATGGGCCGGCCCGAAGCGCAACTCGTCGCCCACAACGCCAAGTTCGATCTGGGCGCGTTGCGACAGGCTGGCGTCTCATTCGACAAACCGGTGTTCGACACCATGCTGGCGCAATTCCTGTGCGATCCGGGCGGCCGCGGCCTGGGCCTCAAGGCGCTGGCCTTTGCGCACTTCGGCTGGCAGATGACCGAGATCACCGACCTGATCGGCAAGGGCAAGAACCAGTTGTCGATGGCCGATGTGCCGCTGGCGCAGATCGCGCCCTACGCAGCCGCCGACGCGGTTGCCACATTTAAGCTGGCTGACGTTTTAGCGGCGCAGTTGCGCAAACTCAATCTGGAGAAGCTGTTCTATGAAGTCGAGGTTCCGCTCATCCCGGTGCTGCTCGATATGGAGTTGACCGGCGTGACGGTCGATGTGAAGTATCTGGGCCAGTTGTCAACTGAGATCGGCGCCCGCCTGCGCGAGCTGGAGAAAAGCATCTACAACAGCGCCGGCGTCGCCTTCAACATCAACTCGACGCAGCAACTGGCCGATGTGTTGTTCGGCAAGCTGGGGCTGCCCACGCAGGGCGTGCCGCGCACGGCCAGCGGGGCGTTCTCCACGGCGGCCGAGGCGCTCGACTCGCTCAGGGACAAGCACGAAATCATCCCGCTCATTCTGGAACACCGCGAACTGAGCAAGCTGAAAGGCACTTACGTGGACGCGCTGCCGGCGCTGATCAATCCCAAAACCGGGCGCATCCACACCGACTACAACCAGGCCGGCGCGGTGACGGGCCGGCTATCTTCCTCGAACCCCAACCTGCAAAACATACCGATCAAGACGGAAATGGGCCGGCGCGTGCGCAAGGCGTTCATTGCGCGGCGCGGCTGGCAGTTGATCAGCGCCGACTATTCGCAGGTCGAGTTGCGCATTCTGGCGCATCTGGCCGATGACCCGATGCTGAAGGCGGCTTTCGAGCGCGGCGAGGACATTCACGCCACCACGGCGGCGGCGATCTACGATGTGCCGCTCAGTTCAGTCAACGCGATGCAACGCAGCTACGCCAAGCGCATCAACTTCGGCATCGCGTATGGCATGGGCGCGTTTGCGCTCGCGCAGAACACCGGCATGAGCCAGGCCGACGCGCAGGAGTTTATCCGCAAGTATTTCGAGCGTTTCCCGCGCGTGCGCGCCTGGCTCGACGCCACCAAACGCACAGCCGCCGAGCAGGGCTATGTGGAGACGGTGCTGGGCCGGCGGCGCTATTTCCCAGAGCTATCTCCGCGCTCGGCCGCTACCGATCAGGCCCGCCGGCGCGCCGAGCGCGAGGCCATCAATCACCCCGTGCAGGGTTCCGCCGCCGACATCATGAAGATCGCCATGATTAACGTGCACCGCGCGCTGAACCAGGGTCACTACCAGGCCAGGATGATGCTGCAAGTGCACGACGAACTGGTGCTTGAATGCCCGCTCAATGAACTGGACGCAGTGAAAGCGCTGCTCAGCCGTGAGATGGAAAGCGCCTTTCCGCTCAGTGTGCGGCTGAAGGCCGATGTAGCAGCCGGCCCAAACTGGGATGAAGTCGTGTAGGGCAAGACACATCCCCGGAATCTTGAAGATTCCGGGGATGTGCCGCGTTACCGCGCCCGAAGCGCGACCTGCAACAGCACGCGCCGATTGCCTTCATCCGCGCCGGCGCCGCTGACGGCCAGGCGTTCCGCCCCGCCGGTGGGGTAAGCGCCGATCTCGATCTGGTAGTCGCCTGGCGGGAGTGTGTCGGGCAGCGTCAGCGTCATCTCATCCCGAATCACATCGTTCGGCCACCACTGGGTGGTGGGCAGGCCGCCGCCGAGCGGTTCGCTGTCCTGGCCGGCCCACAGCGGCCCATTTGTGGCCGGGTTGAATTGCTCGCCCAGCAGATGGACAAAGAACGTGTAGTGTTGGCGGATGGCATCCGCATCGTGCGGCTGTTGAATACGCCAGTCCAGACGCACGGTCAACGTTCCGCCCGGCGACAGAATGCCGCCGGCCGGTTCAACGGCAAAGCCAAGCAGCTCGAACGGGCCGACCTGCGCGGGCTGCTCCGTGCGTGGCCCCGGCGCAGGCAGGGGGCGTGTGCCGTCCACGCGCGGCCCCGGCAACATCACAGTGTTCCCATCCGCCCAGCGCAGCGCCAGTTGATAAGGCCCCGCCGGCGTGGCGGAGTAGACGGGCAAGGCCACAATGAAGCGCGCCACGCCGCCGGGCGCTGCGCTCAGCGCGACCGATTGCGGCATCATCTCGCGGCCGCTCTCGTGTCGCCAGGACACCTGGGCTGTCTGCTCGCCCGCCGGCTGAACATAGACCGCCTGATACACGCTTTGGCCGGGCACGGCGCGCTGAACCGGCAGGTCGTAGCCCAACACGCGCGTTTGGCCGCCGGTTGCGAGACGAAACTGCGGGCGCGCGTCCGCCGGCGCAAGGGTTAAATCTTCCGGCCCGGCAGCGAGCAGCACCAGACGATTGCTGTTGAAATACTGATCGAACAGAGTTGCGCGGCGCGCCTGCAACCACGGCAGCGCCAGCGCGTCGGGGTCTTCCATGTGCGCATCGGCCAGCACCACCCATAGCCGGCTGAACTCGCCCAACAGCGGGGCAAGCTCGGACTCAACGGTATCCGGCGTCAGGATCGGATGCGCGCGGGGGATTTGCGCGACCGGCGCGCGATAGCCGCCCAGCCCGCGCCGGTCATATTCATACAGGAACAAAGGAAAGCGACTGCCCGAAATGAGCGCCACGCCATCGCCGGGCCGCGCATGAGCGCGCAGGGTGCGCGTGAGGGACGGATAACCATCACTCAGATGACGCCCGACGTAGTACTGGGGCAGGCTCCAGATGAATAAGCCGGCTATCACAAGGAGAACGATCGCCCCGGCCCAACGCCGCGCGCGCGCGATGCGGACAATCACCCAGCCTAAGCCGGTCAGCAGATACGGCGCAAACGGCACGAAGTAACGCGCTTCCAGGCGCGGCACGTAGAACAACATCCGACCCGGTTGGGTGAGCGCATACAGGATGAGCGGGGGCAGCGCCAGGGTCAGCGCCAGCAACGCAACGACTAACCAGGCCGGCTGAAATTGCGCAGTCGGCGGGGCCGGGCGGCGCATGCGCACAGCGAAGGCAATCACGCTCCCTATGGCGAGCATCCCGCCGGCCAGCGCCGCTGTCCATGACACGGCATCCAGATCGGTCGAGATGCCGGTTGCCAGCAGCACGCCGTACAACTGAAATGGAAACAGCAGCGAGGTCGATGTGGCCACCGACCAGCTTCGCATACTGTCGAATGCCAGCGTCAGCCACGGGATGACCAGCGCGATGACGGCCAGATTGGCGACGAACCAACCGCCGAGCGTCAGGGCAGCCTGTCGCCAGCGGCGCGCCAGAATGGAAGCCAGGCCGGCCAGCGCCACAGTCAGACTGAGCAGCAACAGATTGGCCGCCGAGAGATAGACGGTGTACATCGCGCCGGTGGCCGCCAGCGCATACAGCGCGAGGTCGCGCCATAAATATCGGGGCGCGGGGCGGCGCCGAGCAGCATCCAGAAAGCGCAGCGTGAAGTACAACGCAACAAGACTCAGCAGGGCCGCCAGCATGTACATGCGCATTTCCTGCGACCACCACACCATCAACCGCGACAGGCCCGTGATCCAGACTGCCAGCGCGCCGGCCCATGCGCCTCCCAGCCGCCGCCCCGCCACATAGCTGACGGCAACGGTCAACATACCCAGTACCAGCGTCAGATAGCGCATGGCAAAAGGGGTGTCGCCGCCCAGCCGCATCCATCCCCACAGCAGCCAGAAGTAGAGTGGCGGATGGACATCGCCGGCTGTCCATAGCGTCGTTTGCGTGAGCGGCTGTCGCACCGCCCACACCGCCAGCCCCTCATCCCACCACAAATCCTGATCGCCAAGCCAGGCCGCGCGCGCGGCGTGGGCCGTCAACAGACCGAGCATGGCCAGCAGGATGGGAATACGGATGGGGATGATCAGATGCGCGCGCCGGGCAACCATGCTGGAAAGCAAGTATACGGGCTTTGGTATAGTTGAACGGAAAATGAACCCATCCCGCACTCGAACAGCGCAATGCGCGCCGGGTCTCCATCGCGCCTGGGTTGCGGCTGTGTGGTTGCCCCTCGCAGTCCTGCTGGCGTCATGCGCCGATGGCAGCGCGCAATCTGCCGGCCCTCTGTCCACCGTCACGATCAATGTTGTCCTGAATCTCACCTCCACGCCGCTGCAGATGTCCACCGTCACGCCACAGCCGGCGCCCACAGTTATCATACTGGCTTCCGACGCGCAGCCGACTGCCACGCCGCTATCCACCGACCATCTTGCCGCGCGGGTCAACGGGCGCGAGATCACCCGCGAGCAGTTCGAGCGCGAGCTGCGCCGCTATCTGGCCTCTGACCCCGCCGGCCCCGCGCCGGACAGCGCGGAAGGTCTTGCGCTGGCCGCGCAACTCAAGGATGACGTGCTGGACGCATTGATCGAGCAGGCGCTCATCGAACAGGAGGCGCGAGCGAACAACATCGCCATCACAGAACAAATGGTCGATCAGGAGATCGAGGCGCTCATCGCCATACGCGGCGGTCGTGGCGAGTTCGAAGCCTGGCTGGCAGCCAATAATCAGAGCGAGAATGAGGCGCGCGACATGGTGCGTCAGGAACTGATGGCGAATGCCCTGCGCGATCGCGTGCTCGCCCAGTTGCCTCGCACCGCCGAGTATGTGCATGCCTATCACATCGTCGTCGCAACCGAGGTGGAAGCGCGAGCCGTGCAGACCCGGCTGGCCGGTGGCGCCAAATTCACGGCCCTGGCCCAGTCTCTGTCCATCGACGACAGCACCCGGCCCGACGGAGGAGACCTGGGCTGGTTTACCCGGGGCGCCGGCGCGGTGCTGTGGGCCGAAGTGGAAGATGCCGCGTTCGCGCTCAATCCCAACGAGATCAGCCCGATCGTGCAAAGCCCGATCGGCTTCCACCTGGTGTGGGTGGTCGAGCGCCAGACGCGCGCCCTGACTGCCGAAGACACAGCTTATTTCCAGCAACTCGCTCTGAATCGCTGGATCGAATCATTGAAAGCCAAAGCAACCATCGAGAAGTTTGCGCAATAGGCCCTTTGCCAATCGTCAATCGTCAATCGTCAATCACCAATCGTCAATTCCTCTCATGTCCACGCTCTACCTCGTTGCCACGCCCATCGGCAATCTGGAAGACATGACATTGCGCGCGATCCGCGTGCTGCGCGAGGCGCCGTTGATTGCCGCCGAGGACACGCGCACCACGCGCGTGCTGCTCGACCGCTATCAGATCAGCGCGCCGATGACGAGCTATCACGAGCACAACAAACTGGGCAAGCTGGACACGATCCTGGCGGCGCTGGATGCGGGCGATGTGGCGCTGGTGAGCGACGCCGGCACGCCCGGCATTTCCGATCCCGGCTATGAACTGGTCGTCGCGGCAATCGCGCGCGGACACACCGTGACCGCCATCCCTGGCGCGTGCGCCGCCATCAGCGCGCTCACCGTGTCCGGCCTGCCCACCCATGCGTTTGTGTTCGAGGGCTTTGCGCCGCGCAAGCCTGCTGCGCTGGCGCGCTGGATCGAGGAGATGGGCCGCGAAAGGCGCACGATTGTGCTGTATGAAGCGCCGCATCGCCTGGCGAAAACGGTCGCCGTGCTGGCCGATGCCTTTCCATCGCGCCGGCTGGTGATTGCCTGCGAATTGACAAAAATGTTCGAATCGGTCTGGCGCGGCACGTGCGAGACGGCGCGCGACTATCTGCGCAGTCACACGCCGCGCGGCGAGTATGTGCTGGTGCTGGAAGGCGCCGCGCCCCAGCCGGCAGAAACATGGTCAGAAGCGCAGGTGCTCAACGCGCTGAACGCCCGGCTCGCCGCCGGCGCTACACGCCGCGACGCCGTCAGAGACGTGGCCGAGCAGGCCGGCTGGAACAAGCGCGATGTGACTGCCCTGCTGCACGCTTCAGCCGAGCCGGCGGAGCGCCGCGAGGACTTCTGAACGGTGAGCAATCTCGACGCCCCGGCATCCTACGAAACGCTCGATCCGTCGCGCGTCCGCGAGGCCATACGCCAGTCGCCAGACTGGTGCGAGGCTGCGTATGCGGCCGGCCGGTCGCTGGCCCTGCCCGACGCCTTCCGCCGCGCGCGCCGCGTGGTGTTTGCCGGCATGGGGCACGCAGCCGTGGCGGGCGACGTGGTTCGCGCGCGCTACGCGCGTGAATTGCCGCTGTCCCTCAGCGTGTGGCGCGACTATGACCTGCCGGCCTTCGCCAGCGGGCCGGATACCCTGGTCATCGCATCCTCGGCAACCGGCGCCGACGACGAGCCGCTCAGCGCGCTGGATGAAGCCGGCCGGCGCCGGTGCAGCGCGCTCGTCATCTGCCCTGGCGGAGACATGGCCTTGCGCGCATCACCAACCGGCGCGCCGCGCTACTGGCCGCCTTTCACAACGCCGGCGCATCAGACCGGCCTGTGGCAGGTCTTTCTGTTGCTCGGCATCCTCGCTGAACTGTGGCTGATCCCCGACCCCGGCGAGGCCGTCGCCGAGGCCGTGTCCGTCATGCGCGAGGCGGCGCGCGCCATCGGCCCGGACAGCCCGGCCGTCCGCAACCCGTCAAAACGGCTGGCCGGACAATTCACAGGCCGCCTGCCCATCATCGTCGGGGCGGGCATTCTGGCGCCGGTGGCGGCTTACTGGAAGTTGCAGTTGAACCACATTGCCAAAACCGCCGCCGTGCGCGACGAAATGCCCAGCGCCAATCATGGCTCGATGCTCGGCTATGAACGGCCGGATGCAGTGTGGCAAAAGAGCATCGTCATCGCGCTGCGCGGAGCGTGCGATGACCCGCGCGTGGCCGCCCGCTACGATTTGACGACGACGCTCATGCTCGAAGCCGGCCTCAACCAGGACACCGCGCGCGCCAGAGGGGCCAGCCCACTGGCCCAGGCCTGTTCGCTGGCATACTTCGGCGATTGGACCGCTTATTACACCGCCATCATGTCGGACATCGATCCGGCGCCAGTGCCACTCATCCACCCTGCATGGAATCAGATATGAGCGAAGAACCAGATCAGCCGTTGAAGTTCAGACCAGACCTCAGGGACAAGATATGGGGCGGCAGACGCCTGGGGCGCATGTACCGCGTTGGGGACTCGCAACGGCGCATCGGCGAAGCATGGCTGATCGAGGACAGCGTTGTTGTTTCAGGAGGCGCGCTGGATGGCCTGCCTCTGAGCGAGATCGTCCGCCGCGACCCGGCCGGCGTTCTGGGAACGCTGGGCCAGGCTGCCGGCTGTGAAGCGTCGCCGAACGGCGCAGCCGCAATCTGCCGCTTCCCGCTGCTCATCAAACTGCTCGACGCGGCTGATGCGCTCTCCGTGCAGGTTCACCCCGATGACGCCTATGCCCGCGCGCGCGAGGGGCAGCCGTTTGGCAAGTGCGAGGTGTGGTATGTGCTGGAGGCCGAACCCGGCGCGCAGATCATCCATGGCTTCAAGCGCCGCATGTCGCGCGACACGTTGCGCCAGGTGATCGCCGAGGGCCGGCTGGCGGATGCACTGGAGACTGTGCCGGTCAAGCCGGGCGACGTGGTGCTGAACACGCCGGGCACGGTGCACGCGCTGGGCGCGGGGATGCTGGTGTACGAGTTGCAGCAGTTCTCCGATCTCACCTATCGCCTGTATGACTGGGGCCGGCTGGAGAATGGCCGGCCCCGCGCGCTGCACATCGACCAGTCGATTGAAGTGGCCGATCTCACTCCGTTCGAGCGCCACACCATCGAGCCGGTGGTGCTCAGCGATGCCGGCGTCAAACGGGCCTGTATCGCCGCCACGCGCCACTTTGCCGGCGAGATCCTCACCATCGTCAGCGCCAGCGCGCAGCAGACCACCGGCGCGAGTTTTCACACCCTGACGGCATTGCGCGGGGAAGGCAGCGTCGTGCACGGCGCGGGCCGGCTGATGCCGCTGGTTGCCGGCGAGTCGCTCGTCATCCCGGCCAGCCTGGGGGCGTATCAAATCGTGGCGGCCAGCCGGCCATTTGTGATCGCCAGGGCCTACGTGCCCGACCTCATGGAAGACATTGCGCGGCCCCTGTTGGCGCGCGGCGTCTCGGCCGAGGCGATCGCGCAGTTGGGCGGCGACGGCGACCGTTCGGACTTGCGTCGCCTGCTGGCGACAACGTAGAGACGTTGCAATGCAACGTCTCTACTGCGCGGTCTGCCGCCGGCGCAATTTGCGCCGGGCCATTGGCGCAACCTGGCTGAGGGCGACCCCGGCAAAACTCAGCCCGTAGAGCAGCAGCGGAAGGACAGCCAGCCATTCGCCTAACCGCGCCAGCGCCAGGCACACCCCCAGCACATAGAGCGCCAGACAAAACTCGGCGGCCATCGTCCAGTCCGGCGTCTCGTTGTAACTCTCTGTGTGAGCGTCCCCATCGCCATCTGCCATGCCAGGCGCGGCCTTCGGCGTGCGCGCAAAAACGCCCGACACCCGGCTGGTCAGCCCGGCCAGCATGGCAACGGTGTTCGACCAGGTCAGACCGATCCCCAGCATGATGGCAACCGGCAAATCACGCGCAAACACACGCGCAGACCTGCCCTGCTGCCGGTGCGCCACAAACATGGACACCATCGGCAACAGGCCGGCCAGGCTGATCAGGCTCATCCAGCCCGGTATAACGCGCTCGCCGTGGGTCTCGATAGCCAGCAGCGGCGAGCTGATTGCCAGCAGGAGCAGAAACGGATAGGTCATGTAGCCGCTCAGGTGCATCAGGCCGGCTGCTTTGCGCGCCGGGGAGCATGCGCTGCGCAACAGGCGCGCCGCCAGTTTGCGCAGGCACTGCGCGGTGCCGCGCGCCCAGCGCGCCTGCTGACGCTTGAAGGAGGTCACCCCCTGCGGCAGGTCGCCGGGCGCGACAACGTCCGGCGCATACACGCCGCGCCAGCCGCGAATCTGGGCGCGGTAGCTCAAGTCCAGGTCTTCGGTCAGCGTGTCGAACTGCCAGCCGCCGGCGTCGTCGATGCAGGCCCGCCGCCACACCCCGCCCGATCCGTTGAAGTTCATCAGCAGCCGCCAGGCGCTGCGCGCCGGCTGATCGACGCCAAAGTGCATGTCGAGCAGCAGCGCCTGAGCGCGGGTCAGGGCGCTATCGTCGCGGTTGAGATACCCCCAGCGCGTCTGAACGAATCCAACAGCCGGGTCGCTGAACGGGCCTGAGGGCGCGCAGAGCCGGCGCAGAAAATCGGCGCGCGGCGCGAAGTCGGCGTCGAAGACGGCGATGAGTTCGCCGCGCGCCGCGCGCAGGCCATCGGCCAGCGCGCCGCCTTTGAAGCCGGCGCGATGATCGCGGTGAATCAGCTCGATGGGCGCGCCGGCGGCTGCGGCGGCATCGACAGCCGCCCGAACGATGCGCGGCGTGTCGTCTGTCGAATCGTCCAGGATTTGAATCTGGAGACGATCGCGCGGGTAATCGAGGGCGCTCAATGCCGCAATCAGGCGCTGCGCCACGAAGCGTTCGTTGTAGAGCGGGGCCTGCACGGTGACACAGGGCCAGTCTTCGCCGGGAGGAGACTGGGCAGGTAGAATGCGAGGCCGGCGGCAGGCGCGGAGAAACAGGAACAGCAACACGCCCTGGTGCGCGGCGTACACCGCCACCATGAACGCCGCGCCGATATTGACCGCCAGCAGGACTGTTGTGAACGGATCAGGCAGGGACACTGAGGTCTCCCGCGCGGTCTCTCACACGGTCGGCAAACAAACTCCGCCGGGCGATCATCACTCGGCGGAGGCGTGAACAGGCCACATGGCGACGCAGAGACGCGCCTTATTGACTCTTGTCGAGGTCATCCAGGTCGAGGGAGCCGATGAAGTCTTTGAACGCGCCCAGGTCTTCATCCGGCACAGTGCCTTCTTCCTCGGGCGTCACGCCGGCGCGCTCCATGACTTCTTCGTTGACGTAGATGGGGCACTCCGCCCGCACGGCGATGGCAACGGCGTCGCTCGGGCGCGAATCGATGCTGATTTCCCTGTCTTTCACCTTCAGGACGATGCGGGCGTAGAACGTGTCGTTGTTCAGGTCGCTCACGTAGACGCGCTCGACTCTGGCGTCCAACTCCTCGATGATTTTGACGATCAGATCGTGCGTGAGCGGGCGCGGGACCTGGACCTCCTGCAAGTGGATGGTGATGGCATCCGCTTCGTAGGGGCCGATCCAGATGGGCAGATAGCGATTGCTGGTTAGATCCTTCAGAATCACAACCCGGTACTGCGACATCAGGCTGACGCGGATGCTCTCGATTTTGACCTCAACCATGCCTTCCATGCTGGTTGCTTACCTCCACAGTGCGGCCATTATACTCGGCCCACCATGAAGCTTACATGTTGGGGCGCTGCGCGCGCCGTCACCGGCTCGCAGCATCTTCTGGAAACCGGCGCAAGCCGGCTTCTGCTCGATTGCGGTCTCTATCAGGGCCGGCGGGCCGACAGCTACGCCATCAATCAGCATCTCCCGTTTGACGCCGGCCAGATTGACGCCGCTGTGTTGTCGCACGCGCACATCGACCACAGCGGCAACATTCCCAATCTGACCAAAAGCGGCTTCACCGGCCACGTTTATTGCACCCACGCCACCCGCGACCTGTGCGCCGCGATGTTGCGCGATTCGGCCATGATCCAGCAGGAAGACGCGCGGTTCCTGAACAAGCGCCGCAGCAGGGATGGCGATTTGCCGCCGATCGAACCCATCTACACCCTCGAAGACGCCGAGGATGCGCTGCACGCCTTTGCCAGCTACGACTATGGCAAGCCGATGGCGGTTGCGGCCGATATGCGGGTCTGGCTCGGCGACGCCGGCCACATGCTGGGATCGGCCTGGGCGCTGGTGGAGGCGCAGAAAAATGGCCGCAGCGCGCGGGTATGCTTCAGCGGAGACCTGGGGCGCTTTGGGCTGCCGATTCTGCGCGACCCTCGCCCGATGCCGGAGGCGGACTATCTGATCATCGAGAGCACGTATGGCGACCGGACGCACCCGCCCATCTCGGACGCGCTGCCGGAACTGAGACAGGCCGTCGAAGACGCAGTCCGGCGCGGCGGCAAGGTCGTCATCCCCGCCTTTGCAGTTGGGCGCACACAGGAGATGGTCTACGGTCTGCACCAGCTCATGCTCGACAAACAGTTGCCTGATGTGCCGATCTTCGTCGATAGCCCGCTGGCGGTGAACGTCACCGAGATCTTCCGGCAGCATCCAGAGTGCTACGACCGCGAGACGCGGCAACTGCTTACCGAAGCCGAAAACGGGGATGTGTTTGGTTTCCGCCGGCTCTCGTACATCCGCGATGTCGAGTCGTCGAAGGCGCTCAATCATCTGCGCGGGCCGGCTGTCATCATCAGCGCCTCGGGCATGTGCGAGAACGGCCGCATCCTGCATCACCTGCGGAACACCCTGGAAGACCCGAAGAACATGATCCTGTTCGTCAGCTTTCAGGCCGAGAACACACTGGGCCGGCGCATTCTGGACGGCGAGCCGCGCGCGCGCATCCTGGGGGATGACTTCCGGGTGCGCGCCGAGGTGCGCCGCATCGAAGCTTTCAGCGGGCACGCCGACCGCAATGACCTGCTGGAATGGGTGAAACCAAACGCGAACAAACTGCGCGGCGTCTTTGTCGTGCACGGCGAGGAGCGCGCGGCGCGGGCGCTGGCCGAAGGCATTCGCGGCCTGGGCGCGCCGAATGTCCACGTCCCCAATCGCGGGGATTCGTTTGAGTTATAGGGCAACCACAGCCGGTTGCCCCTGCCTACTCCACAAAAATCTCGACGCGCTCGCCGTCCTGCTCGTCCACCACGTCGATGATCTTTCCGATCATGCCGGAGTTGATGGCGTCGGCGATCTGCTGCCAATCCAGGCTTGCAGATTCCGGGGCAAAGCGCGCGCCCATCTTCAGGCCGACATTCACCAGTCCCATCGGGATGGTCACATTGACTTTGGGCCGGCCCGTTGTTGTGTCGGTGACGCGGATGCGCAGCCAGCGCCCCGCCCCAACCGGCGGCGGTGGCGGCACAGGTCCTTTGCCCGGTCGCGGCCCCATGTCCAGCGCGGCCAGCAGCTTTGCGCCTTCCTCGGCAGTGATCTTGCCCTCTTCGATCATTTTGAGCACCTTCATGCGTTCTTCAACAGAAGCCATTTCTATTTCTCCATTGAGTCACTGGCTCACACTCGCAAATCTCTGAATCAACCGATGAACACCTGCACGCGCTCACCGTTTTTGCCCTCGACAACATCGACGTAGAACGGGGCATCCGGCGATGCGGAGCTCAAACCTTCAACCAGATCGTCCATCGACATGCCGCGCAGTGGCAGGTGCTGGGGAGCGAACGCGCGTAACGCCCGGGCTGTTGCGCGCGCCGGCAACGGAAAGCTGATGGCCAGAGTCCTCGGCCAGGTTCCCTGCATATTGCTCACGCGCACGTGCAGCCAGGGGCCTTTCCGGCTGAGCCAGGCCAGCACTGCCAGCAGAATGCCCAACATGACCGGCGCGCCGGCGCACAGGAACCAGAAGCCGATGCCCGATGCTTGCAGCGCGGAGTACATTAGCAGCGTCCCCAGCACAATGGCGGCGATGCCGGCCGCAAGCGGGATTTGATACCAGCGCCGCCACGACTCGATTTCTGGCAGGGGTGGAGGCGGTTCATGATGTGACGCGCGCATGCCGGCAAGCTCTTCCGCCGCGAACGTCCCTGCGTCGGGCGCAATGCCTGGCGTCGCGCCGGCCACCGCGCTCAACGCATCCTGCGCGCCGGTTGCGCCGGCAGCATCGTCCCAGTCGTCTACGCCGAGCCGGCGCAAGGCTTCGCCGGCAGTGATCTCGCCGCGATCGATCCTGTCCAGCAACTCATCGCGCTCGTCCAAAACACCCGCCGGAACCGAAATCTCTGGCGGAGCGTCGAGCAATGCCATTGCCTCAGAGGCGGTGATCTCGCCGCGCTCCAGGCGCTCCAGAATTGCCATGCGCGGCCCGTCTGTCGTATGATCCATCAGTGTTTCTCCTGTGGCTCTATTCCAGCAGCGATCAGCAGTCCTGATCGCGCGCCAGTGTGTTCATTTGGCAACCGGCTCGAACTGAGCCGGGCCATCGAGCGGCGTCGCAGATGACGCAGCCGCAATCGGCGCCGCTGTGCCGGGTCTCCCGCGCTCGAGGTTGGCTACGGCAGGCGTCAGATATCCAACGGCTGCCAGCAGGATGCAGGCAATGCCGCCCACGATGTACCAGACCTGCACGCCCAGTGTGTCGGACAGCGGGCCGGCCACCAACAGACTGAGGGGCGACATGGCTGTGGCAAAGGCGTTCAGCAATGACATGACCCGCCCCTGCATATCCGGCGCCACTGTCGATTGAAGCACGGCGAACAGCGGGCCATTCGTGATCGGATTCATGATCCCGGCCAGCGCCATGCCGGCGATCGCAATGACGAAGGCGTTGGCCGGCGCTGCGCCGATGACAAGCGTGCCGACACCCATGAAGGCCAGACCGAACATAGAGGTCACGATCCGGCGCTTGAAGCCGCCCCACACGCTGAGCGCAAGCCCGCCGGCGATCACGCCGACGCCGTAAGCCGAATTGATCCAGCCCAATTCAAGCGCCTGGCCGCCAAAGTGCCTGGTCACCAGGATCGGCAGCAGGGCGAAAGCGGGATTGACGATGAAGTTGATGACGGCTGCCATGACACAGACGACGAGCAGGCCGGGCCAGCCCAGCAGATAGCGCAAACCGGCCTTCATGTCCTGTGTCACACTGGTCGGCCCTGCCTCCCGCGCTTCAATAGACCGCCCGGGTTGCGGCACCCTGATGAACGCCAGAGGCAACACCGCCATCAGCGCCGTGACCACATCGATCGCCAGCACCTGGTGCATGGGCAGCGCCGCCAGCATCAGCGCGCCGGCCGGCGGCGCAATGATGTTGACTGCGCCATACAACGCCTGGTTCAATCCAGCCACGCGCGAGAGGTGCTTTTGTGGCACCATCAGCGACGTGGAAGCGGACATGGCCGGCCAGTGGAACGCGCCCAGCGCCGAGCGCGCGAACATGATCACGTAGACGTGCCATATCTGCGCCGACCCGCTCGCAAACACGATCACCAGACCCAGCGTCAACAGCGCAATCGCGCTGTCGGCCGCCATCATGATCAGCCGGCGGCTGCCGCGATCCACCACAGCGCCCGCGATCGGGCTGAGCAGAATCTGGGGCAGCATCGCCGCCAGCGTCGCCAGCGCCAGCACCGTCGCAGAGCCGGTCGTGGAGGTCAGCCACCACACCAGCGCAAATTGCACCAGATTGCTGCCGAACAGCGAAAACGCCTGCCCCGTCCAGATCGTGAAAAACCGCCGCTTCCAGTTGGTCTCATCCCATCGTTCGGTTGCCGATTGCATGGTCATGGCTCCTGTTGCCTCTGTGGCGCCGGATGATTCTGCGCTGCCGCCACCGCCGGCTATCCGGCGCCCCCATCCTCCGGCGCTCACTTCAATCCGTCGCCCCTCTCTTGAGGGAACATGAGTTCGGCCCAGGCGCGGGTTCAGCGATTATCCTGACTCAGGATTGCGCCTTTCCTTCGAGCGCGGCAAGCAGTTTCTCCGCCTGCTCCACGGTGATCTTCTTCTGTTCGACCATGCGCAGAACCGCCAGTCGCTCTTCATCCGTGACGGGCTGCGCGCCGGGCGGAGGCGGCGGCGCAAAGGGGCCGGCAAAGTGGCGACCCTCGAAGGGGTGTCCATGCCGCATCCAGCCGCGCGACTGCTGTTCGGCCTCGCGCGCGACGCGCTGGGCCATGCGCTCGGCCTTGCGAGCCGCGCGCTGCGCTTTGGCTTCGATGCGCGACGCCATGCGCTGGGCAGCTTCTTGTGTGCGCTGGGCGATGAGGTCGCCCATGCGCGAAAACTCTGCGTCGAGACGCGCGCCCAGGTCGTCCACGTTCTGGCCGGCGCTATCGCTGGATAACGAGATGTCGCCGCCGGCGGTCAGGATGATCTCGGCGCTGCCATCCCCCAGCGTAACCTGCCGGACACCCTTGCCGGCGTCGTTGGGCACGCCGGGGATGCGCACACGGATAGCGTCCGCGCGGCTGGTCATGCTGAAGCGCGCATTGGCGGTCTCGGGCACGCGCGCGCTGATGTCGCCCCCTGCGGTGAACCGGCATTTTTGGCCGGGCGTCGGCGCCAGGTTGAGCGAGATGTCGCCCCCCGCAGATGCGGTTGCCATTCCGGCAATCCCCCCGATGCGAATGTCGCCGCCTACGGCAGTGGCAACGAATTGCCCCTGAACGTCACGCGCGGACAGATCGCCGCCAACCCGGTTCACTTGCAGGTCGCCGGCAATCGCCTTGACGACACAATCGCCGCTGACCGTCTCGACGGTCGTGGGTCCCGCGCCATGAACGGCGAGATCGCCCGCCCGGCGAACGGTCAGCGCGCCACGCACCATCCTGACGCGCGCATCGCCCATCACGTTGACCAGATCGAGGCTGGCAGACTGCGGCACGCGCAGCACGCAGTCGTCGTGACAGGTCAGCATGATCTGATCGCCGCGCTGATCGAGACTGAGATCGCTGTCCGAGCGCGCGCGGGCCAACACCTCGGCGCGCTCCCAACCCATCACGTGCAGGTCGCCGTGAACCGTCTCGACCACGATGACGGGGTTGTCTCCGGTCGGAAGCACTTGTTGTTCCATTTGGATTTACTCCTCTTCGTCGTTGCCGGGCGCGCCGCCCTGCAACATCAGCATTGCCTGTTCCGGCGAGATGCGTCCCTGGTTCAAAGCATCGAGAATGCGCAGCCGCTCTTCGTCGCTGATCCTGGGCGAGGGCGGCGGCTCTTCCCTGCCCGGCTCGTAGCCCAGCGCGCGAATGACATCGTGCAGCCGGCTGCGGATCGTGGGATACGACAACCCAAGCTCGCCCTCCATGCGCGACAACTTGCCTTCACAACGCACGAATGTCTCGACAAACGCGAGTTGCTCGGGGGTCAGGCGCAGAAATTGCCCGACAGCAAAGCGTCCTTCGATCGTCACATCGCACGCCGGACAGTACAGCCGGGTAACCGTTATCTCGCCCGCGCACAGCGGGCATTGAGCTGGCAGCATCTGCATTGGCGCTGGAAAACCTCCCGTAGGAATGATCTATATGCAACCCGACGGCGCTCCTGCTGCCGTCGCCAGTGGAGTCTAAAATTGACTTCAATAATCTGAAGCTGATTGTAGATTTGGATTCTTTTTTGTCAATGGGGTATTCAGAAATCTCAACTCATACTTTCGACCTACTAGCCGGCCCCAGAGGCCGTCGGCGAGGCAGGGACGCAAAAAAGCCCCCGGCTTCGTTATGAAGCCGGGGGCCTGATGATCGGGTGAACGTGAATAGCGCGCACAACCGGCGCGCCCGGGGCACATCACGCGCGTTCTGCGTTCGACAGCCCCATCACGTAGCGCTGCTGAAGCGCGCGGCCGAGGACAATCATCTGCTCGCTGAACCAGATGACTGCGCGATCAAAGGCGCTGAGCCCCTGGTCGCCCAGGCGATTGCAGGCCTGCGCCTCACGAATCAGTTCAGCCTGCCGAATCCGACCCATCTCCATCACATTATAGAAATCCATGATGCATCTCCTTCTTGCCAGGTTTGGCAATAACCCAGCCTGATGACCAGCTCAATTGCCACCCCCGGATTGTCTTTATCTTTGCTTAACGGAATCCAAAATCTCTCAAAACTAAACGTAAGCTCACGCCGGGGATTGTACAGCGCGCTCGCTGTTTGTCAATAGCAATGGCCGGCATTCAGACGAAAGACTGACTCGCGTTTAACACTTGATTAAATCTAAATGATAATTCGATGAAACGGCCCGACGTAGTCAGTTGTCCTGATGTCCCTTCACGACTCCAGAAGCTCTACCCGGCCCAGGTCTTGCACCGTCTGCGCCCCGGCGCACAACATCACCGCTCGCAATTGCCCGAGCAGAATCGTCACCTCGTCAAGCACGTGTTCGGCAGACACGGTAGCCGGCTTCAGGAACGGGCGCGCCAGTCCGAACAGACTTGCGCCCAGCGCCAGGCACTTCGCGCCATCCACGCCGTTTTTCAACCCGCCACTGGCGATGATGGGCAATCCCGGCGCCGCCTCTCGAACGAAACGGATCGAGTCTGCGGTTGGGATTCCCCAATCGACAAAAGCCTCGGCCACACGGCGCTGGATGTCGGTTTTCGCGCGATGCATCTCGACCTGGCTCCACGATGTGCCGCCGGCGCCGGCGACATCGATGCCGATAACGCCCGCGCTGGCAAGATCGGCAGCCGCCCGGCGCGAGATGCCCCAGCCCACTTCCTTTGCCACCACCGGCAGCGTTCGCGCCACGCGCTCGATCTTCGACAACAGGCCGGCCCAGTTCACATCGCCTTCCGGCTGTAGCGCCTCCTGGAGCGGGTTCAGATGCAGCACCAGCGCATCCGCGCCAACGATATCCATCGCCTGCCTGCATTGATCGATAGTGAAGCCATAGTTCAGTTGCACCGCGCCGATGTTGGCAAACAACAGCACATCAGGCGCCACATCGCGCACCTGAAACGTGTAAGCCAGCTCGGGATGCGCCACCGCAGCGCGCATCGATCCCAATCCCATGGCTACGCCGGCCTGTTGAGCCGCCGCCGCCAGGTTGCGGTTGATTGCCAGGGCTTCTTCAGTCCCGCCGGTCATGCACGACATCAACAACGGCGCGCGCAACCTTTTCCCGAAAACGGTTGTGGACAGATCAATCGATTGCATGTCCAGCTCGGGCAGGGCCTGATGCGCAAAGCGCACCCGCTCGAGGCCGGTCGTGATCCGCGACGCGACATCCTGCTCGAGATTGATTCGGATATGATCCGACTTGCGCTGAGGCAAAACTGCTTGTGTCACTCGTAACTCCTTTGCGAATGCGGTGTTTCCTCACCCAGAGGCGCCGTGTGCCCGCATTTGCACATAACGCCCCGCTTGAGATAGAATCATAGCCACAAAAGGGCAAACTTAGGAGGAACTGAATCAAATGGCAGATCAAGGAACATTCGAGCGTGTGAAGGCGCTGGTCGTCAAACTGCTCGGCGTGCCGCCGGAGAAGGTCACGCTCGAAGCCCGTTTCCGCGAGGATCTTGAAGCCGACTCACTGGACCTGGTTGAACTGATCATGGCCTTCGAAGAGGAATTTGGCGGCGAGATTTCGGACGAAGACGCGCAGAAGATCACCACCGTCGGCGAAGCAGTGAAGTATCTCGAAGAGCGCCTGGCCAAAGCGTGAGCCGGCCGGCCTGGCGTTGACGACACTGCCTGGCATTATTCGGCGCATCCACGCAAAAGGCGACCAGCCCCGGTCGCCTTTTGCGTTTCCCGTGTTCACCCGATGCAATGCCCCCGCGCTGCTCAGGGCATCGCCTGTTGCAGCAGCGCTTCCACATCGCGACGCGCGGGCAGGCCGGCCTGCGCCCCGCGCCGGGTCACTGACAGCGTCGCGGCGGCTGAAGCAAATCGAACCGCCTCGCGCGCCGGAGCGCCTTCGCACAAGCGAACGGTCAAAGCGCCCACAAACGCATCGCCGGCGCCAACGGCTGCATCCGCGTCGTCCGGCGTCACAACCGGCGCCGGCGCATGTCCCTGCCAGTCGCGCGTGCGCGCCCACACGCCGCGCGCGCCCATCGTCACCAGCACGCTGCGCGCGCCCAGCGCCTCGATCCGGCGCGCGGCCTCGGCTGCGCCGGCCACATCATGCGCCGTCACGCCGGCCAGCCAGCCGGCCTCTTCGTCATTCACCACCACATAGTCGCACCACGCCAGCATCGACCTCGGAAACTCGAAACGGGGCGCAGCGTTGAACACCGTGAGCGCGCCGGCCTCGGACGCGATCCGCAGCGCCGCCTCGGCCACAGGCGCGGGAATTTCCAACTGCGCGATCAGGGCCGCTGAAGTTCGCACTGCGTCCGCGTGTTGCCTCACATCTTCAACGCGCAAGCGGCTGTTTGCGCCGTTGACCGCCAGCGCGCCGCGCCGCCCGTCGGCGGATGACAGGAGCACGAACAGGCCGGTGCCTGCCGAAGCATTCTCAAGCACACGCGACGTGTCAACACCCGACGCGCTCAATCGGGCCAGCAGGCCGGCGCCGGCAATATCCGTTCCCACACACCCAATCAGGCTGACCGGCCAGCCCATGCGCGCCACCATGAGCGCCTGATTCGCGCCCTTGCCGCCGCCGTCGATCAACGCCGATTCGCCATGCGCCACAGCGCCCGGCGCCGGCCAGTCGGGCGCGCGCACAAACACATCCGCCATCAGACTGCCAACCACGGTGATCGGCCGGCGGGCAGCGGGCGATTGGGCGATTGAGCGATCGGGTGATTGAGCCATCGGGTGATTGAGCGATTGAGTCATTGAGTCATTGAGTCATTGAGTCATTGAGTCATTGAATCATTGAATCATTGAGTCATTGAGTCATTGCTCGGACGTTCTCATCACCCGGCGCGCGGGATTCAATTCACAACAGGCTGCTCTTCGACCTTGCTGAACTGGTCGAAGAGATATTCCAGGCTGAGCAGGACGCGCCGCTCAATGACGCTCGTGTCGGCGCCGCCGCGTCTCGATTTGCCCGGCTTGACCGTGTACGTCGCCAGCAATTGCGGAACAATCGCGGCCACATCTGCCCGCGTCTTGCGGCCGCGCACCAGCTTGTGCACGGCGCTGCGCGCTGCCTTCAACCAGGCCAGCGTCTCGGAGATTGCCGCCACATCCGCAACCGGCCCGCGTCCCGGCACAAGCGTGGCCGTCTTCAGGCTGCGCTTGAAATCGGTGAGCGTCGCGCTCCATTGCTCGAGATTGCTCTGTGTCAGAGATGGCGGCTCCCTGCTGGTGATCAGATCGCCTGTGAAAACAATGCCGGCGTCGCGCACGACGACGATCGCGCTGCCGGATGAATAGCCGCCCACGTGTTTGACATCGACGAACAACGGATTCGCCGAGCCGACAACCAGCGTCGTCGAATCGGTGAATGTGATATCCGGCAGCACCGCCCGCTCGCGCAACTGGGCCGGCGTCAACGGCTCCGGCGATTTCGGCTGTGACGCTTCGAGCGCGGCATACAACTGGGCGAAACCGGCGTCGTGGATGATCGACGGAATGCTGAGCGGCCCCGGATGCGCCGCCAGCGCCGCCAGCGCCTCACTATTCACCCGATCGGCTGCGGTGAAGATCACCATCCGCAGCGGTTTGTCGCTCAGTGTCGCAATCTGCGCCCGCCAGTCCAGAGTCTCTTCGGGCGTCAGCGGCAGATCGATGCTGACCGGCCCGTCGTCGCCAATGATGCAACCGAGATTCATGCCGTCGCTGGTGGTGTGATAGTAGATGTTCTTCTGAAGCTTTTTCATCACCCTCAACTCCCGATCGGTGGCGTGTTGCCAGATGGATCGCCTTGCACCCCGATCCGCGCCCGATCCACGGCCTGCCGCACCTGATCTGCGCTGGCCGGCGCGCCGCCGCCCTGCGCAAAGTCGGCCGAGCCGCCGCCCTTCGCTCCCAGCGTGGCCAGCGCGTCGCGCAATAATTTGCCCATGTCCCCGGCGGCGTCTTTCGAGCGCGCAAAGCACAGGCTGGCCTTCTCGCCCGGCGCGCCCAACAGCGCCACTACGCCCGGCTCCGCCGTCAGACGTTTGGCGATCACCTTGAGTTGCGCCGCGTCTCGATCTGTGAACACGCGCGCGATGACGATGGGCGAAGCGTCGCCGGCGGCGGCTCTGGCATTCTGCAACAGCGCAGTTGCCTCCAACTCGGCCAGTTTCTCTTGAGCCTCTGTCAGCGCCTTGCGCGCAGCGTGCGCCTCGGCGCGCAAGCGTTCCACGGCCTCCGGCAATTCGCGCCGGCTGACGCGAAATCCGTCGGCCAGCGCAGCAACCACCGCGCCGGCCTGCCGGTAATCGAGCAGCGCGCGCCGGCCACAGTGAAAATACACGCGCGTCTCGTTGCCGCGTTTTTCAGCCTTATACACTCGAATCATGCCGATCTGGCCGGTCGAAGCCACATGCGTTCCACCACAGGCAGACCAGTCCAGGCCCTGCACTTCGACGATGCGGATCAGGCCGCTCACGGCAGGCGGCTTGCGCAGCGGAATGCCGGACAATTCGGCTTCGGTCACTTCCCGCGCGATCACGGGCAGATCATCGTAGATGGCCTGATTGGCGGCGTCTTCGACGCGCTCGATGAGCGCCGGGTCGAGGCGGGGCGTTGGCAAGTCCAGCGTGCACGCCTCGTCGCCCATGTGGACGGACAGGGTGTCGAGGCCGGCCACGCGCACAAACGCCGCCGACAGCACATGCTGGCCGGTGTGCTGTTGCATGTGATCGAACCGGCGCGGCCAGTCGATCTCCCCATCCAGCGTCTCGCCCACCGCAAATTGAGCGGGCTGCGCGAGGATGTGCATGATCTCGCCGTCGTCACGTTCGATCACGTCAACCACGTCGATGCCATTGAGCGCGCCCCGGTCGAACGCCTGGCCGCCGGAGGTCGGGTAGAAGGCAGTCTGGTCGAGCGCCACAGCAGGCCGGCCATCGATAGTCGCAAGGGCGGTCACACGGGCGGAGAAACGTCGCAGGAATGGATCGACGCGATACAAGCGGAGTGCCATACAAGCGCCCAGTATACTCGCCGGATATGGGCCATCTCATCCCATCTGGTGAGATCACGCTGGACTTTCTGGCGGCGCAGATTCGCCGGCTGGGCAGCGCGCTCGGCGAACTCATCGCCGACCTGGAAGGACAGCGCATCTTCGATCTGGTCGAGGAGGCGCGGCAACTCGCCAAAAACAGCCGCAGCGGAGACGCGGCATCGGGCGCGCAACTGCATGATCTGATCGGCCATCTGTCCGCCCATGAAGCCTTCGAGATGGCGATGGCCTTCACCACGTACTTCGAGCTGGTGAACCTGGCCGAAGAAGATTACCGCACGCGCCGGCTGCGGCAACATCGCGCGGCGCGATCGCGCGCATGGGATGATGGCGGCCAGGCGCCCCCCGTCCGCGAATCCATCGAGGCGGCCATCCTCGAACTGAAGCAGCACGGCATGCCGGCCGAGGAGTTGCAGGACATCCTCGACAAACTGAGCGTCGAGCTGGTGCTGACGGCGCACCCGACCGAGTCGAAGCGCCGCACCGTGCTCACCCGGCTGCGCCGCATCGCCAATTTGCTGCGCGGAGAAGCGGGACAAGCCGGAGACGGCAACCCATCGTCCATCGTCCATAGTCCATCGTCAATTGACGATGCGCTGCGCCGTGAGATCACCGCCCTGTGGCTGACCGACCGTTCACGCGCCATTCAGCCGGCCGTGACCGACGAGGTGCGCACCGGCCTGTGGTACTTCAACAACACCCTGTGGGACACGCTGCCTCGCCTTCAGGCTGACCTGGAACAGGCGCTGGCGCAGCACTACCCCGGCGTGCGCGCCCCCGCGCGCTGGCTGACCTTCGGCTCCTGGATCGGCGGCGACCGAGATGGCAACCCCAACGTCACCACAGTCGTCACCGCTGAGACGATGCAGTTGCACCGCCGGCTGGCGCTCGAAAAACTGCGCGAAGCCGCTCACGAACTGTCGCGCCTGCTCAGCATCTCCAAACGCCGCGATCGCATCTCGGCAGAAGTGCTGGAGCGGATTGCCGCCGGGCGCTTCACGTCGCGCCATGTGCGCGCGCTCGCCGAGCGATATCCCAACGAACCCTATCGCGTTGTGCTGGCCGACCTGGCGGCGCGGCTGGCCGACGCCTGGCAACAGACGACAACCCGGCCGCTCTACCCCTTTGCCCAGTCCCGCAGTGTGATGCTCTCGAACAATCTATCGCTGCCATTGCCGGTCGAGCCGGACATGCAGGCGGCTGACGTGGCCGACACGCTGGAGGCAGTGGCGCGCAGCCTCAGCGCCGGGCGCGGCGCGCGGCTGATCGACGGCGAACTGAAGCGCCTGGGCCGGCAACTCGCCGTGTTTGGCGCGCACATGGCCCGGCTCGACTTGCGCCAGCACTCGGCCTGGCATGAGGCGGCCGTGGCCGAGGTGCTCGGCAAGGTGAATGGAATGCTGAGCGAGGAAGCCGGCAGCGCGCCGTACACCGCGCTGGATGAGGCGCAGAAAGTCGCTGTTTTGAGCCGGGCGCTGTCCAGGCCGGCGCGCAGCGTTCTCGATCGCGCCGGCGACCTGAGCGACGAAACGCGCAGCGTGATCGAGCCGATGCAACTCGCGCGCGAAGCCATGCGCCGCTATGGGCGCGAGGTGATGGGCGTGTACGTCATCAGCATGACGAATGGGCTTTCGGATGTGCTGGAAGTGCTGTTGATGCTGCGCTGGTGCGGCGCGAACATGCCCATTGCGCCGCTGTTTGAGACGCTGGACGACCTCGACCGCGCACCGGCGATTCTGAAAGCCATGTTCGATCACCCGCGCTACCGCGAGCATCTGCGACAGACCGGCAATCACCAGATGATTATGCTGGGCTATTCGGACAGCAACAAGGACTGCGGATATCTGGCCGCCAACTGGGCGCTGTTCAAGGCGCAGGAAACGATTGCCCGCGCGTGCGAGGAAGCCGGCGTCACGTTCACCTTGTTTCACGGGCGCGGCGGCACGATCGCGCGCGGCGGCGGGCCGGCGGCGCGGGCCATTCTCGCCCAGCCGCAGGGCCTGATTCACGGCAGCATTCGCATTACTGAACAGGGCGAGGTGTTATCCACGCGCTATCACGACCCCGACATCGCGCATCGTCATCTGGAGCAGGTCGTGTATGGCGCGCTGCTGGCGATTCACCAGGCGCGACATCCAGGGCCAGTGCCATCGGCGTGGCGCGCGTGCATGGAACGCATGGCCGCTGTCAGTGTAGCCGCCTATCGCGCGCTGGTATACGACGATCCTGACTTCCTCACCTTCTGGCAGCAGGCCACCCCGATCAATGAGATCAGCGGGCTGAAGATCGGCTCCAGGCCGGCCTATCGCCGCCAGACGCGCAGCGTGGCCGATCTGCGCGCGATTCCGTGGGTGTTCTCGTGGATGCAGAGCCGCTTTGTGTTGCCCGGCTGGTATGGCCTCGGTACAGGGCTTCAGGCCGCCGGGGCCATCCCGCCCGACGGAGAATCTGCCAGCGCGGAATATCAGGAGGGGGCCGGCCTGCTGCGCGAGATGTACCGCGAGTGGCCGTTCTTTCAGACGCTGATCGACAACGCGCAGCAGAGCCTGACCAAGGCCGACATGGGCATCGCCGCGCAGTACGCCTCGCTGGTGGAAGATGAATCCATCCGCGCGCGCATTTTCGGGCTGATCCATGCGGAGTACGAGCGGGCGCGGCGGGCTGTTTGCGCCATCACCGGCCAGAACGCCCTGCTGGACAATGAGCCGGTCTTACAGCGCTCCATTCAGTTGCGCAACCCCTACGTGGATCCGCTCAATTACATCCAGGTGGAGATGATCCGCCGGCTGCGCCGACAGTCCGCCGCTGCCGACGATATGGATCTGCTGCGCGCAGTGATCGACCTGACCATCAACGGCGTCAGCAGCGGTCTGCGCAACACAGGCTGAACCGAGTTGTTGAATAGAATACGCATGGGAGTAAGCCATGCCAGTCACTTTCAAAAATCTGATCAACGGCGAGTGGGTGAGCGCGTCGGACGGCGCGACGTTCGAGACGCGCAACCCGGCCAGCACGCGCGAAGTCCTGGGCATCTTCCCATCGGCCACACGCGACGACGTGCGGCGCGCGATTGAAGCGGCGCAGGCAGCGTTCCCACAATGGGCGGCGATGCCGGCGCCGGCGCGCGGGGCCATCCTCGACAAAGCGAGCCAGATCATCGCCGCCCGGCTGGAGGACATGGCAACCTGCCTGACCCGTGAAGAAGGCAAGACACTGGCCGAGGCCAGGATCGAAGTTGCGCGCGCCCGAGACATTTTCAAGTATTACGCCGGCGAGGGCTGGCGCATGGGCGGCGATGTGTTGCCGGCCAATGCCAGCGACACGCTCTTGTACACCCGGCGCGAGCCGCTGGGTGTGATCGGTCTGATCACGCCGTGGAATTTTCCGATCGCCATCCCGGCCTGGAAGATGGCCCCGGCGCTGGTATATGGCAACACGGTGGTGTTCAAGCCGGCTTCGCTTGCGCCGCAAACGGCGCTCATGCTGGTCGAGGCGCTGGTGGAAGCCGGCCTGCCGCCAGGCGTGGTCAACTACGTCACCGGGTCGGGCAAAGTGGCCGGCGACGAGATCGCCACCAATCCCGCCGTCAAGGGCATCAGCTTCACCGGCTCGTATGTTGTCGGGTCGGGTATTTACGCCAAAGCCGTCAAAAACATGACCCGTGTGCAGTTGGAGATGGGCGGCAAGAACCCGATGATCGTGCTGAACGACGCCGACCTGAAGCTGGCCGTGAGCCTGGCCGTGCTGGGCGGTTTTGGGTTGACCGGCCAGGCGTGCACCGCCACCAGTCGCGTCATCGTTGAGGAGGGCATCGCCGATCACTACGCCGAGGCATTAGCAGAAGCGGCGCGCAACTTGAAAGTCGGCAATGGGCTGGAGAGCGGGGTGCAGATGGGGCCGGCTGTCAACCAGGATCAACTCGAAACCGATCTGATGTACATCGAGATCGGGCAGAAGGAGGGCGCCAAACTGCTGGCCGGCGGCAGCAGGGCGATGGACGGCGGATTCTACGTGCAGCCGACCGTGTTCGACCATGCCGATGTGAACATGCGCATTGCCCAGGAAGAAGTCTTCGGGCCGGTTATCAGCATCATCCGGGCGCGGGACATCGACGACGCGATCGACAAAGCGAATGCGATCGGGTTCGGGTTATCGGCGGGCATCGTCACAAATGATTTGAAGAAGGCGTTCACGTTTGCCAACCGCGTCGAGGCCGGCGTGGTGAAGATCAACGAACAGACCACCGGCCTGGCCTTGCAGGCGCCCTTCGGCGGATTCAAAAATTCCAGCGCCAACACGTTCAAGGAGCAGGGCCAGGCTGCCATTGAGTTCTATACTCGCACCAAAACCGTGTACGTGAAGCACGGCTGAAGCAGACGGGCGCAGAGCTTCAGCCATACAAGACACACAGGGAGATGACACGATGAATATCGGCATGACGCTTTCGCGCGCAATCAGGATCACTTTTCAACACCGCGCGCTCTGGGTGGTGATGCTGGCGCCGACGTTGCTCAGCTTCATCGGGGCGCTGCTCGGCGCGGGACTTAACTTTGCGTTCCGGCCAGAGGACTTTATGAACGCGACCTCCGGCGCGGAGATGCTGGCCGCCTATGCGCGTGTGTTCGCGGTGTGGTTGCCGTTGATTCTGCTGCTGCTGGCGATCAGCGCGCTGTCGGCGGTAATCCTGCTGGTGGTTCGCGGCGGGGTCATTGCCGGCGTTCACAGCATCGAGACGACGGGAAGCGCATCCTTCAGCTACACGCTTGGGGCCGGCTTCCGCAAGCTCATCCCGCTGCTCGTGTTTAACATCGTTCTCTTTCTGCCAGCGATTGTCATTGGGGCTCTGGTCCTTGTGATTTTTGCTTTGCCGTTCATCTCGCTCATGCAGAGCACGCTCGAGCAGGCAGAATCCGTGGTGGGCGGGTTTGTGGCAGCGTTGTGCGCAGGCATTGGGCTGATCTGCATCTCATCGATCTATCTTTTGATCGCCGCCGGCGTGCAGGTGATGGGCGAGCGCGCCATTGTGATCGAAGGCGCCGGCCCAATCGCCGGTTTGAAGCGCGGCTGGGCCTTGTTCCGCGCCAACCTGGGCAATGTCATCCTGCTGGCGGTGATCGTCTTCCTGATCACCGCAGTCATCGGTTTTGTGCTCGGATTGCTTGGCAATCTGGCAGTGCTCCCGCAGATGGGCAACTGGATAGAGCAAATCAATCGGGGTGATGTGCCCGACACGTGGGAAATGATTAACTTGCCTATCTACACCATCATCACGCTGCTGACGTCGATCGTGGGGTTGTTTCTGAACCTGTTTATCATCGTGGTCTGGACGGTGGCCTATCGCCAGTTCAGCGGTTTTGCCGCGCCAAAGTCAGACCTGCCGCCCGCGCCGCTGCCGGCGTAAATGCGTAATAACATAGGCCGGGTGTTGTGCTACAATCTTCGACCTGCGACCCGGAGATACAGCAGATTCCTGTTGTGCCTCGAGGCGCGTTGTCGGGGCGTAGCGCAGCCTGGTAGCGCACTTGCATGGGGTGCAAGGGGTCCCGAGTTCAAATCTCGGCGCCCCGACTCAAACGAAAACCCGAAGGGTTGGCTCAACCCTTCGGGTTTGTGTTTGTTCAGGTTCCCCTGCGATGAGGGCTTGTGCGCCGCTCACAAGCCCTCACGTTCAGGAGGAGTAAGGAGGAGAAGTCCCGTCGGACTGATAACACATTAACACAATTTCTGCCCGCAACATGACGCTTGACCTGCAACTCGCCCTACGCTCTCCCAACGCAAAATTCAGGCACGCCTGACGATTTCCCTACGCAGCGGTTGTCTGTGAGGTGAGCATGTCCACGCAGATCATTTTTGGCCCGCTCTCTCTGAGCAGTTACACATTCTGGATCGGGCTGTGCGCCCTGCCGGGCATCGCGTGGTGCCTCTGGCATGGGGGCGCGTCGTGGCGCGACCGGCTGCATATCGTGGATGCGCTCTTGTTGATCGGCGTGTGCGCGCTGGCAGCCGGCCGCGCCGGCTACATCGCGCTGAACGCCACTTACTTCGCCGAGCGGCCTGCGGAGGTTACCCTGGCACCGGCGGCCGGCATCTCGGAGCACGCCGCCATCGCGGGCATGCTGGTCGGGTGGCGGCTGTCGAGCCGGATGAAACGGCCTCACCCTGTGTCCCTCGCGGCGCTGGCATCCCTGGTCGGCATCGGCGCATCCATCGGCTGCATCTCCAACGCATGCGCTTACGGGCGTGAGGTGTTTTGGACGGATGGCATCCTGTGGCATCTGCGTGCTGACTGGCCCGATGCCTACTCGATGAGCAATCCGCGCCTGCCGACGCAGATATTGATGGCCGCATGGCTGGTTGTATGCGTCGCCATTCCGATCGTGGCGTCACTGCGGACAAAAGGCGCGGCGCACCCTTTGCTGATCTGGACGCTGTTCTTCAGCGCCGGCGACTTTGTCCTTCAGTTTGGCCGCGCCGACGCAACCATGATGTTCTTCGGCCTGCGCGTCCAGCAGGGTCTGGACATGGGGCTGTTTGTGCTGGCCATCAGCCCTGCAGTAGCAGGCCGGCTGACGGGCCGGACCGGCGGCCTTCAGAACCGGCCGGGTTAGAATACCCGCTCGCCGGCCAGCCTGCTCTCTTCCATGAAAGCGTCAGTCAGACAAGATTGAACGAGTCGCCATGCGTCGCACTCGCCAACTGCTCTATCAAACTGAAACGCTCAAGCTCGAACTGCTGAACACGCCGATCAACGAGCTGGGGCTGTCCATCGAGGGAACTTATCTCGAGGAAGCGATTGCCATCGTCCGCGCCGACCTGAAGCGATCGGGGATTCGGCGCATGGAGCCGGTGTTCTACCTGTCCACCGGCTACGGATGCATCGCCGGCTCGCCGATCATCTCGCTTGGCTTCTACGACGCGCACCCGCTGCTCCAGGAATTGAACGCGGAATTTCGCGGCTGGCGATATAGCGAGCAGCAAATCGTGGATGTGCTGCGGCACGAAGTGGGGCACGCCTTCTGTTATGCGTACAAACTCTATCGCACGCCGGAATTTCGCCAGCTTTTTGAAGTGCAGGGAAACTTCTTCGGCACATATCCCGACAGCGATGAGTTCGATTACAACCCCTGGAGCCGGAGTTACGTCAATCCCAACGGCGACCACTATGCCCAGAAGCACCCCGACGAGGATTTTGCCGAGACCTTCTGCGTCTGGCTGACACCGCGCTCCGGCTGGCGGCGCAAGTACAAGAATCGCCCATTGGCGCTGGAAAAACTCACCTACGCCGACCGGATCATCCGCGAGTTGAGCCGGCAGGACCCGCTGGTCGAAACCAAAACCTCCTGGATGTACGAGCGGGTCGAAGATGTCAAAGAGACGGTGGCCCAGTTCATGCGCGCCAGGCCGGCGCACTACTATCGCAAGGCCACCGGCTACCTTGACCCCGACTTGAAAGCCATGTTCCGCAAGCAGCCTCGCATCGCCAGCCGGCGCGCGCTGTTCCGCGATTACGAGCGGGCCGAGACCTTCATCCGCGCTCAAAAAGTGCCGCTGATCAACCGGGTGGCGTACTGGGTCGGCGTCGACAGCGCCGTTGCCCACGACCTGATCGACAAGTGCCTGCACCGCGCCAGGGCGCTCAACCTGTGGATCGAGCGGGAGCAGCGCGAGAAAAAGCTGATGGAGTTGACCGCCTATATCACAGCCCTGTGCGTCAACTACAGGAACACCGGCTATTACCTGCGCCCCAATCAAAAGAAGCAGTAGAAGGCAATTCCGGTCACTGCGCAAGCGCCGGCTCAGGCGCAACCGGCGACCCTCCACCCTCGTCGAGCAGATCGTGGCGGCGCGCTTCCTGGTCGCGGTACTGCAACTCGTACAGGCGGGTGTACTCGCCGCCGAGCGCCATCAGCTCCTCGTGCGTGCCTTCCTCTGCCACGCGCCCATCCTTCAGCACCACAATGTGATCGGCGTTCTTCATCGTGCTGAGGCGTTGCGCCACGATGATCGATGTGCGGCCGCGCATGACCTCCGCCAGCGCCGACTGGATGGCGTCTTCAGTGGCCGTGTCCACCGCCGAAGTGGCCTCGTCCAGAATCAGGATGCGCGGGTCCATCAGCACCGCCCGCGCCAGGGCAACGCGCTGGCGCTGGCCGCCGCTCAGGCCGACCCCGCGCTCGCCGATCAGGGTGTCGTAGCCTTTTGGCATCGCGCGGGCAAAGTCATCCACCTGAGCGACACGGGCTGCGGCGATCACTTCCGCTTCGGTCGCGTCGGGCCTGCCAAACGCTATGTTCTCGCGCAGGGAGGCCGAGAACAGGAAAGTCTCCTGCGGCACAATGCCGATCTGGGCGCGCAGTTGCTTCAGGGGGATGTCGCGCACATCGACCCCGTCCACCAGCACCCGCCCGCCGGTCACGTCGTAGAAGCGGGGGACGAGGTTGATCACCGACGATTTGCCGGAGCCGGTGCCGCCCAGAATCGCCACCGTCTGCCCCGGCTCGATCGAGAGCGTCAGCCCGTTCAACACCGGCGTGGCCGGATCGTCCGGGAACGCGAACGTCACGTTGTCGAACTCGACCCGCGCCGGGCCTTCGGCGTTTTCGCGCGGCTCTGTTGCGCCGCCGGCCTCTGGCGCAGGGTCGCGGATCGTTTGCTCGGCTTGCAGGATTTCCCACAGCCGGGGGATGGACGCCACGGCCTGGCGCATGATGCTCACCAGCCAGCCGGTGATGCGCACCGGCCAGATGATCGACCAGATATACCACGTGAACGAAAAGAACACGCCCAGGCTGAGCGAGCCTTCAACCAGCCGAACCGCGCCGACGGCCAGCATGACCAGAAACGACAGGCCCGACACAAAATCCATCATCGGGAAAGCGCCGGCTTCCAGCCGGGTGCGGTCCACGTTGCGGGCGCGATTGAGCGCGTTCTGTTCGTCGAAGCGGCGCATGGCGTGCGGCTCGCGGGCGAATGCTTTGACCACCCGCACGCCGGCGATGTTCTCCTGTAAAACCGTTGTCAGCCGCCCCATCTGCTCGCGCACAGCCGCCCAGGCCGGGTCGATCTTCAGGCGGAAGCGGACGATGGCGATCGCCATGAGCGGCATCGGCGCAAGCACCGCCAGCGTGAGCTGCCAGTCCAACGTCAACAAAATGAGAAACGTGAAGAAAAAGGTCGCGCCCTCGGTGAGCATGGTGGTGAAGCCCCAGGCGACAAACTGCTCGACGGCGTCCATGTCGCTCAACATGCGCGACATGATCTGGCCGGTGGGCATGGTGGCATACCAGCTAAACGGCAGAAACTGCAACTTGCGATACAGCGCGTTGCGCAGATCGCGCACCACGTCGGCCGCCACAATCCCCTGCAGCAGGGACTTGACGTAGTTCCCCGCGCTGAAGACGATGGCCGACGCGATCAGCAGGCCGCAATACAGAATGACGGCGTCCATGTCCTGTTTGACGATGCCCTGATCGATCGCCAGCCCGAAGAAGTACGGCTCGAGCAGCATGCCGACCAGAGAGACGATGGCGACTGCGCCCAACAGAGCCAGTCTGCCCCAATAGGGCTTGACGAACGGCAGGAGTTTCTTTAATTCATTCATGGCGCATACAGCAGATCAGATTCAGGAAAGCAGATCGAATCGCAACTTCAGCCTATCCTCACGCAGGTTGGAATCGCTCGCATTTCCATCTCTCTGAACCTGCGGGAGGGTGAGCAGGACATGACACAGGCAGCGCAGATAACGCAAGCGGCAACCGGACGCGCAACAACAAAAAAGCCATGAGCAGCGTTGCTGCTCATGGCCTCTCGAAATCCGCGTCTTGTTCCGGCGCTGAACTTTAGCCGGTGGAGCCGGGTTGCCTTCCGCCGCCGCATCGAGGTTGGAGCAAGCATCCGCGCAGGCGCTTTAGCGCGTCACTGTTTCTTCGTCGGATCATGCTCATAGCCTCCTGAGACGGGCGGATTCTAGCCGCGCTTCGCGCGCGTGTCAACTCTGGCGCGTCTATTCGTCTGTGAACAAATCTTCCAGCCCGCGCTCCCACACATCCAGCGGCATGAAGGGCGTCTCGGTGAACTCCGCGCCCACCCTGGCCATGAACTCGTGAATGCCGAGCTGGGGCAGCCGGCCATCGATCTCGTTGATCTTCTGCGCGATCGAAGCGGTCAGTTCATTGCTGCGCCGCTCAAGGTCGGACAGGTCAAGCCCCAGCTTGAACATGTGATTGACCCGGCGCATCAACTCGTGCCAGGCCTTGAAGTCATTCTCGACGCGCATACCCTGCAGCTTGTCGGTCAATTGCGAGAAGTCGTAAGCCGGCACAAAGGCATACAACGACACCAGCGGCACGCCGGCAGCCTCGGCGTGGTGCGCCATGTACGTGCCAATACTGACGCCACCCTCATAGTTCGAGAAGGTGACGGCATAGCTCTCCATTTCCTCTTTCATGCCGGGCAGACTGTACACGCACGACACCGCCCGATCGCGGTCATAGGGCGTGGCCCCATATACCCCGCCGACCACCACAACCCGCCTGACGCCCAGCGCCTTGACGACATCGAGAAACGCCTCTGCGTATCGTTCGCCATTCATGTGCGGCTCGTGCCCCAGAAAGATGACCAGGCCCCGCTCATCGTCGCCGGTGTAGTAGAACTCGTTCGTGTTCGAAGACATGCTTTTGCGAAAGCCGTCTTCCAGCCTGACTTCCGGCCTCAGGAAGCCATGTGTGCCCGGGATCTGGAAAAGGTAGAACCCGTGCGGCTGAATCTCAGCGATCTTCCGGGCGCCGGTCAGGTCGATCAGATAGCGGGGCAGCGCCGATGAAATCGCGCCGGCGTCTGCCCACTGATGCCACCCGGCGATCATGTAGATCTCTTTTGCGCGCGGCTTTTCGTAGATGCGGCGGACTGCCTCCGCCATGCCATCCGCATTGATCTGCTGGTCCATGTTGCATCCCCTTTCTTGATCCGCGCCGGCGCCGGCGCGGAGACCACAGCCGTCGCCGGCTTCGTGAATTCATTCGAGTGTACCGGCGCTTCCTGAGTGAGCGCCAAGCGCAACATGATGGCAGCGTGATGGGCGCCCTCAGCGCCGCCATGCCCAGGCGTTCCAGGTGACGATACCAAACCCGGCATAACGCAGCCCCGCCACTTCGCGCGCTGGCAACAGCCATGCCGGCGAATACAGCGGCACAATCGGCGCCGCGTCCGACACTGCCGCCAGCGCGGCTTCGATGGCTTGCGCGCGCGCTTGTTCCGAGATGGCGCTCTCGCCTTCCTCGGCTTCTGCCATCAGCGCATCGGCAGCCGGGTTGCAATAGCCGCCCGCGTTGCCCTGCGCCGCGCTGTGGTTGTTTTGATCGGGGATGCTGGCGCAGTCGAGCGCGCCGCTGAACCCTGCCAGAGACGGCGCCTGGAACAGTGCGGCGTCGAAATCGCGCGTGAGCAAAATGCCGCCCGCCTCATACGGCGCGAACAGCCTGCTGGCCCTGCCCAGCCCGCTCACGATGCGCAGATCGACGGCAAAGCCGGCCGCCCCCAGTTGCTTTTGAACGAGCTGGCTCAACGCATTGCGCGGCGCGCGCTCGTTCGTCACCAATGTGAGCTGGAGCGTTTGCGTGATGACGCGACCATTCGGTTGCTGCGCCGGCCTGACGCATGGCAACAGGTCGCACTGCCAGCCGGCCTCTTGCAGCAGGGCCCGCGCCTGCGCCAGGTCATGATTCATGGCAAGCGCATTCGGCGCGATGCCGTAAAACAGGCCGCTCGGGTCGAGAACCAGCGGCTCAGTGACCAGCCCCGTAACCGGGTCGGCCAGGATGGCCTGCGCGTCGATTGCCAGTCGCAGCGCCTGACGCACTTTCACATCGTCCAGCGGCGGCCGGCTGACATTGAGCACGATCTGCTCGAAGACCGGCATGGGCAACACAACCGACATGCCCATCAGCGCGGCGAAAGCCGGCGCGTCCAGGGCCGGGGCGATGGACTCCACGGGCAGTGGCTGACTGAGGTGCGCGTCACCTTGCAGCGCCCATTGCGCGGCCGTGGCCTCGTCGGGCGCGAATTTGAAGGTGATGGACGGCGCGTCGCCGGCCGGCTCCAGCGGAAAGGGCTGCGCAGAGCGCGCCAGCGTCAGATCGGCGCCCCGGTTCCATGACACAATTTCAAACGCGCCATCGCCCACCGGCCGGCTGGCAAACGGGCTGTTGATCTGATCGCGCGCCGGCACATCGGCCAGCAGGTGCGCGGGCAGCCAGCGCGCAACCGCCCAGTAGCGCGCGTCGGACAATGGGGTGGCCTGCCGGGCATAGCGGGCGTAATCGCCCTGCTGGCTGAAGTAGTCAAACGCCACCTCGCCTTGCAGCGCGCCGGCGGCAGCCGCGCGCGCCTGCGCGGCGCTCATAAAGCGCGCCACGATGGTGCGCTCGTCCGGGGCAGTCATGGCGAAGATTTTCTGCGCCAGCGGATCGCGCACCTGCGCTTCGGGGGCCATGGCAAGTTGCCAGGCAAACACAGCGTCCTGAGCGGTCACCGGCCGGCCGTCAGTCCAGCGCCAGCCGGGGCGAATGCGAAAGGTCACTTCCAGGTGGCGCTCATCGCCTTCGCCGATGAAGCGGGCGTCGCCATTTTCGAGTGTGGGCACGCGCTCGCAGCCCAGCGCCACCGGCGCGCCGGTTTCATCCTGGCCAACGCACCCCACGAAGACCGGAGCCAGCACCGTGCGGGCGACCTGCGCCGTCGCGTACAGGGGATGCAGGGTCTGCGGCTCGCCCACGACAGCCATGACGATGGGCTGCGGGGCCGGTGTCGGCGAAGGGGCCGGCGCAGGGACGGGCGTCGCAGTCGCCGCCGGCGTGGTCTGCGCCGGCAAGTCGAACACCGTCGCTTTCAAAACAACGGTGGGTGACTCGGCGGGCGCAGCCGATGGCGCGCGCGTCGGTCCCGAACAGCCGGCCATCGCCAGCGCGCACGCAATCAGAACGAATGCCGCGCTGCGCACAGAATGGGATGGGTGAATCGGGTGATCAGTCATTCGTGACTTGTCCTTCGTCTTTTCGTGCGCAGTTCTGACTGCTCGCGGCGCCAGCGGGCAATGGCAGCGTGATTGCCGCTGAGCAGCACGTCGGGCACGCGCCAGCCGCGAAACTCGGCCGGGCGCGTGTAGTGTGGATACTCGATCATCCCGTTGGCGTGCGACTCGTTCTCCGGCGCCCATTCCGGCAGCACGCCCGGCACCAGCCGCGACACAGCATCGACGATGACCATGGCCGGCAGCTCGCCGCCGGTGAGCACATAGTCGCCAATACTGATCTCGTCGGTGCACAGATGCTCGCGCACCCGCTCGTCCACGCCTTCGTAATGGCCGCACACCAGGGCGATGCGGGGATATTGCGCCAGTTCACGCGCGATGGCATGGGTGAACACCCGCCCGGCGGGAGACATGAGAATGATCGGCGCGCCTTCTACGCCGGCCAGCACCGACTCGACCGCCGCGAAGATCGGCTCCGGCTTCATCACCATGCCGCCCCCGCCGCCGTAAGCATAGTCGTCTGTGATCTGGTGTTTGTCTGTGGTGTAGTCGCGGATGTTGTGGGTGTAAAGCTCGATCAGGCCGGCGTCGAGCGCGCGGCGCAGAATGCTTTCCCCAAATGGACTGACAAACATGCCGGGGAACAGGGTAAACACATCAAAGCGCATGGGGGTTATGGCGCACAATGCGGATCACGTGTTGCGTATTGCGTATTGCGTGTTGCGTATTGGCCTGATGGCGGGGCGCGTCACTTATTTGGCGCCCGGCTTCGACTGGCCGGCGCGCTTCTCTCGCTCCAGGCGCTGCACAAAGTCGAGCGGATGGCTGATGGCGGCCGGAATGATGCGCACTTCGACACCCTTCGCCACCTCGATGCGGGCAATATCCTCGTCACGGTTGAGGTAGGTCAGCCTGCCAATGAGGCCCCCCACTGTCACGATTTCCTCGCCGATCTTGAGATCGCTGACAACCTGCTCCTGGTTCTTCCGCGCGCGGTTCTGGGGCACGATGACGACGATCCACACCAGCAGAAACACAAACGCAACGGTCGAGAAAAAGACGACTATAGCGAAACCTGCATCCATAAGAAACTGAATCTCCATCCCGGCATCCGCGCCTTGGCGACATGGCATTGCGCGCGGCAAACACATGCAATCTGCGCGAGGCTCATGGGGAACCCGCCTGCACCATCGCAATCTGGCGGCGCTGACGGCGCGAACGGACCTTGTTTGAGCGACAATTATACTTGGCGCAGGAGGACAGACCGATGACACAACGCAGATACGGGGCGCTTCGCTTTGTGGCTTTCGCGCTCCAGGTGCTGGCGTGGGTGTCGATGATCCTTGGCCTGTTGAGCGCCCTGGGGATTCTGCTGGCCGGCGCGTTCAATTTGATTGATTTGCCGCTGCCGGGCCAGTCTGCCGGCGCGCCGACAGCCAGCCTGATCGTCGGCGTCGCCGGCGCCATTGCCAGCCTGCTTGTCGCAACCATCCAGTTCGTCGGCTTTCTGGCTGCCAGTCAGATGATCTACGTGTTGATGGACATGGAGCAGAACACCCGTGTCACAGCCGATGCCCTGCAGCGCCTGCTCGCGCTCCAGTTCGCCCCTCCGGCAGATGCCATCGCCGCCACGGACACTGCCACACCTTTCGGAGACGATCTTTCAGGTGACACGCCCCCACCCGGCCAGCCGGCAGAACCGACCATCACCACCGCCGCTCCGCCGCCAACTGCGCCATGACCCCGCTCGCTCAGAGTGCGGCTTTTGTGGTCAGCCTCCTGCCCAGAGTCAGTATAATCGCCGATCATAGGAAGTTGAATGCGTTATGACAATCGCCGCCGGCCAGGCAGCCCTCGCGGATGGGATTCGCCTCGACCCGACAGGGGCGTGTTATCCGCGCTGGCAGGGGCTTCGCGCTACATCACCCACCTGATCGTTCTGATCATCACGGTGGCTGCCGTGATGCTTGCTACGACCCAACTGCCCAGCCTGATCGGCAACCAGACTCAGGCCCAGGATGAAGCCGCGCTCATCGACCCCAACCAGCCCGGCGTGCTGCTGGCGCCCCAGCGTGGCGACGGGGCCGCATCCGGCAGCGAGGACTCGATCGTGCGCAATTTTGCGCCGATGACCGAAGCCGGACAGTCCGGCGACAGCGCGCGCGCCGATGCGCCATCGCGGGGTCTCATTTACTACTCCGTTCAGGCCGGCGACACGTTGTTTGGCATTGCCGGCGCTTTCGGCCTCACTCCCGAAACGGTCTTGTGGTCCAACTACAAGGCGCTCAAAGACAATCCCGATCTGCTGTCGATCGGCATGGAACTGGTGATCCCGCCGTCGAACGGCCTCGTGATAGAGGTCGAAGCCGGCGACACGATCGAAGCGCTTGCCCGGCGCTTTCAGGTGTCGCCCGAATCCATTGTCGAGCAGCGGGTCAACAACCTGAACAGTGTCAATCAGCTCCTGCAGGTCGGCCAGGAGTTGTTCGTGCCCGGCGGCCAGCGCGAAACCGTGATCTGGCAGGTGCCCAGGCCCGTGGAAGTCAGGCGCAACCCGGTTACCGGCGTGTCTGTTTACCGGGTCGGGCGCTGTGGCGAGGTAGCCATCCCGCCGCTGGGCACGGGCAGCTTCATCTACCCCACGAACCGGCGCTATCTATCAGGCTACAACTTCAGCAGTTGGCACCCAGGTCTCGATTTCGCCGGCCGACTTGGCGAGCCGATCTACGCCGTGGACAGCGGCACCGTGATCTACGCCGGGTATTCGCTCAACGCCGCCGGTGTTCCGGTCGGCTACGGGCAGTATGTGGTGCTCGATCACGGCAACGGCTATCAGTCACTATACGCCCACGCCAGTCAGCTCTATGTGGGCTGCGGGCAACAGGTGCTTCAGGGGACGGTGATTGCCGCCGTCGGCTCGGTGGGCCGATCGACCGGCCCGCATCTGCACTTCGAGATCCGGGCCGGCAGCCGGGCGATCAATCCCTGGAGTGTGCTGCCGGCCCCCTAGATTCAGCCGCGCAGGCCCCGCACATGCGCCGCATGGCGGGTTGCTTGCGCCGCTGTACTATACTCCCCCCTCAAGGCTCTACCGTGCTACCGACGCAACGACGAAGCGGACCAGGTCCGCACGCTCTCATCCTCATCCGGGACTCGGCGCAGGTGATCACGCGCGCGCGCGCGACACGGCGTCTCGTCCGGCAACATCTTCGCTCAGAGGAGATTCGCTGGCGGCTGCTGGTGCTGATCAGCCGGTACACCTCGCACATCGCCATCGTGGCTGTGGCGCTCCTGGCCATCGTCCTGGCCGGCGCGCAGATGACCGGCCCCGCCGCCATAGCCGGGGCGCTGCCATCGAGCCAGCCGGCGGCGGCCTCGCCGACCGAGGGGGATGGCCGCACAGCCGACGACCAGATCGGAGGCGGCCCTGTCTACTCGCCAGAGCGCTTTCAGACCTACGCTGCGGTGAACAATCAGGACGGCGGGTTACTCTCGCGGCTGGCCGTGGCGGACACGAGCAGGCCAACCGAGGCGCGCGCCGGCATCATCACCTACACCGTTCAGCCGGGCGACACAGTCGAAGCCATTGCGGTGCGGTTCGGCCTGCAACCCTCGACCCTGGTCTGGTCAAATGAAGCCGTCGAAGAGACACCCGACCGGCTGGACATCGGCCAGGTGTTGTATGTGCTGCCCACAGATGGCATCTGGTATACCGTGCAGGAAGAGGACACCCTGGACAGCATCGCTTCCAAATTCAAAGCAAAGGTGGAAGACATCGTCGCCTCGCCGCTCAACGCGCTATCAGACGCCTCGAACCTGTTGCCAGGACAGAAAATCGTCGTCCCCAGGGGCGTTAAACCGTTCAAGCCGCGTGTTGCGCAACAACCGACCAATTCGTATGCGGCCAGCGCGTACACCGGCGCCCCCGTCAGAGTCGCGGCCAGCGGCACATTCCAGTGGCCGACCAACGGCTACATCTCGCAGGGATATTGGTGGGGGCATCAGGCCCTGGACATTGCCAACGCCATCGGCATCCCTATTGGCGCGGCGGACAGTGGCTACGTCAGCTTTGCCGGCTGGGACGGCACCGGCTATGGTTACATGGTCATGATTAACCACGGCAACGGTTTTGTGACCGTGTACGCCCACCTTAGCGCCTATTACGTTGACCCCGGCCAGCCGGTTGCGCGCGGCCAGATCATCGCCGCCATGGGCAGCACCGGCCGCTCAACCGGCCCGCACCTGCACTTCGAGATTCGGTACGGCGGGGTGCTCCAGAATCCCTTGTACTATCTGCCATAGTCGGCAACCGCCGCATCACGCCCCGCAGCGCGTCTCGTCTACAATAGCGCCCGTGCCTGTACTACTCCTGATCCGACACGCAACCAACGACTTTGTGAAAACCGGCCGGCTGCCGGGCCAGACCGCCAACATTCACCTCAACGACGAAGGCAGGGCGCAAGCCGAGTCGCTGGGCCGATTCCTCAAGGATCGAAAGCTGGATGCTGTCTACGCCAGCCACCTCGAGCGCGCCATCGAGACCGCCTGGCGGGTAGCTGCCCCGCACGGCCTCAGCATCGTCATCCGACCCGACCTGGCCGACACCGACACCGGCGACCTGACCGGCCGGCCCACCAAAGACCTGGGCGATGCGCCGGACACCCGCGATCTTTGGAAGGTCGTTCAGACCAGGCCCTCTGAAGCCTGCTTTCCCAACGGCGAATGCCTGGCCGGTATGCAACAACGGGTGGTGGCGGCGCTGGAGCAAATCGCCGCCTGCCATCCAGACCCCGAACCACCGCCCCGGGCGGACGCAACACAGGAAAACGGCGACGTTAGCGCCGGCGCAGATCCACAGCCGAACATGCCGCCGCCGGTCATCGCGGTCATCATGCACGCCGACCCCATCCGCGCCGCATTGGCGCATTTCCTCGGCATGCCGTTCGATAATTTCCAGCGCCTGGCCATCTCGCCGGCATCGATCAGCGCGATCATGATTGGCGCAGATCACAAGACCGGCAACCGGTTCGTCAGCGTCCTGAACGTGAACCAGGTTGTGCAACTGGCGTAACGCCGGATCGCGCGCCCATGTGCCCCGGAGCGTCGCCAAAAATGACACTCGATCGCCTGGATCGCGCCGCGCTCTCTGCGATGGCCGCAATCGCCTGCGTGATCGGCATCATTCTGTGGCGCGGCGATCAGGTAGGCGTGCAGATCACACGCGCCACACCGGCAGCCGGGGCCGAATCGGTCGCCATTCGATCTGCCCTTTCTTTCACCTTCAGCGAAGCGATGGTTGCCGACTCGCTCGAAGGCCGGGTGCGCCTGTCTCCGCAGATCAGCGGGGCGCTGCGCTGGAATGGGAACACGGCGCTATTTGTGCCGGCCGGCCCTTTGCAGCCCGACACTGCCTACACTGTGACGATCGAGGCCGGCGCCCGCAGCGCGCGCGGCCGGCTGCTGTTGCGCGACACGCAGTGGTCTTTTCGCACCGGCCACCCGCGCGTAGTCTACCTCTCGCCCGCGCTCGATGCCGGCAACCTCTACCTGGCAGAGATAGACGGCGCGACCCCGCCCCGCCAGATCACGTCTGAGCCGTATGGCGTGTTCGACTTTGCCATCAGCCCCGACGGCGCGCGCATCGTGTACAGCGCCAACCGCGACGATTCCGGCGTCCGCGATCTGTGGCTGATCCAGCTCGACGGCAGCCGGCGCGAACTGCTCGTCGCCTGCGATCAGCAGGTCTGCCAGTCACCCGCCTGGGCTGCCGACGGGACGCGCATCGCATTCGAGCGACGCACGCTGATAGACGGCGCCATCGGTCGCTCGCCGGGGCCGGCGCGCATCTGGCTCGTCGATGTCAGCACGCGCCAGGCTGCGCCTCTTTTTGGCGGCGACCAGGCCGGCGAGAGCCAGAAACTCGGCTTCCTGCCGCGCTGGGCGCCGCTGGGCGACAGGCTCTCATACTACGACCCGCTGGAAAGCGCGATTACCGTCGTCGATACGCAATCGGGCGAGATCATCCAATTGCCGAGCGTGCTGGGCGACTCCGGCGCCTGGTCGCCCGATGGCAACCAGTTGATCTACCCCGAGCTGGTGGCTGTGGACACGGGTCAGTTCAGCCAGATGTTGCGCGCCGACCTGGTGATGAACGTGATTACCCCGGTCACAGCCCTGACGACGACCAATGACGCTTCGATTACATGGTCGCCTTCCGGCGCATGGATTGCGTTCAGCCGTCAGTCGATACGAACCGGAGCCGGCTTTGTGTCGCTGGGGCCGCAGGTGTGGGTCAGTCAGGCCGACAACACTGCCCAGGCCCGCCCACTGACCGATCAGCCGGAATACAGTTACGGCGGTCTGAGATGGAGCCCGGACGAAACATGGATTGCGGCCGTGCGCAACAACTTGCGCGCGCCCAATGCGCGACCCGAGGTGTGGTTGATTCGGGTCGCGCCGGCGCCGGGGCTTGCAGAGCAACGCGTGCTGGCCGCAGACGCGACCATCCCCGCCTGGACGCCGTGACGGCGCCGCTCAGGCAAGGCGTCTGTCAAGACAGCAGCCGCTCGATCCGGGCAATGCCGTCCACGATATCCGTCGCAACAATGCTGTCGTTGAGATGGGCGGCGAGATCGCGGTTAATGGAAAATGCCCGGCCGCCGAACACGAGCTGAGTGCGGGACGATTCGTTTGCGAGATGGCGCGGGAGGTCGAGCAGAAACTGCGCGGATTCGGACATCATGGCGGACACCGCCAGCACGCGGGGCTTCAACTCCCGCACTGCGCGCGCCAGTTCCACCAGGGGGATGTCCGAGCCAAGGTAGCGCACGTTATAGCCGGCGCGCCGCAACAGCAACGCCACCATCATCGCCCCGACCTCGTGGCGCTCGGTGGGCGCGCAACCGATGAGCGCGAGGGGGCCTTGATGAACCGGCTGCGCGTTCAACAGCGCCAGCAGCCGGCCCATCAGATATGCTGTGGCAAAGTGCTCCGTCACGACAGAGATCTTGCCGTCGAACCAATCCTGGCCGATTGCCACCATGCACGGGGTGATGACATGCATGCAAACAGTCTCGACCGGGTACAACGCAAATGCCTCGGCCAGAGTGACACTGGCCGCCTGTTCGTCCATCCGGGTCAGCGCGGCGTAAAGCGCAGCCTTCAGACGATCCCAGGTCTGCGCCGTGGCGGTGTCGGGCTTGTCCATCCACGTGTGCAACGCATGGGCTGCCCGGCTTGTCTGCGGCGTTGCCGAGATTGCCACGCCAGAGGGAATTGCGCCGGGCGGCGCTTCGTCGGCAGCCGGTGCGGACCCAGTCCGCAGCGTCTTCATATCCATGTCTGCGCGAAGCCGTTCGAGCAGCGCAACCGCCCGGCTGATACTCAAGCCGGCATCGAGCTGCGCCTTCAACCAGATCAAAATGGCGATGTCGCGGTCGGAGTAGAGCCGGTAGTTGCCCTCGGTGCGGCTGGGTTCCAGCACTTTATACCGGCGCTCCCAGGCGCGCAGGGTCGCCGCAGGAATCCCGGTGCGCTGGGTGGCCGCCTTCATGTTGTAGATCGGGTCGTCCGAATAGGCCGCCAGTGGAAATTCCTGTACCATCGTCTCATGCCTCGCGCCAGGCGGGCTGCGCATCCACCCCGCCTGATTGCGCGCGCCCGGTGTGGCAAAAATAACCAACTTTGATTGACACCAAGTCTATTGCAGCGAGCAGTCGAAGTCAATCTCGTGTTGCGCAGTGGACTGCGCGACCTGCAAAGTGTCCGTGACCGGCTGGCCGTCAAACACCTGGCGCAGGCTGCTGGCGAGAACACCCTGGATGCATCCCCACCCGCCGATCAGCGGCTCTGGCCGGGCTGCCGGCGCAATAGTCTTCAGCAACGACGCCGTCGATGGATCAACAGGCGCCTGGCCGGCCATCACATTGATGGCCGAGACGCGGGCCGGCAATTCGCCGGTCTCAACGGCCCACTCGACAGTCTGGGGCGCATCGGTAAGCCAGCGAATGAAGCGCCAGGCGGCCAACTGCCGCGCATCGTCGGCCTTCGTCACCACCCATAGCGGGGCGCGATACGCAGTTCCCCGTTCCAGCAGTGCGGACCCGGTCCGCGTTGCCGGCAGCAGGCTGATATCCCAGGCGAAATTGGCCCGCTCACGAATCAGGTTGCGATACAGGCCGATCTGATCGCTCCAATCAAATGCAAAGATGACCCGTCCGGCGGTGAAATCATCCCGGCTCTGGCGCTGACTGTTCACGCGGTAGGCCTGATTGTTGCGCACGTATGCGCTGAGCCGGCCGATCGCTTCACCGGCTGCCGGCGTCAGCAGTTGTATGCCCTCGTCATTCTGCGCGATGAGGCTTCCCCCGTGGGCGTACAGCCACTCCTCGAACACAGCGCTGCTGGTGTCGGCGCCAAAGCACAACGTTCCCCTGGAGCGATCCGTGGCGCCGGCGCACGCCGCGTCAAACTGCTCCCAGTCGGCCGGCATGGCATCGATGTTGATCGACCGGAGCCAGTCCAGGTTGGACAACATCACCCGCGCGACGCCGCCAAACGGAATCCCGATTGTGGCGCTGTCTGCGCCGGTCGTTCGGCCGGCCGCGAAGATGAAGGGATAGAGATCGCTGCGATCGGCCGCGCCCCATCCAGTGGCAGGACTGCCGCTGGTCATGTACGAGTCCAGCGGCGCCAGAATGCCGCGCTGATGATAGACAGCCGCCTGCGAAGGTGACACCAGCAGCAGATTGGGCAGGGCGTTTCGCGCTGCGCCGTTCAGCACGCCGGCGCGCAACGCAGCGGGGTCGCGCCGCTCGGGAACAACTGTAATCCCGGCCGGGTTGCCGCGATTCCAACGGTCGATGAGGTTCAACAGCGCGCGCTCGTGACGACCGGACAGCGTATGCCAAAGAATGACGACTGCGCCATCAGGAGAAGCGGGCGCGCACGCCACCACGCCGACTACAAGCGCAACCGCTGCGAACAATCGCCAGGGCACAGACAGTGCGCGCGCTGTTCGTTTGCTCATGTGCTCTATCCTTTGTCAGTGGGCCGGCGACATTGGCCCGCCGGCCTCAGCGCACTTTGCAGGGCAAGCCGCTGGCTTGCCCAAACATGCCCATGCGTCTGTAAACCGGCATTGGCCCGCCGGCCTCAGTGCACGAAATTGTTGTCGGCGTCCTTCAGCGCCGGCAGCGCGGCATCTTTGGCCGAGAGGATCGGGCTGCTTATCGGCCACGCCACGCCGATCTCGGCGTCATCCCAGCGCACGCCGGCTTCCAGCGCGCCGTTCCACTCCGCCGTCACTTTGTAGAGCACGCTGGCCGCGTCGCTCAACACGCAAAAGCCGTGCGCAAAACCGGGCGGGACATACAGCAAACGACCATTGTCGGCAGAGAGCGTCTCACCTGCCCAGCGCCCGTAGGTGGGCGACCCTTTGCGAATATCGACGGCGACATCATAGATTTCGCCATGCGCCACGCAGATCAGCTTGCCCTGCGCAGCCGGGTTCTTCTGATAGTGCAGACCGCGCAAGACGCCGCGAACGGAGTGTGAGAAGTTATCCTGAACGAAGTGCGCCGGCAGTCCCAGACCGGCAAACGCCGACGCCTTGAACAGCTCGCGAAAGAATCCCCGGTTGTCGGGGAATGAACGGGGCTGAATCACCACAACATCGGGAATGGCAAGGGGGATGATCTGGAATGACATTGCGATGAAAAAATGAGCAGCGCGTTCACAGCGCCGCAGGCTGAACCTCGAAGAAACCCTTGTCTGTTTTCACCAGCCGGCCAACCGGTATCTGCGTGTCGTGCGGCGAGACCAGCACAGCCTCGCGCGCGCGCGCCCACTGCTGCCAGGCGCGCTTGGTCTCGATGGTGACGAGCGGCAACACATCGTAGGCCGTCACCCACGGCAGGCGGGCGAACTGGATCATGTACGTTGCCAGATCGCCCAGAATCAGAACAGGCGGATGGGATTCGGACTCGGACTCGACCACTACTGACTGGTGTCCTGCCGTATGACCCGGCGTGGGCACAGCGCGCACACCCGGCGCAATCTCCGCTTCGCCGTCGAGCAGCGTCAACACGCCGGCCTGCGCCAGCGGCGTGTAGTTTTCCGGAAAGTAGGTGTTGCGCGTGCGCTCGTTGGTGTGGGTCGCGTCGTAATACTCCTGACGTTGAACGTAGTAGCGCGCATTGGGAAAAGTGGGCCGGCAGGCAGATGTGTGATCGGCCAGCCGCGTGGCCCAGCCGGCGTGGTCGCCATGCAGATGGGTCAGGATCACCGCATGGATATCTTCGGGGGCCAGGCCGCGCCGGGCCAGATCGTCCAACAAATGACCGTGTGGCCGGCGCACCTCATACTGCGTGGCAATCACGTCGTTCGGTTTGTCCCCGACGCCGCAATCGACCAGGATGTTTTGCCCGTCAGCCTGGATCAGCGCGCAACGCAGTTCCTGCGGCACGCGATTGTGCTCATCCGGCGGGAGAATCTTCATCCACTTCGGGCGTGGCACCAGACCAAACGCCCCGCCGCCGTCCCAGTAGCTGACACCGTCGCTGAGCAGGTGAACAACGCGCATAGGTTTCGCCCTGCCGGCTACAACTCGCCCCTGAATTTGCGCGCCCCTTCGCAGGAGCAGTGCTTGACTTTCCTGCCGCTGTCGCACCACGGGCACACGTCATTGCGACCCACCTTCTGGCCGGCCGGCACTTTCACCGGCGTCGCCCTGGTCGCCGAGGCGGCGCTCCCGCCAGAGGCGCGCAGGTTCTGCGGCCGGCTGGCCGCCGCGCGCTGCAACTGCTGCGCCGCCTGGCGCTGCTGTCGTTGCGTCGGCTGCGGCACGTTGAACTGAACATTGAAGATGCGCTGCGACACCTGCCGCCTCACGGCGTCCAGCATGTCGGCATACATGTTGCTGGCCTCGGTGCGGAACGACACCAGCGGGTCGCGCTGCGCGTAGGCGCGCAGGCCGATGCCCTCGCGCAACTCGTCCAGATCAGTCAGGTGGCGCACCCAGAACTGATCGACGGTCTGGATGAGGATCAGCCGGTCGCGCGTCAGGCGCACGCCATCGGTAAAAGCATTGTTGACGGCCTCGGCATAGTCGGCGGGGATTTCGTTCAACGGCAACGCTTCCAGCTCCGGCGTCAGCGCGTCGCCCAGATGAATCCTGGCCCAGGTGTAAACGTTGCGCATGAACGGGTCGCGGCTTTCGCGCATAGTCGCCAGCGAGACATTCGCCAGCTTCATCTGTGTCAACAACACCTGGCCGAACTCTTTCAGGCCGGCGTCGTAGCGCGCGGCTGCCATCGCCTGCAGCTCCTGCAACATCTCCTCGCGCGTCCCCTTCTTCCATTTCTCGGCGTCGAAATCTCTGGGGATTTGCACGATCAGGCGCGCTTCGTTCACCAGGCCGGTCAGGTCCCAGTCCTCGGCAGCCTCATCGCTGGCGTGCGCGTCGACGATAGCCTTTATCTCGTCGTTCACCATGCCCATGACCGACTCGCGCAGATCGTTCTTCTCCAGAATCATGCGGCGCTGGGCATAGATCACTTCGCGCTGTTTGTTCACAACGTCGTCGTACTTGATCACGTGCTTGCGCAGGTCAAAGTTGTAGCCCTCGACCTTTTCCTGCGCCTGCTCGATGCTCTTGCTGAGGATGCCGTACTCGAGCGGCACATCATCCTCAATTTTCAAGCGCGTCATCAGCCCTTTGACCCGCTCGCCGCCGAAGCGCATCATCAACTCGTCTTCCAGCGACACGTAGAAACGCGTGGAGCCGGGGTCGCCCTGGCGGGCGCAGCGGCCGCGCAACTGATTGTCGATGCGCCGCGCCTCATGTCGCTCGGTGCCGATGACGTGCAGGCCGCCCAGCTCGAGCACTTTCTTTTTCTCCGCGCTGGTTTCGGCTTCCGCCTGGGCCAGCGCAGCCTGCCAGACTTCCTTCGGCGCCTGGGTCAGATCAACGCCCTGTTTGCGCAGCCGTTCGCGGGCAATCCCCTCCGGGTTGCCGCCCAGCAGAATGTCCACGCCGCGCCCGGCCATGTTGGTGGCGATCGTCACCGCGCCCAGCCGGCCGGCCTGCGCGATAATCACCGCCTCGCGCTCGTGCTGCTTGGCGTTCAGCACCTGGTGTTCGATCCCCTTCCGGCGCAGCAGGTCGCTCAGCATTTCGCTCGTCTCGATGGCGATCGTGCCCACCAGGATCGGTCGGCCCGTTTGGTGCACCCGGGCGATCTCGTCCACCACCGCCTTGAACTTGGCGTCGCGCGTTTTGTACACCAGGTCGGCATAGTCCAGCCGGCGGTAATACTTGCGGCCCGGATTCTTCGGGTCGATGTACACCGTCACCGGCGAGCCGTCCATGAACTTGTCGCGCTGCTCGACCAGCTTCTTTTGCATGGCCTGGTATTCGATATTGGTGGGCAGCGGCACGACTTCAAGGTTGTAAATCTTGAAGAACTCCTCCGCCTCGGTCATGGCGGTGCCGGTCATGCCGGACAGTTTCTCGTACATGCGGAAGAAGTTCTGGAAAGTGATCGTGGCGTAGGTCAGCGATTCGCGCTGCACCTTCACGCCTTCCTTGGCTTCGATAGCCTGGTGCAGGCCCTCGCTGAAGCGCCGGCCATACATCATGCGGCCGGTGAACTCGTCCACGATGATGATCTCGCGCTTGTCGCTGACCACGTAATCCCGGTCGCGCTCGTAGATGGCGTGGGCGCGCAGCGCGTTGTCCAGGTACGGCGTCATCTCGGCGTGCTCGGCCGAGTACAGGTTCTCGATCCCCAGCATCTTCTCGATGTGGATGATGCCCTGTTCGGTCAGCGTGACATTTTTGGTCCTGGCTTCAACGATGTAGTCGCCGTCGGGGTTTTTAGGGTCGTTATTTTTGCTTGGCTCCAGCCGGCGCACCAGGTCGGCAAACCGCTTGTACAGCGGGGACGGCTCATCGGCCTGACCGCTGATGATGAGCGGCGTGCGCGCTTCGTCGATCAACAGGTTGTCCACTTCGTCGATCACGGCGAAGTACAACAACGGCTGGCCGTCCTCATCCACGCGCTGCACGCACTCGCTCAGGTCCTGCGTCATGTTGTCGCGCAGGTAGTCGAAGCCGTACTCGTTGTTCGTGCCATACGTGATGTCTGCGCGGTAGCAGTCGGCGCGCTTCACCGGCCGCAGATTCACCAGCCGGTCGTCCTTCGTCGGGTAGGTCGGATCATACAAGTAGGAGGCGTCGTCCGGGCGGGCCTCGCCGGCGCTCTGGATGATGCCGACGCTGAGGCCGAGCGCGTGATACACGGCGCCCATCCATTGCGCGTCGCGCCTGGCCAGATAGTCGTTCTGGGTGACGAGATGCGCCCCCAGTCCGGCCAGCGCGTTCAAATACAGCGGCAGCGTGGCGACCAGCGTCTTGCCTTCGCCGGTGCGCATTTCGGCGATCTTGCCCTGGTGCAGCAACGCCCCGCCGACCAGTTGCACGTCATAGTGGCGCATACCCAGATTGCGCCGGGCAGCCTCGCGCACGGCCGCAAACGCCTCGGGCATCAGGTCGTCGAGGGTCTCGCCATCGGCCAGCCGCCGGCGGAATTCGTCGGTCTTGGCGCGCAGATCAGCGTCGGTCAGTTGCATGTACTCCGGTTCCAGCGCGGCGCAGCGGCTCACCATGGGCGCCAGCCGGGCCAGGGCCTTGGTCGTGTCATCGCCGACCAGCCGGTTCAGGAAATTCTTCAGCATATCGATGTGTGGAATAGGCGGGCCGCTCCTGCGCAGGCAATGCCCGCGCGGACTGCGCCCGCATTGACAAGGGCGGGTCTGAAAACCCGCCCCTGCAACGTAACGATCAACTCAGGCGAACCGCAAGGATTATAGCAGCCGGCCTCACCGTCGCGCGATCGGAACATACGCTTTGAACGTCCCGGTGAACAACATCGACATGCGCGTGCTCGCGCCGGCCTCGAAGTTCGGGATCACGCCGTAATCGCGCGCGGTCGTCACCAGCCGAATCCCCTGCCCCGCCGCCAACGGCGCCGGCAAAGTGAATGTCCACGCGCCATTCACATCCGCAATGGCCGTGCCCAGATACGCCAGCGCCTCGGCCACGCTGTCTCCGTCATCCAGATACACATCCACCCAGCAAAACGGGCAATACGAGGTGTGCGTGCCCGTGACATGGACGCTTTTCAACGCCGTCACGCGCGCCGGCTCAAACAGCTTCAGCGCTGCCGGCACGCTGTCGCCGAAGTCGATCGGCGCGGTCGAAGTGAGAATCACGTTCCAGCGCACAGCATTCGCGTTGCGGTGGTGGTATCCAGCGACTCAGATTTGCTGCGCCCCATCCAGATCGTCATCGGCGATCTGGGCAAACGGGTGGGCGTATTGGCGCCAACGCCCAACAAGCACCCCAGTCGATCGCTGGCGAAGACCGCCACGTTTATCAAGCACATCCGGCCCAATGTGTTGGCCGCCTGTCAGTTCCCGCCTGTATTGAGCGACGCCGAGGGCGTGTTTCACAAGCCGGCTTCCTGGTAAGACCGCGCAACGCCATTCACCGCCCTTCCACCAGCGCGATTTCCTCCGCCGTCAGGCCGTACAACTCGCACACCAGCGCGTCGATCTGCTGGTCGAGCGAGTCGCAGCGCCGGCTCGCGCGAGGTCAACCAGCATTCTTCAGCAACTCGGCGATCTGTCGCAGAAATTCGCGGGCGTCCCGGATGATCGCAGTTGCTTCGTCTTCGCCGGCGTTCCAGAACACATCGTAATCAGCCCTCTGTCGCCACTCGAATGCTTCGATCAGCTTCTGGTGATAGCGCGGGGCGACTCTGCCCGTTTTGACATATTCCCGCCCAAAAGCAGCCAGCACGGCGGTGTGTTTGCGGCTGACTTCCAGCCCGTCGCGCGACAGCAAAGCGACCGCGGCGTAAAACATGGCGTAATAGGCGCGCGATATCGCGTCATCGAACAAGCCGGCCCCAGCCAGCGACTCGGCAGCTTTCAGGCCGGACTGCGCGCGATCCAGCCATAGCTCGACTTCGGTCATGCTGGCGTCGGCCATAACACAGCGCCCTCCCGCTCGACATTTCGCAGATACGACGAGCGGCGGACGGTCAATCGCGCGTAGTGCGCCGCGTCGATGATGTTCAGCGTCAGCAGGCGCTCGAAGTTGCTCTCCCACATCAGTCGATAGGCAAGCTGATGAACCCGCCGGCGGGCCGGCTCGTCAACGCGCTCCAGCACCACCAGCACATCCACGTCCGAATCGGGGGCCGCGTCGCCTCGCGCGCGAGAGCCGTACAGCGTCAGACGGCGCAGATTGTCGCCCAGCGCGCGCCGGAGTTCGTCGCGCAACCGGGTCACCATTTCGGCCGTCTCACGATCAACCGCGCCGGGCAGCACTGTTTCCATGCCGGGCATTTTATCCTTCCACCTCGTCCAGCAACCCGAACGCGGCCGCCGCAATGCTGAGCGCGTCGATGCCCATGTAGCGATACACGTCCTGCCGGCTGCCCGACTGTCCGAACTTGTCCACACCCAGCGCGACGGCGCGCTGTCCGCAGGCGCTGCCGAGCCAGGCCAGCGCATGCGACGCGCCATCGTGAACGGTCACGATGGGCGCATGGCGCTCATCGACGGGGATCAACGTCGCCAGATGCCGGCTGACATGGCCGTGCTGCTTCCAATCCTCGTACAGCCGGCGCGGGCGCGTCAGGTGAATCACGTTGACGCCCACGCCCTCGCGCTCCAGATAGTCCGCTGCTGCCAGCACATCCGGCAACACGGCGCCGCAGGTCACGAGGTGAACCAGCGGGTCGCGCTGAGCAGCAACGCGGATGCGATAGCCGCCGGCCAGCGCCTGCTCACGCACAACGCCCAGGCCCAGCCGGTCGATGGCCGGCTGCATTAGGGCCTGCTCGACCGGCCGCGTGCTCAACCTTAAGTAGGTGCTGCGGCCCTGCGCGCGGTCGCAGCACTGCCGCAGCGCCTCGAGCAGCGCCCATTCCACCTCGACTGCGAAGCACGGCTCCCAAAAGTCCAGATTGGGCAGCTCGAATCCCAGCGAGGGCGTGACCGACGACTGATGCGCGCCGCCCTCCGGCGAGAGCGTCACGCCGCTGGGTGTGCCGGCGAAAATGAACTTCGCGCCGGAGTACAACCCGTAGATCAACGCATCGAGACCGCGACACACAAACGGGTCGTAGACTGTGCCGATGGGAAACAGAATCTGTCCGTTGATCTCGTGCGACAGGCCGAGCTGGCCCAGCAACATGAACAGGTTCATCTCCGAGATGCCCAGTTCGATGTGCCGGCCCGTTGCCCCGGCCTGCCAGTGCAGGGCGCGCGCGCGCCCGGCTTCATAGTCCGTCGCGGCGCGGAGAGAGAACGTGCCCACCTTGTTGATCCAGCCGGCCAGATTGGTCGAGACGCTGACATCGGGCGACGAGGTGACGATGCGCTCGCCGATGGCCGGCGCGTCGGCCAGGCGCAACAGCGCGCGCCCGAACGCCTCCTGCGTCGAAGTCAGCGGCAGGTTGGACGCATTCAACGCTTCCGGGACAGCCGACGCCTCGACGGCGGGCCGGCGCGGCGCAGGCTTGATCGGCGCATCAGCCACCAGAGCAGGCCGCAGCCCCAAACGCTCGGCCGACTGCGCGCACCAGCGCCCTTCCGGCGAATCGGGATCGAAACCATCCCATTGATGCGCGTCATCGATGCCCAGCGATTTCTGGAACGCGGCCATGCGCTCCGGGCTGAGCAGCGCCGCGTGGTTGAGCGGATCGCCGGCGATCGGCAGGCCCCAACCCTTGATGGTGTACGCAAAGATCACCGTTGGTTGCGATGTGCCGCCGGCCTGCGCCAGCACACTCAGCAGCACGCGCAGATCGTGCCCGCCCAGGTTCGCCAGCAACCCCGGCAACTCGTCATCCGTCACATGGCTGATCGCGCGCGCGATGTCGCCGCTGTCGGGATACGCCGACAAGGCTGCGCGAATAGCCGGGCCGTCGCTGCGGATCAGGCTCTGGTACTGCTCGTTGCTCATATCGTCGATGCACCGGCGCAGGGCCTGCCCGCCGGGCCGGGCATAGGCGGCCTGAAGGCGCAGCCCGTACTTGGCTTCCAGCACCTGCCACCCGCAGGCAGCGAAGATCTGCTTCAGCCGGCCGGCGCGCACCCCCGGCACCACCCGATCCAGGCTTTGCCGGTTCAGGTCGATGATCCAGATCACGTTGTGAAGGTCTTGCAACGACTCTTCGATGATGGCTTCCCAGACGTTGCCTTCGTCGAGTTCCGCGTCGCCGCTGAGCGCGATGAAGCGCCGGGCGTCGGTCTGGCCGAAATGCGCGCGGGCGTAGTGTTCGGTAAGCGCGGCAAAGGCCGGCGCGACCGCGCCCAGTCCCACCGAGCCGGTGGAGAAGTCCACCGGGTCAACGTCTTTGGTGCGGCTGGGATAGGCTTGCAGCCCGCCGAACTGGCGCAGCGTCGTGAGGTAGCGCTTCGGCAGCGCGCCCAACAGCGACATGATGGCGTGGAACACCGGCGAAGCGTGCGGCTTGACAGACACGCGATCCCCCTCGCGCAGAAAGTGGAAATACAGCGCCGTCATGATGCCGACGACTGAGGCTGACGACGCCTGATGACCGCCGATCTTCACACCCTCCGGGTTGGGGCGGACGTGGTTGGCGTGATGGATGATGTTGGTCGCCAGCCACAACACGCGCTGCTGGATGCGCTCCAGAATGGCGATGTCGGCATCGCTGATGCCGGCGTTGCTGATGTCAGACACGCCGGTGGTGTTAGCGAGAGAGGGCAAAGGAGATGAAGCGTCTTGCGCGGCGGGCGCGCTATCCGGCTGCGAAACGGCCTGGGTTTGCATGCGCGCAAGGATAAACGCGCGTGTGGCAGGCGTCAACCGGCAACGACATGCCGAACGCTCAATCCCCTGACTCTAATCGAGCGCCGGGCAGTCCGCGCTGGCCGCGCGCAAACTCTTCGCCGGACATAGGGCGTTTGCCTTCTGGTTGCACCTCGACCAGCTCCACAGCGGCATCGCCGCATTGAACACACAATGATTTGCCGGCCATGAACACCGCGCCGGGCGGGAGCGCAATCTGTTGCGCCTCTGCGTCATACGCAGCCGCGCGCAACACGCGCAGCAGCCGGCCTTCCCAGCGCGTGAACGCCGACGGCCAGGGCGACATAGCCCGCACGTGGCGCTCGATTTCGACGGCGCTGCGCTGCCAGTCGATGCGCCCGTCTTCCTTTTTGAGCAGGCCGCATTGGGTCGCGCGCGCTTCATCCTGCGGCTGGGGCTGGATGAGGCCGGCTAGGTAGCCGGGCAGCGTCTCGATCAACAGCGCGGCGCCCATCTCGGCCAGGCGCGCCCCCAGCGCGCCGGCGGTGTCATCGGGGCGAATCGGTTCGCTGCGTTGCGACAGGATCGGGCCGGTGTCCAGGCCGGCGTCCATGCGCATGATGGTGACGCCCGTCACGTCGTCGCCGGCGGCGATGGCCGCGCTGATGGGCGACGCGCCGCGCCAGCGCGGCAGCAGCGAGGCATGCACATTGACACAGCCATGCGGCGGCAACTCCAGCACCGGCCGGCGCAGGATTTGCCCGAACGCCGCCACCACGATAACTTCCGGCGCATACATGCGCAGTTGATCCACCACTTCGGGCGGCTTGAGCGATTCGGGCTGCAGGATCGGCACGCCGTGTTGCGTCGCCAGCACTTTTATCGGGGAGGGTGACACGGCGCGCCCGCGCCCCGCCGGCGCATCGGGTTGCGTGACAACGGCGACCACTTCGTGATGCGCCAGCAGCGCCTGCAGGGTTGGCGCGGCGAACTGGGGCGTGCCCATGAACATGACTCTTGCCATACTGTGAGTCTAAACCCTCCCGCCGGCGCGAGGACTGTGGCCGGTTGCGCTTGCCTGCGCGCCGAAAATGCCGCACACTTACGCGTGCACAAGTGCGCGCGCACGTGTGGCGTCACGCATTTACCCGGCGCGCAGCCGGCGCAAACAGGTTAAGATGAAGGCCGGTTGTGTCGTCATACAGCGCGCTGCGCCAAACCATGAGGAGGTAAGGAGGCATGGCCGATAGACTGCGCGTAGGAATCGTCGGATGCGGCGGCATCGCTCGCGCCCATGTGGGCGGCTACCGCAGCATTCCTGAAGTCGATATCGTGAGCGTGCACGATGTGGCGACATCGGCGGCTGAGGCATTGGCGCGCGAGACCGGCGCGCGCATCGCCAGATCGCCGCAGGAAATGGCCGCCGTCGATGATCTGGACGCGGTGAGCATTTGCACCCCGCCGGCGCTGCACTTCGAGCACTGCCGGCCGTTTCTCGACGCGCGCATCCCGGTGTTGTGCGAGAAGCCGCTGGAAGCCAATGCGCGCGCTGCGGCCCGGCTGGCCGAACTCGCCCGGCGCAGCCGCGCGCTGTTCATGACCGCCTTTTGCCATCGCTTTCACCCGGCCATCATCGAGCTGAAGAAGCTGATCGACAGCGGGGCGCTGGGCAGGCCGGTGTTGTTCCGCAACATCTTCGGCGGCTATCTGCCGCTGAAGGGCAACCATCGCGCCAATCCGGCGCTGTCGGGCGGCGGCGTAATCATCGACAACGGCTCGCACTCGGTCGATCTGTTTCGCTTTCTGGTGGGCGAGCCAACGTCGGTGCGGGCGGTTGCCGGCGATGTGATGCAGAAGCTGCCGGTCGAAGATTTTGGCATGATCGTGCTGGAGCGTCGCGGCAAAGTGTTCGGCGAAATCACGTCGAGCTATTCGTTGAAGGGCTGCGGCAACCGGGTCGAGTGGTACGGCACGCAGGGCGTCGCGGTCGTCAGCTACTGGAACGCCGGCGAGCCGGACCTGAAATACAAGCGCGAAGACCAGACGGAATGGACGCCGGTCGATTGCAGCGCGCACCCGGATCGCTTTGCCGGCGAGATCAGACACTTCATTGACTGCGCGCAGGCCGGCCAGAAGAGAGCGGCCATCACCGCCAACGACGGCTATCGCGCCAGCGTCATCATCCAGGCCGCGTATGAATCGGCCGCCAAAGGCAAGAAGATCGCGCTGTAGGCGGTGAGTATTGCGTACTGCGTACTGCGTATTGCGTATTGCGTGTTTTGTGCTCTGTACTCTGTCGTCTGTTATCTGACTACTGGCTACTGACGACTGGCTACTGAAAAGGAGTGTGTCATGGGCAGGTTCAAGATTGGTGTGATGAGCGATTCGTTTCGGCTGTCGCCGCGCGACGGCGTTCGCAAGTCGAAGGAGGTTGGCGCCGACGGCATTCAGATCTACGCCGTGGCCGGCGAGATTTGCCCGGAGGTGATGGATCGATCCACGCGCGCCGACTTCCGGCGCTATTGCGCCGAGCTGGGTCTGGAGATTGCCGCGTTGTGCGGCGACCTGGGCGGGCACGGCTTCGAGCGCGCGGATGACAACATCGCCAGAGTGGAGCGGTCGAAGCGCATCGTCGATCTGGCGGTTGATCTGGGCACGGCAGTGGTCACAACCCACATCGGCGTTGTGCCGGCCAACCGCGCGCACCCGCGCTATGCCATCATGCAGGCCGCCTGCCGCGAGCTGGGCGACTATGCGCACAGAGCCGGCGTCACCTTCGCCATCGAGACCGGCCCCGAAACCGCCGCCGTGCTCAAAACGTTCCTCGACGATGTCGGCTCGCCCGGCATCGGCGTCAACCTCGACCCGGCCAACTTCGTCATGGTCACCGGCCAGGACCCGGTCGAGGCTGTCCACATCCTCAAGGATTACATCGTCCATACCCACGCCAAAGACGGCATCCGGCTGAAGCCGAGCGACCCGGAGCAGGTCTATGGCGCGTTTGCCGAGGGCGGCGTGGAGGGATTGACCGCAGCCGACATCGCCCAACTGTTCCAGGAAGTGCCGCTCGGCCAGGGCGATGTGCCGTGGGACGGCTATCTCAACGCGCTATCGGCGATTGGCTATGCCGGTTTTCTGACCATCGAGCGCGAAGCAGGCGACAATCCCGAACAGGACATCCGGGACGCGATTCAGTTCCTGCGCGCCAGGGTGTAGCGAACGAGGCAATCCGTGACAACCTGATTGGCTCGCGCCCGCCAAAACGGCCAGTCGTCAACCGGTAAACTTGCGCTCATATGAACGCGAGTATTGCGCTGCCCCGCGCGAGCGCTTTCATCCGCCTGCGCGGGGTGACCAAAGCCTATAAGACCGGCGCCGGCGAAGTCACGGTGCTGAAAGGAATCGATCTCGATCTCGGCCAGGGCGAGTTCGTCGCCATCATCGGCAAATCCGGCAGCGGCAAATCCACGCTCATCAATATGCTCACCGGCATTGACCGGCCCAGCGCCGGCGAAGTGTGGGTCGGGGATACGGCGGTGCACACGCTCAGCGAGGGGCAGATGGCGGTGTGGCGCGGGCGCAATCTGGGCATCGTCTTCCAGTTCTTCCAGTTGCTGCCGATGCTGTCGCTGGTCGAGAACGTGATGCTGCCGATGGACTTCTGCAACACCTATCCCCCGCGCCGGCGGCGCGAGCGCGCCATGCACCTGCTGAGCCTGGTGGAGATGACCGAACACGCCCACAAACTGCCCTCTGCCCTGTCCGGCGGGCAGCAGCAGCGCGTCGCCATCGCCCGCGCGCTGGCAAACGATCCGCCCGTCATCGTGGCCGACGAGCCGACCGGCAATCTTGACTCCAAAACAGCCGAGGCGGTCTTTGCGTTGTTCCAGCAATTGACTGCGCAGGGCAAGACGCTCATCATGGTCACGCACGACAGCAGCCTGGCGCAACGCGCGCAGCGCACCGTGCTGATTGCCGACGGCGAAATCGTCAACGAATATGTGGCGCGCGCGCTGCCCACCCTGACGCACCAGCAAATGCTGCATGCGACACGCCGCTTGCAGCCGTTGCACTTTCCGCCCGGCGCGACGATCATCCAGGAAGACACGCACGGCGACCAGTTCTTCATTGTCACGCGCGGCGTGGCCAATGTGTTTCTGCGCCGGCCCGGCGCTTCGGACGTGATGGTTGCCGGCTACGGTCCCGGCCAATACTTCGGCGAGATCGAGGCGCTGCGCGGCGGCAAATGGCGCGCCACGATTCGCGCCGCGCCCGACGCGCCTGTGGATGTGGTCGCGCTGGACCGCGAGACCTTCGCGCAACTGCTGGCTGAATCCGAGGCGACGCGCGCAGTGATCGAGCGGGTGGTCGAAAGCCGGCTGGCCGAGAACGAGACCAGCCGGGTGTGACGCGCCGGCTTTAGAGCCTGTCCCGATAGTGGTTTCAACATGCCCTTTTGGTCAGGGGCTTGCGGCAGAGACGCTTCGCGGTATGCTGGCGGCTCATACACGGTCGGCTTGAATGGAATCTCAGAGGGGTGCGCACATGGGCAGTTACAGGGTATTGACAGACGAGCAGGTTCAAAGTTTTCTCGACAAGGGCTATCTGGTGGTGCGCGATTGTCTCGACATGAGCATCGCCAATCGCTGGATCGATGAGGCGTACGAGCGGCTGGGCTATGACAAACACAACCCGGCCACATGGGTGAAGGACATCATCTGGCTGGATCATAAGAACCAGATGCCGGTGCGCGAGATCGCGCCCAAAGCCTGGGCAGCGATCCTCGACGTGATCGGCGGCGAGGAGCGTCTGGAGACTCAGGTGATGGGAATCACCGGCGGCCACTTCACCTCCATCAACTCGTTCATCTGGTCAGACGCATTCATCGTCAACTTCCATCGCGGCGCCGACAAGCCGTGGCAACCCCCATCGCCGCAGGTCGGCGGCTGGCACAAAGACGGCAGCTACTTCCGGCACTTTCTGGACAGCCGCGAGCAGGCGCTGTTGCCCATCGTGTGCTGGTCCGACATGCTGCATCAGGGCGGGGCCACCTTCATCGCGCCGGACTCCGTGCGCGTGGTGGCCCGCTATCTGTATGAGCACCCCGAGGGCATCGATCCAGACAAGTTCGATGTCCGGTCGTTGATCAACCAGTGCTCGCAGTTCGAAGAGGTCACGGGCCGGGCCGGCGACTTCATCATCATGCACCCATTCATGCTGCACGCCTCATCACAGAATGCGCTGCGCAAGCCGCGCTTCATGAGCAACCCGCCGGTCGTGCTCAAGGAGCCGATGAACCTCAACCGCGACAACCCGGAAGACTTCTCGCTGCTGGAGCGCGCCACGTTGCACTACCTCGGATTGGAGCGGCTGGACTTCCGCCCGACGGCGCCGCGCGAATCGTACTGGTGGCCGGTGTAGCCGGCGCAACGCAGGGATCAGAAAAACACCTCGCGGGCCTGGCAGGCCCGCGAGGTGATGCTCAAAGTGATCCTGAGCTGATTACGCCACCGGCCAGATGTCCGACACCTGTTTGGGGAACAGCGCGCTCAGCAGCGCCTGCGCCTCGTCATTCTCCACCCAGCAATCGGCAAAAGCGTAGCGCAGCTCGCCCAGATCGCGGTAGCCAAACAGCAGTTGCAGAAAGGTCAGGCCGGGAAACGCCGCGCTGCCTTCTTCATCCGGCGTCGGTTTCCATGCCTCGACCGTGGCAAGCCGGCCCTGCTCGAACGCCAGCCGCACCCCGTAGCGATAGAAGCTCAGCTTCAGCTCGCCGGTGTGGCCGGCCAGCACCGACCCGGCGATGCGCTGCTCCAGCACAGGCGCGATGTGGCGCAGAAAGCCGGGCAGGTCGGGCACACGGATATACCAGGCGTAAGGGTTGTCCGCCTTTGTCAGCCGGCCCTCCATCACCTGATAAGCGGGGTGCTCTGCGCCAAACCCGAACCCGATCACCGCAAAGTCGTCTTTGGTGTTGATCGATTTTTTGCCGCGCGCCTGGTAATCCTCGCCGGTTGTCCTGAGGTAGCGCAGCACGCTGGGCGCCACAGCCGCCCACGATTGTCCCTCGATCATCTCCCATTGCTGCGCCCACAGCGTCGCGCCCTGCTGCGCCGGCGAGTGCATCAGATAGCCCACCGGCTGCCCTTCGATCGATTCGATCACGCACATCACGCGCTGGTTGAAGTTCAGGCCGGTGCGGCCATTCAGTTCATACCGCCACAGGCGCGCGTCACGCAGGCACGCCAGCAGGTGCCGCTTGCAGCCATGCGCGTAGGTGGCTGCGATGAACGGCAGATCGGCCTCGGTCGCCGCGCGGATGCGCCAGGGTTCGGTTTGATCCGGCTTCAATGCCGGCGCGCCCGACTTCTGCATCATCCGCGCGCCGCCGAGGTTGACGGTCATTTCATAGCCGAACTGCCGGTAAAAGTAAGGAATGCCGGTGATGGCCTGAATCATCTCGCCGCGCCCGGCGCTGACGCGGTGCAGCTCCTCAAACAAGAGGCGCACCAGACCCTTGTTGCGATATTCCGGCCTGGTGCCGACCAGCTCGACCCGCCCCACGCCGAACGGGATGCCGGCGTAGCTCCACGTCTGCGAGATCAGGTTCAGCGCGCAGACGATCTCGCGCGTGCTGCGATCTTCGACCACAAAGTAGTCGTCCTCGCCAAAGGTGGGATGCGCCCCGCATGCCAGATCGCGCGCCCAGTCGGCCACGTAAGGATTGGGCTGCTCCGGGTCGCGCATCTTGAAGATTTGGCTGTAGAACGTCGCCAGCGCGTCGGCGTCGGCGGCGGTGGAACGACGGATGAACAGGCCGTCGCCGATGTCGCGCGGCAACGCCGGATTGCTTGTTGTCATTAAAGTTGTCTCCTGTCAATCGATCACACAGCGCTCAAGGCTCACAGATTCCTGGATGACCGCCCCCCCGCTGCGCGCAGGATCGAGAAACCAGTTTTGCCACGACCAGATGAGCCGGCCTCCCAGCCGGAAGATGTTGAGCGACAACAGCCGGCCAAAGCGCCCATCGCGCGCGCAGTCGCGCAAAAACAGGCACTCTGGCCAGAAGCGGATGCACTGCGCGATCATCAGCGCGCGGCCGGCGGCGCGCGCGGCGGCGATCATGCGATCGGCGTCTTCGACTGTCAATGCCATTGGCTTCTCGCACAGCACGTGTTTGCCGGCCTGCAGCGCCTCGATGGCATACGGCGCGTGCAGATACGACGGCAGACAGATGTCGATCACCTCCGCATCCGCCCGCCGGATGAGTTCGCCGGCGTCGCCGAAGCGCGCCACACCGGACAGATCGACTTCCTTCTCACTTCCGCCGAGGTTGATGGTGACGCCCCGTTTGGCGTTCAGCCGATCCGGCTCGATATCGGCGATGGCAACCAGTTGGACATTGGAGAGTTGGAGCAGCCTGGTGGCGTGAAACCAGCCCATGCCACCCATGCCGAGGATAGCAACGTTGATCATGGCGTGAGTATTCAAGCTGCGCTGGTCGCGCTTGCATACAGACATTGGTCTGATAAGTCCAACCACCCTCCCGCAGGGTGTGGTTGATGAACTTGCGTGGGGGTGAGCCGACCGGGAGCGCCTGCATTCGCAATTCGTCAGGCATTTGCGAAAATCAACTCAGGGCGGTGATTGCGTCAACAATCTTTTCATCCGCGCCAACGCCGATTGGCGTCAACATGCCGGGGAACCAGCGCGCGGCGTTATCCGGCCCATAGCCGCCCTGTTCTTTCGCCCACCGGCTGGCGCAGTAACCGAACAGGCCGTTGCTGTAGCCGGCGAACAACAGCGGCGCCGGCTTCAATCGCTCGCGGACGCGCAGGCTGATGTCACTATATGGCTCCAGGGGCACAGCCGCAATCCGCAGTTCATTCAGCCGGGCGGCAAACACTTCGACCGGCAGCGTCTGTGGCACACGCCTCTCCTGCATGGCCTGCTTCAGCGCGCCGGCCCAGTCCAGCATGGCCAGGGCCACCAGTTCTTCCATTGCGTTGCCCTGCGCACGCGCTGCATGCTGGTCGCGCTCGAAGTCATGGATCGATGCGTCCAGCGCAGATTCGTCGGGCGGCGGTTCGAGGGGCAGGTCGAGGCTGTGGCCGGCGACAGCGATCGTCACTTCGCCGGCAGGGCGCGCGCGCGCAAGAATATCCATGCCGGCATCGGCCAGCCGGCCACCGATATCCCGCGTGTCGAAAAATGTGCCGCTGCCCCAGCCCCGGTCGCGGTACACGATCGGGTCCACATCGCCGCACGCGCCCAGCAGAAACAGGCCCGCGCCGCCGCGCAATTCGGCAATCTGTCGCGCAGCCTCGCCGGGGTAGTCGCCGGAGTATTCCAGATTGCGCGGCCCCAGCACGACGGCGTGCGTGGCGTAGTTCAGCAACGTAGCGATGGCGCGGCCATCCTCGCCGTCGATGCCGACGACGGTGAGGGTGTCGTCGATAGGCCGGCGCGGGTCCTGCCGGTTGTAGCCGATGCCGGGCACGCGGGCATCACCATACGTCAGCGTTGCGGGTTGCAGCGCTTCCGGCAACCGGCACACCAGATCGACGATGCGACGTTCAGTCTTCGCCAGCCAGACGTGATCGACATGTCCCATTGCCCCGCGAAACGGCATGGTGGCCGGGCCGGAGTGGGTGTGCGTGCAGGCGATCAGAATGTGGGCAGCCGGAATCCCGCTGCGCTGAGAAATGCGCAGGCGCATGTCGGCCACTGCGTCAGCGGTGAAGCCGATCACATCGCACGTCACGATTGCCAGCGGGGTCACGCTGTCGTGCAGCAACACAGCGCGGGCCATGATCGGGTCGTGCGCGCCGGCAGATGGCTGAACGCGCGCGGCGAATCCGGTCATCCACCCGCCGGCCGGCGGCTGCAATTCAACCTGCGCCGCAGCGGCTCTCAGTTGTCCCATGTCTCTATTTCACCACAAAGAACGAAGAACACGAAGATGACCGCAGGGGTCATCGCAAGTCCTGAATGTGCTCGACGACCTTGCGCACGGCGGCGACGATGGCGCGCATGTCGTCCTCGCCGGCCAGCAGCACGGTGTGGAACAGCCAGCAGGTATCCTGGCACACCTGCTCGCACACCGGGCAGTTCACCTGCGTGTAATCCACCGGCTCGCCGGCGTAATACGGGCACGTGACCGGGCAACCGTCCGCGCCTTCGTGTTTGCGCTGAAACAGCGGCATCTTGTACAGCGGGGTGTTGTAGCCGGGCGTGCACGGCACGCCCTCCGCGCTCAATGCTTCCAGGAATCGCTCGCGCGTGACGGCCAGCAGATTCAGATCGAGCCGGAAGCAGAACAGGTGATAGCCGCGCCGCGTCATGCGCGGATCGTTTTCGATCGTGATGATGCCGGGGATGTCGCGCAAGCCTTCATTGAGGATTTCGGCATTGGCCTGGCGTTTGAGCGTGTGCGCTTCGAGCCGGGAGAGTTGGGCCAGCAGGAGCGCGGCCTGAAACTCGGTCATGCGCAGGTTGCTGCCCAGCAGAAAGTGCTGGTACCACGCGCCGCCCTTGCGCCGGCCCACGTTGGTGAAACTGCGGCACTGCTCGGCCAGATCCTCATCGTCGGTCAGCATGATGCCGCCCTCGGCGCTGGTGATGTTCTTCGAGGCCTGGAAGCTGAACACGCCACAGTGACCGAGCGCGCCTGTGCCTTTTCCTTTCCACTGACTGCCCCACGAGTGACAGGCATCCTCGACCACGAACAGGTTGTGGGCGCGCGCAATCTCATTGAGCCGGTCCATGTCGGCCACGTGGCCGGCCAGATGCACCGGCAGGATGGCCCGTGTGCGCGGCGTGATTTTGCGCGCCACATCGTCGGGGTCGATGCACAACGTATGCGGCTGGATGTCGGCAAAGATGGGAATGGCGTTGACGCGCAGGACGGCGCTGGCAGTGGCGACGAACGAGTACGGCGGCACGATGACTTCATCGCCGGCGCCGATGCCCAGCGCCAGCAGCGACGCCTCCAGCGCCGTTGTGCCGCTGCTGGCCGTGACGCCAAACCGCGCGCCCTGAAAAGCCGCGTAGGCCGCCTCGAATTCCCTGACCCGCTCGCCGTACCACCACTTGCCGGATTCGAGCACCGCCATCAGCCCGTCTCGCTCGCGGTCGTCCCAGATCGGCCAGGTGGGCCAGACAGTCGCGCAGGTTTTCTCGCCGCCGTGGATCGCCAGGATACTCATACGCTTTTCCTCCAGTGTGCTGATGCTCAGTGCCGCGCCGTGAAACGCCACGCGGCGCGCCCTGAAGTTACCAACATTATCTTCGACGGGCTCAGACGTGTTGTCAATCGCCGGCCTTCCCTACAACGTCTGGGCGAGGTGGGCCGCTGTCAGATACAGGCAGTGCTTCTGACGCGGATTCGGGTTGTGGCACTTTAGCGCGCCCGGGCAGGCCATCACCCGCGCCAACTCAGGGCGCGCGGACAATCGGCGCAAATACAACCGGATTCATGTTGGGCAGCATCACGGTTGTTGTGGCGATCGCGGCCGTCTCCCAGGCTTGTTCGTTGCCGGCCCGATCGCGCGCCCGCGCGCGGAAGGCATAGGTCGCGCCGTGCTGGCCGGTGAAGGCGCGGGCCGTGCCGTGCACCCATGTGGCAGCCGTGACCCATCCGCCGGCCTGGAGGCGATATTGCAGGTCATACGACCACACGCCGGCCGCGTCATCGCTCCCGCTCCAGGTCAGCGTGATCGTCGGCTGCGGGGTGATGGCCGGCAGCGGGTCGATTGTGGCAACCGGCGGCGTCACGTCAGGCTCGATCACAATCAGCGGCGGGCTGGCCACCAGACAATTGTCGGGCGGGTTGTGCCAGGTGAAGTTGGGCGCCGGCGGCAGCGTAAAGGTGTGCTGGTTGTTTGTGAACCCGATCGGCGCTGCGTCGCCGTTTTGCAGAACCAGCGTCCCTGTTGGCAGCACGGCGCCAAACACATAGGTCTGCGCCGTGTTCGTGATATTCCAGATCACGCTAACGCGGCCCAGCGGCGTGCCCCAGAAGCTGATGCGGCTGACCGTGTTGTTGTTCGACCAGACGCGCGTGGAGAAGGTGAACGTGGCCGGCAGATGCTGCGCCGCAACCTGAAAAGCGCGATACGCCGGGCGCAGCGAACCATCCAGCCGGATCAGTCCCCATTGCTCCGGGCTGCCGTCGTCGGTGGCGCGAAAGTAGTAGTAGCGGCCGGCGTTCTTGTGCAGCGCGTAAGCGTAGTTTTGGATCAGGAACGATGCCGCTTCGTCCGGCCAGGCATAGCGCGCGCCGGGCGGCGGCGAGCCGGAATAGCCATCCCAGTGCCGGATGCCGGTTTCGGTGATCCAGAGCGGATGCGGCAGCAGACCGCCTTTGTCGGCGCGGGTCATATTCAGCCGGAAATCCTCGATCACATCCCACGTTTCGCACGTGCCGCCGTCGTACAAATGAAACGCTGCCACGTCGAAGTAGTTGTTGCGCGCGGCGCTGTCGGGCAGATCGCGGATGGCGTTCCACAAGGTGATGGGGCTGGGCCATTGGTCGTGGCGATAGAGGAACCCGCCGAGCACGACGGTCGCCTGCGGATCAGCCGCCTTGATGGCCTCGTAGCTCACGCGCAGCAACCGGGCAAATAGAGACGCCGGCGCTTCGGGCATTTTCCAGTAGGCGCGAATGTCCGGCTCATTCCACACCTGCCAGTCTTTGATGATGGACTTGTACCTGAGCACAAGCTGATGGGTGAACTGCGCCCAGTGGTTATCGGGGTGGTTCCAGGGCAAGTGCAGATTGGCCGGCGCCGGCCAGCTTTCATAGGGCACACTGGGATCGCTGGCCCACAACGGCGGCGCGGTCAGCACAGCCAGAATCCGCAGGCCGTGAGCGGTCTCATCGGCTACCAGCGCGTCGTACGCCTGCCAGTCCCACACGCCGGGCGAAGGGCGGATGGCGCGCATTTGAAACTCGACGCGATCGTGCGCAGCGCCGGCTTCGCGCGCGCGGGCGTACATCGGGTTGCCGGGGAAGTAGTTGGAAAAGGTAAGCCCCAGGCGCGGGTTCTGCGCGATGCCGGCTGCGTGTTGCGCGTCCCGGACTGCGAGTGGCCCGGCGAGTGGCCCGGCCACAATGAGCGCAACAGCCAGCATCAAGCCAGGCCAGGCGCGCGCCTGTGATCGACTTGCAACCATGCGCCCATCTTACGTGATCGCCTCTCGCCGGCGGGCCGGCGAGAGGCCGGGTCAATCGAGCTGGTCGAGCACCTTCAGAAAGGCATCGACCACGGCAGGGTCGAAGGATGTGCCGGCCAGCGCGCGAACATGCTCTCGCACCCGTTCGGGCGACCAGCGTTTGCGATAGGGCCGGTCCGAGCACAGCGTGTCCCACACATCGACCACGGCGAAGATGCGCGCAGCCAGCGGGATTTGCTCGCCGCGCAGCCCGCGCGGGTAGCCGGTGCCGTCCCATCGTTCGTGATGGGCATAGGGAATGTCGATGGCGCGGCTCAGATGCGGCACGGCTGACAGCATCTGCCGCGCATGTTCCGGGTGGGTCAGCACAATGCGCCATTCGTCGTCTGTGAGCGGGCCGGGCTTGGCGAGGATGCTCTCGGGCACGGCCAGCTTGCCCAGGTCGTGCAGCAGCGCGCCGTAGCGGATGTATCGGAGTTCGTCCGCGCTTATACCCATCGTCTGCGCGACGCGCAAGGTCAGGCTGGTGACTCGTTGCAGATGATCTTCACGCTCATTGTTGCGCCGGCTGAGTTGGGCGGCCCAGGCTGCCGTCATGGCATCCAGCGCGGCGTCGATCTGCCGCCGCGCGTGCGACAGACCGTCAAGCAGCCCGGACAAGGTGGCAGGATAGCAACTGTTTTTCTCGACGCAGCGGGCAGCGCCGGCGTCGAGCGCCTGGCGGGCTGTTGCGGCATCGCCCGGCGCAACGAGCGCGACGATGGCCGCATCCGGGGCAGCGCTGCGCAACACCGCGATCTGATTCGAGACCGGGGCAGCGCCGGCGCAGTCTTGTGCCGGCGTCGCAGACACATCCAACACGACTGCCTCTATCAGATCCTGCTGTGGCGCTTGTAGTGTTTGGAGCAGGTCTGCGAGGGATTCCACCAGCCTGTGCGGCGCCGCGATATCGCGCGCTGTGAGTTCGTGATGCCGGTCGCCTGCGTCGATGTGCACGATGACCATGCTGATCCTCCGAGCGCCAATCCCGATCAGAGCGACACTTGCCGGAAAGCCTCCCAGTATTGAACCTGCCCGTCAGCCAGCAGGCGGAACAGACTCGAGCGCAGCCGGTCGGCTATTTTGGCGGGGTCTGGCTCTTTTACTTGCGACACGTGTTGGCAGATGGCTTGCGCTTTCAGTTCAATGACGCCGGTCACGTCAACCCAGAGATTCGGCAGAGATGCGCCGGCATAGTAGACCTCGCGCGGCGGGTGCGGCAGGAAGCCATCGGCCAGCAGTTCGGTGAAGTAGAAACGGCTGCTGGAGCCGGGGAAGATCGCGTCATTGACGGCGTTTCCGATGGTGCGGTGATCGCGATGGTTAATGCCGCGCGATCCCCAGTGCAACGTGAGCGGATCGAGCGTCACGATCCGGTCGGGCCGGGCGCGGCGAATTTCGCGCACGATGTCGCGTTGCAGATCATGGGTGTTGAACAGCCCGCCATCGGGGTAGGCCAGGAATGTGATGTCGCGCACGCCCAGCACGGCGCCGGCTCTGCGTTGCTCTTCGCGGCGCGTCTCGACGAGCCGCCAGGGGGTCATCTGCGGGTCGTCACTGCCTTTGTCTCCGCTGGTGACGATGAGATACTCGACGTGATGCCCCTCCTGAACCCAGCGCGCAATGCTGCCGCCGCAGAAGAATTCGGGGTCATCTGGATGAGCGACGATGACCAGGATGTTCATGGGCTGCGGGGTCAGTTCTGGGGTGATGCGTCTTGCGCCGGCCGGTCGGGCCTGGAGGCGCGGGGGCGCAGCGGCTTGCGCAATGGCCGTCGGCGCATTGGCTGATCGCTCGCTCTGGAGGCAGGCGCTTCTGGCCTGGCCTCCTGCTGCTGAAATTGCGCGTGATCCGCAGTGCGATCGTCGGGCCGGCGGCGATCCGGTCTGCGCGCCAGGGGCGCGCGCGGCGACTGTGGCTGCGGTGCGACAGGCGTTGGGCCGGCCAAAGAGGCGCCGCCTTTTCGCTTGCGTTTTTTGCGCGCGCGCCGGTCGGAGTCTGCTGCGCGCTCTGTTTGCGGTTGTGGGGCAGGGGCGGCAGCCTCGGCAACAGGAGGGCGCTCCACTGTCTCCTGGCGGCGCGCTGCCTCGGGCGTGGCGCTCGTTGCTCTCCCGCAGTCGCATTGCCCGCCTTCATGTTTGTCGCATGTGCCGCTGGCTGCTTTGTCCTGTAGCCGTTTCAACTCTTCGAGCGGGACGAGCTGCTCGCGGTGGAACTCGTGATCCCTGGCCTGCTCCGCTTCACCGATGCGCACGCGCACCGAATCGCGCATG
>CALBEF010000039.1 GCA_937927775.1 uncultured Anaerolineae bacterium | reverse complement strand
ATGATCACACTTCCCTCCCGTCAGGTTCACCTGGACTTTCACACCTCCGAACTGATGCCCGATGTGGGCAAAGACTTCGACAAAGCGCACTGGCAGGCCGCCTTGCGTACCGGCCACCTCAACTCCATCACCGTGTTTGCCAAGTGCCACCACAGTTGGAGCTATTACCCCACGCAGGTCGGCCAGCCGCACCCGAACCTGCGGCGCAATCTGCTCAAAGAGCAGATTGAGGCGTGCCACGAAATCGGCGTGCGCGCGCCGATCTACTACACGGTCGGCTGGTCGGCCACCGACGCCGAGCAGCACCCGGAATGGGTTGCCCGGCGCAAGGACGGCTCCATCTCGCACTTCAACTACGACGTGACCGCCGCGCCATCGGACCCCAAACCGATTGTCTCGTGGAAAAACTTGTGCCCCAGTGGCGCGTACAAGGAACTCATCCTGGCCCAGACGCGCGAGATCTGCGAGCAGTTCGAGGTGGATGGTTTCTTTTACGACATCTGCTTCCGTGAGCCGTGCTATTGCCCGAATTGCATCGCCGGCATGAAGGCCGAGGGACTTGACCCTGACAGCGATGACGACGCGGCCCGCTACAACACGCTGAAGTGGCAGCGCTTCATGGCCGACTGCAACGCCATCATCCGGGCCAAATGGCCCGAGGCGACCATCTTCTACAACGGCGGGGCCAGCCAGTACCGCCCGGAATGGCATGTCGGCGACACGCACTTCGAGCTGGAGGATTTGCCCACGACCTGGGGCGGCTACGACAAGTTCCCCATCCGCGCCCGCTATTTCGCCAACACCGGCAGGCAATACCTCGCCATGAGCGGCAAGTTCCACACCATGTGGGGCGAGTTCGGCGGCTTCAAAGACCCGGAGGCGATCCGCTACGAAGCGGCCTGCATGATTGCCTATGGCGCGCGCTGCTCCTTCGGCGACCAGTTGCACCCCAACGGCGTCATGGACATGCCGACTTACGAGAACATCGGCCACGCCTACGCCTACGTCGAGCAGATCGAGGCGTACGGGCTGGACGGCCAGCCGTGCGCAAACCTGGGCATATTCCTCAGCGGCAGCGAACCGGATGACCAGGGCATGGCCACCATGCTGATGGAAAACCAGATCGATTTCGATGTGGTCATGCCGGGCGCAGACCTGAGCCGTTTTGCGGCGCTGGCGCTGCCGGGCGCGGCGTTCCTCGACGACGCGACGGCAGCCCGCCTCGACGCCTTCGCCCGCGCCGGCGGCGGTGTGCTGGTGTTGGGTGAGAGCGGCCTGGATCGCGCCCGCTCTCGTTTCGCGCTGGATGTGGGCGCCGAGTATGCCGGCCCGGCCGGCTACCAGCTCGACTATCTGCTGGCCGGCCCCGATCTCTCCACTGGCCTGCCGGCCTCGCCTTTCCTGAACTACACCGCCGCGCTCAAGGCGACCCTGACCGACGGCGTGGCCCTGGCAGCAATCCGCGAGCCGTATTTCGACCGCACCTATGGGCAATACTGCTCGCACCAGAACACGCCCTATCGCGTTGAAAATGCGCCCCACCCCGGCGCGTGGCGCAAGGGCAATCTGGTCTATCTCCCGCACCGGCTGGGCGAGATGTACTATCGCCACGGCGCAAGGGTGCACCGCCAGTTCTTCCTCAATGCGCTGCGGTTGATCTACACGCGGCAAGTCGTGGAAACCCGGCTGCCCAGCGCCGGCCGCGTCACGCTGACGCATCAACCGCGGCATCGCCGCTATGTGGCGCACCTCATGTACGCGCCGCCGTTGCAGCGCGGGCGCTGTCTGGTGATCGAAGACATGCCGGCGCTGTACGATGTGCCGGTGCGCCTCAACGTGCCGGAGACGATCACCCGTGCGTATCTCGCGCCTTCGCAGGTCGCGTTGCCGCTCAACGGCGCGGCAGTGACCGTGCCGCAGGTGATCGGCCACCAGGCAGTCGTGTTCGAGTACTGAAGCGGCGTCGCCGGCTGCGCCTTTGCAGCCTGTCGCAAAGGCTCACTGCCCCCCCGCAGGCTCGCAACCTGCGGGAGGGGCAGTCTCTATCGAATGACGCATACACCCGCGCTACAATGTCGCCCATGCCCAGGAAGCAGACCACGCAATCCCCAGCCGCGCCGGAGCAAGCCGGCGACGAGGCCCTTACTTTCGAGCAAGCCTGGCGTGAACTGGAGCAAATCGTCGAGCAACTTGAACGCGGCGATCTGCCCCTCGAACAGTCGCTCGCGCTGCACGCGCGCGGCCAGCAGTTGGCCGCCCTGTGCGCCGCGCAACTCGACCAGGCGGAGCTGAGGGTCAGGACGGTCGTCAGCGATCAGTAGTCAGTAGCCAGTAGCCAGTAGTCAGTAGTCAGTAGTCAGACGACAGAGCACAGAACGCAGAACGCAAACGACAGAGCGTGGCGCGCAACACGCAATACGCAACACGCAATACGCAACACGCACTACGCAACACTCACTACGCACTTCCCATGACCGGGACTCTCATCAACGTCATCACCGTGCTCATCGGCACAACGATTGGCGTGCTGCTCGGCAATCGATTGCCTCAGCGCGTCCGCGAGACGGTGCTGGATGGCCTGGGGCTGTCCACCATTGGCTACGCGATTCTCAGCCTGGTCGATGCCATGTCGCAGCAGGATAACGTGCCGGCCAAGTTCATCGTCGTGCTGTTGTCGGTGCTGGCCGGCGGCATCGTCGGCGAGTGGGTCAACATCGACGCCGCGCTCAGCCGGTTTGGCGGATGGCTGGAGCGCAGGTTTGCGCGCAGCGACGATGCGGCCGGCGCGGCGCGCTTCGTGCGCGGCTACGTGGCAGCCAGCCTGGTGTTCTGCGTTGGTCCGATGACGATCCTCGGCTCCATCAGCGACGGCTTGCGGGGCGATTTCGCGTTGCTGTCGATCAAGAGCACGCTCGACGGCTTCGCCGCCCTGGCGTTTGCCGCGTCGCTGGGGATCGGCGTCGGCTTCAGCACGATCACCATTTTGCTCTTCCAGGGGGGCATCTCGCTCGGCGCCGGCCTGCTGCAAAACGTCTTCACCGGCCCGGCCGATCCTGTGCTGGCCGTGCTCTCCGCGATGGGCGCGCTGCTCATCGTCGGCATCGGCCTGTCGCTGCTGGAGGTCAAGCGGGTGCGCGTGGCGAATTTTCTGCCGGCGCTGCTGGTGGGGCCGCTGGTGGTCATCGTGTTGCGCGCGCTGGGCGCCGCCGGCTTCTGACTGCCCCGCCTGCGCAGCCCGGCGTCACTGCTCTTTCTGTTTGCGCCCCCGGAACGACAGCCGGATGGGTGTGCCGAGAAAGCCAAATTCGTCGCGGATGCGGTTTTCGAGGAAACGCCGGTAGGTGAAATGCACCAGTTCCGTGTCGTTCACGTGGAACACAAACGTCGGCGGGTTGGTGGCAACCTGCGCGCCGTAGTAAATCTTCAGCCGCCTGCTGCCGCGCGTGGGCGGGGCGTGCTGCTCGGTTGCTTCGCGCAGAATGCGGTTGACCTCCGAGGTGCTGATGCGCATGGAGCGGGATTCGTGCACGCGCAGGGCGGTGGGCAAAATCTGGTCGCAGCGGAATCCGGTTTTGGCCGACACAAAGAGCGGTGGCGCGTACGCCATGAAGTTGAACCGCTCCTGAGCGATGCGGAAGAAGTCCTGCATCTTCTCGGTCAACAACCCCAGGCCGGGCAGCGGTTGGGCGGCGCGCTCGACTTTCTCCTCGCCTTCGATCAGGTCCCACTTGTTCACGACCAGCACGACACCTTTGCTTTCATCGAGGATGTAGCCGGCGATGTGCTCGTCCTGAGCAGTGATGCCCTCGGCTGCGTCGAGCAGCAACAGCGCCACATCGGCCCGCTCGATGGCGCGGAAGGCGCGCAGCACGCTGAACTTTTCCACCCCCGGCTCGATCGCGCCGCGCTTGCGGATGCCGGCGGTGTCAATCAGGGTGATTTTGGATTTTCGATTTTGGATTTTGGATTCCGCTTCGCCGTCAGAATCGATTTCGATCTGCTCCTCGAACTCGATGACGGTGTCGATGGCGTCACGGGTGGTGCCCGGCACATCGCTGACGATGACGCGATCTTCGCCGATCAGCCGGTTGTACAGCGATGACTTGCCCACGTTGGGCCGGCCGATCAGCGCGATCTTCACCGTGTCGTCCGGCGTCTCCGGCATCTGCGGCGGGAGCGCGGCCACCACGGCGTCCATCAAATCGCCCGTGCCCACGCCGTGCAGGCTGCTGACCGGATACACGTCGCCCAGGCCGAGGCTGTAGAACTCCACGCTGGCAGCGCGCGCCGAATCGGACTCGCTTTTGTTGGCGGCCACGATGACGGGCGGCGTGGACTTGCCTTCCTTCTGGCGCTGACCGATCAGCTTGCGCAGAATGTCGGCCACGGCTTCATCTGCCGCCGAGAGTCCCACCTGCGCATCGACCATGAAGACCACCACATCGGCGTTGCTGATGGCGATTTCGGCCTGTTCGCGGATCTCGCGCACGAAGTCGGATGATCCCTCGGCCAGCGCGCGCTGGCTGCGCAGCGGTTCCAGCGGCTCGATGCCGCCGGTGTCCACCACCGTGAACTCGACGCCGCGCCAGACACAGGGCGCGTGAACGCGATCCCGCGTGGTGCCGGGGCGGTCGTCGATCACAGACAGTCGCTCGCCGGCCAGCCGGTTGAACAGCGTGCTCTTGCCCACATTGGGCCGGCCGACGAGGACAACGAAGGACTTCGACATGTGCGGCGTCCGATAATAACAGCGACCGGCAACCTGCCGGCTGCCGGTCGCGCGCCGTCAATCCCGGCGAAGATCAGGCGTTCAACGCCTCGTAGACTTTGCCGACGATCTTCGCGCCGGTGGTCAGGGTCTTCGCGCCCGGCTCCCATTTGGCGGGGCAGGCCTGGCCGGGATTTTCGTACACGTAAATGCAGGCTTGCAGCTTGCGCAACAGCTCGTCGGCATTGCGGCCCACATCGCCATAGCTGATCTCAGCGGCTGCCAGTTCGCCATCGGGCGTGATGATGAACGTGCCGCGCCGGGCCAGGCCGCTTGCAGGGTTGTAGACGCCGAACAGGCGCGAGATCTCGCCGGTCGGGTCGGCGCCCATCGGATATTTGACATTGCTCAGCAAACGCTCGTCGCGCTGCCACGCCAGGTGGGTGAACCTGGTGTCGGTCGAAACGGAGACCACTTCGGCGCCGGCCTTCTTCAAGTCCTCATAGCGGTCGCCCAGGTCGGCCAGTTCAGTCGGGCACACGAACGTGAAATCGGCGGGATAGAACACCACAACCGTCCAGCGCCGGGCAGCCTTGTTGGCGGCCAGCGAGAACTTGCCGAAGCCCCCGGTGGTCGGGTCATAGGTGTCCATTTCGAAATCCGGAACGATCGATCCAACAGATACGACAGACATGTGATGTGCTCCTTTGTGCTGTGTAAAACAACGCAATGTGTATGTGTGAACTGCAAAGACCGGAGCGGCCTTCGCGTTTTTCGGATTGATCACGCGCCGGTCAGCGCGTGAATGGCGCGCACAGCCTCGCGGCTGTCCTTTGCCCCCACGATGAGGCTGATGCCGCACTCCGATGAGCCTTGCGCGATGGCGTGGATGTTGATGCCATGCGCGCCGAGGGCGCTGCACACCCTGCCGCTCACGCCGGGCGTGTCGGAAATGCCCATGCCCACGGCGGTCACGATGGACGCTTCGTCCATCACGCTGATGTGGTCAATTTCCTGATGAGACAACTCGCGGGCAAACTCGTGCTCGAGTTCGTGGACAACCTTGACGGCGGCGTTGCGCGGCACCACGAAGCAGATGTTTTGCTCGGCGGATGCCTGCGAGATCATCAGCACGCTGGTGCTGGTGCGCGCGACGGCCATGAAGGTGCGGCCGGCGATGCCGGGAACGCCCTTCATCCCCCGGCCCGCCACAGTGACCATGGCAACCTGATCGATCACCGTCACGGCTTTGATGGCGCTGCCGGTGCGGGCCAGTTCGTGCTGGATCAGCGTGCCGGGATGCGACGGGTTGAAGGTGTTCTTGACCCGCAGCGGAATGCCCTTCTCGATCAGCGGGGCGATGGTCATCGGGTGCAACACCTGCGCGCCGAAGAAGGCCAGCTCGGACATCTCCTGGCCGGTCAACGCCTCAATGGTGCGCGCGTTCGGCACGATGCGCGGGTCGGCGGTCATGACGCCGTCCACATCGGTGTAATTGTGAACTTCGTTCGCGTCGAGCACTGCGCCGATGATGCTGGCGCTGAAGTCGCTGCCGCCGCGCCCCAGGGTGGTGGGCACGCCGGCGGGTGTCGCGCCGATGAAGCCGGTGACGACCGGCACAATGCCGGCTTCCAACAGCGGCAGCAGTCGGGCGCGCGTTTTCTCGCCCGTGGCTTCCATGAGCGGGGCGGCGGACAGGTAGTTGTCGTTGGTGATAATGATTTCGGTCGCGTCGACGGCTTCGGCGGGAATGCCGTTGTTGCGCAGCGCGCCGGCCAGAATGCGCGCCGCCATGCGCTCGCCCAGGCCGCTGATCGCGTCGAGGGCGCGCGGCGTGATCTCGCCCAGCACGCGCACGCTGGCGCACAGCATCTCGAATCCGCTGAGCAACTGCTCGACCTCATCGCCGATGCGCTGTCGCTCGTCTGCGTTGGCGATCACGCCGTCGATGGCTGCCTGGTGCTTGTCGGCGAGTTCGCGCCGGACGCGATGAAAGGTTTCGCTGTCGCCGTCGGCTGCCGTTCGGGCGGCGGTGATCAGCGCGTCAGTGACCTTGATGGTGTCGTTCGGGGCTTTGCCCATGGCTGAGGTAACGACAACGACCCGCTCCCACTGGGACAATGCGCTGCGCGCGATGCGCGCAACCTGATGCATGGCCTGCGCGTCTCGCACAGAGGTGCCGCCGAACTTCAAGACTACAAGTGACATGGTTTGTTGCGTTGTCAACCCTGCATAGTGTTGAATCATTGCGGCCTGGCCGCAGACCGCGCGATTATACTCTGAGCCAGGCGTGTTAAAATGTTTGCCGTTGTCCAGACCGGCGAGGTCTGGCATGGCTGATCAGCCCCCATAGCTCAAGGGATAGAGCGCCGGCCTCCGGAGCCGAAGATCGCAGTTCGAGTCTGCGTGGGGGTACTTTCTCCTCTCTTCTTTTGCCCTGCCTGCGAAGCCTCCTGCTACACGCGCCGGGTGCCGGCCCGCAGCATCGCGCCGATCACCGCCAGGGCAATGCACTCCAGCAGAATCGCGCCCCCGATCATCAGCGTGATGGTGAACCAGAACATCTCTGGATACAGCCGGATCAGCGTGTCGGTAGCCAGGAACAGCCACGTGTCGCCCTCGAAGAAAATGCGGTGGAACGCGGTGAAGAAAATGTCCCAGCCAACCACGGCGAAGACACCCAGGCCGACGACGCTGACCGCCGTGGCGACAACGCCGGCGATCAGCGCGCCGCCGACCATACGCCGGGTGGCCCGGCGCGCGGCCAGGGCGACGACGGCAATGCCGGCCAGCGCCGAGATGACTGTGTGCAGAGGGAACAACCAGCCGATCAGATCGCGCACATCCTGCATGTGGCGGATTTCGCGTTCGTTGAAGGCCGGCGAGCCGTCGCTCAAGCGCGCTTCACGCAGCACTTCCACCCCGCGCGGGCCGATCACGCTGTCCATGCCGATCAGGCCGAGGCGCAGCCGCTCGTCGTCGCTCATGCCATACACTTCGGGCGGGAAGTTGGGCAGGCTGTACAGAAATGGCACCGTCCATGGTTGCATGGCGAGCCGGATAGGGATCAGCGCCACCACAATCGGCGTGGCGATGACGATCAGCAGCTTGACGAGCGAGTGCCAGCGGGTTTGCATCGCCGGATTTTACCCCGCGCAGCGCGCGGATCATCTGATCGGATCGAACTTCACACCGTTGATGCTCTCAGCAAGGTCTGATATGCTCATGTTTGTGCAAAGCGAGCGATCAGGAAACGAGAACAACTCGATGTCGGAGGGAATCCCCCTTCCTGGCGCCGAGCGCGCCGTCGAAGTGCTGGCGCGCCGGGAGGACATCCAGTTTGCTGTTCTGTTCGGCTCGTATGCTCGCCGGACGCCGCGCCCCTGGAGTGATGTCGATATTGCCATCCATGTGGCGCGCCCGCTGTCTTTGCTGGAAATCGGGGAGCTGACTGCGACGCTGGAGCGCGCGGTGGGCCGGGATGTGGATGTGCTGGAGTTAAACACTGCGCTCAGACAGAATCCCGCGCTGGCCTGGCGCGCTGTCAGCGAAGGCGTCATGCTGTTCTGCCGGGAGCGCAGGGCCTTTGTGGACTTCAGGACGCAGGCCATGCTGCGCTATCTGGACACGGCTTTTCTGCGCGACATGGTTGCGCGCGCGCTCGACGCGCGATTGAAAGCCGGCCGGTTTGGGAGGCTGGATTGACATGCAGGAGCGATTGGCGCGCCTGGAGGCAACCGTCCGTGAACTTCGTCGTTTTCGCCAGTCATACTTGCGAGAGGATACACGCCGAGAACCTCATCTCGAATGGGCCCTGCGTTACGGCCTTCTGGAAGCAACTCAGGCCATCATCGATATCAGCTGCCACCTGGCCAGCGAGAAAGGTCTTGGCGCGCCAGCGACATACGCGGAATGCGTGGAACTGTTACGCCGGGCCGGCTTGCTGGACGATAATCTTGCGCAGGTTGTGACACGCATGGTGGGGTTGCGCAACGTTCTGGTGCATGAGTACATCTCGGTCGATGCTGACCGCCTGTATGCGCTGCTTGACCGGCTGGACGACTTTCAAGCGTTTGCGGAGCAAATCCGGCCTCACATTTCATGAAACCATCCCCATCCCGCGCCGGCGCGTTGCGCTCGGACTCGTGCCCCAACTGCGGCGCGCCGCTCAACCTGACCGGCCTCGCCCCCGACCAGACGCACATCCGCTGTGAGCATTGCGGCTCATCGCTGGCGCTGCCGGCCCGCGCACAGGCCACGCGCGCAAAGCCGGCCTCACCCTCAAAGCAGGTAGTCGTCGTCAAACCGCCGGCGCAGAACAAACTGCCGGGATGCCTGTTCACGCTGTTGATGCTCGGCATCGTCGCTGTCGCCGTGCTGATTCCAGTGTGGGAATCGGGCATGTTGGGCGCATGGCTGGGCGTTCAGCACAACGCGCCCCTGCTGCCGGGTCTGCCGGCCCTGACACCGCCCGCGCGCGTCTTCGGCTCGCCCTACCTCATGCCCCGCAAGGACGACGGCCCGCAGCAGATTCTGTACCTGAGCCTCGCCGAACGCCAGACCTTCGCCGTGAGCTACGAGCCGGCGGCGCGCAGAGAGAACTGGCGCAGCCCCATGTTCGACGCATCGTTCACCGAGATCAGCCTGGCTGCCGACACCGAGCGCGCCTATATCGCGCACGACGACACCCTGACAGCCCTCAACCGCAGCGACGGCTCAACAGCGTGGGAAATCGCGCTGGCGTATGGATTGAACCCGGCATACCGGTGCGAGCAGGGCGCCTGCCTGCAGGTGTTCGGCGAACAGGTAGTCGCCCGGCTGAAGGACGGCACACTGATGGCATTGGATGCGGCAAGCGGCCGCGCGCTGTGGACGAAACGCCTGAATGCCACCGACGGCGGCGTGCTTACTATCGCGGGCAATCCGGCCGTGGTGGACAGCATCGACAGCGCGAGCAACGCCGCGCGCCTTGAAGTGTTCGACGCGCGCAGCGGCGAGATCATCCTTCAAATCACACCGCGCTTCGAGCGCGAGCGCGGATCGCCCGTCGCAGCCAGGGTCAGCGATGCGTATGTCCTGTCCCCCGATGGACACTTCCTGTACGTCGTCGGCGGCGCAAGCGCGGCAGCGGTGTGGAAGTTCGACACGCGCAGCGGCGAGCAGGTCTGGCTGTACGAGGAAGCCAGCCGGGGCCAGACTGCGCTGCTGCCCTTCATCAGCAACCCGCCCTGCCTGGCATCCAACCGCGCGTTGTTCGTGATTCAGGGTTCCAACAACGCGGCTGTTATCCGCATTGACGCGCAAACCGGCCAGGCCGCCCGCATCTTCGAGCAGGAGCGTCACGAGATTCGCGCCGCGCTTGTCAGCGACGACATTCTGGTGATCTCGGCGCAGCCCGCCTTCGACCGCTCGAAGACAGCGCTGTGGGGATTGAACCCCGACACCGGCGCGCGCATGTGGCAGACCGGCCTGAAGACACGCCACGCTTTCGACGACTGGGCGCTGGCGCTTTACGAGGACCGGTTGTTTCTCGCGCAGACGCAATGGGAGGATGGGCGCGCGTTGTTCGACACGCTCGACCCGCGCACCGGCGTCAGCGCCGGGCAGCTATCACTCCCCGTCGAGCGCGCCGACCTGAACGGCCTGGCCTTTGCGCAGGGCGTCGCCTGGCTCAATATCAACAACACGCTGCGCGAAGTCAGCATGAGCGACGGGCGCATCCAGTCCACCTGGCCATGATATATTCACGTGGCCGTGTCATCCACACCCACACCCAGACAATGGTTGTTGTTCATTGTGGTGAACATCGTCGTGTCGGCAATCACGACACTGTTCGTCGCGCGCGCGTTGATGAACCCCGGCGCCCCTCCATCAGCCGGCCTGGCCGTTGCCGCGCCGGTCGAACCGACACAGCAACCAGCGCCCACCACACTCGTTGAAACGCCGGCTGCTTCTGCCACACCCGGCGAGCCGGCCACACTATCCGCCAGCGCAACCGACAGCGCGCCCACGCCCACTCCTGCAACCACCGCGTCGGCGGCGACCGCCCGGGTGCGCATCAGCACCGTCCTGTTTCCCGGCCAGTTATCCCGCGAGGTCGTGGTGCTGGTGAACGAAGGCGACAGCGTGGACCTGACCGGCTGGGTGCTGGCCTCGTCGAGCGGCATGGCGTACACGTTCGGCAACGTGACCCTGCTGAAGGACAGCTTCATCAACCTGCACACCACCACAGGGGCCGATGTGCCCACCGACTTGTTCTGGGACCGCAGCGAGCCGGCCTGGAAACCCGGCGACCGGCTGACGCTCTCAAATGGCAATCAGGAGATTGCAACTTTCACGGTCGTGGAAAGATAGTGACGCGCGCTATCGCTGCCGGTCAGACAAGCCATGATCACACTCGCTGATCTGAAGAAACTGCTGAACGCCGGCGCCGGCGCGCGCATCGACATCATCAGCCCCGGCGTCGCCACACCCGAACGCATTGCGCGCGGCCTGGCCGCACTGGCCAACGCCAAAGGCGGCGTGCTGATCGTCGATCTGGAAGCGGGCAACAGCCGGCGGACAACTTCCCCTGACCCGGCCGAGCTGCGCGACCGCGCCATGCAAGCCCTGCTGATGACCGAGCCGCCGCTGATCGTGCCGCTACCCTATTTGCTTCCCGCCGAGCCGGACACATCACCGCAGGCGTTGATCGTCGAAGTGCCGGACGGCCTGCCGCACGTGTACAGCCTGGATGGCCGCTATGTCACCCGCAACGGCGCGCGCATCGTCGCCCTGCCGGGCCGCGCGCTGCGCGAACTGATCCTCGCCCGCAGCGACGATGCGCGCGAGTGGGAAGCCAGATCGCCCGCCGGCAGCAGCAAAGACGACCTGGACTGGGCGCGCGCCGAAAGCTACGCCGCCGGCGCGCACAGTCTGAACGAGCCGACAGTGGAAGACGTGTTGCTGCGGCGCGGGTGCATCGTGATGGCAGGCCGGCGCGTGCGGCCCACCTACGCCGGCCTGTTGCTGTTTGGCCGGCAGCCGCAGCGCTGGGTGCGCGGCGCCGAAGTAATGGCCGTGCGCTTCAACGGCGCCAGCATGGATGATGTGTTTATCCGCCAGACCATCGGCGGCACATTGCCCGATCAAATTCGGCGCGCCGAGTTGTTCATCTCCGAAAATCTCAGCCGGCGCGCGCGCGTGGGCAACTGGCGGCGCAGCGACGATCCCCCCTACCCGCCCGGCGTGCTGCGCGAGGCCATCGTCAACGCCATCGCGCACCGCGACTACCGGCTGATCGGCAACCAGATTCACCTGCTCATCTTCAGCGACCGCGTGGAAGTGCGCAGCCCCGGCAAGTTGCCCGGTCACGTCACCCTAAAAAACCTGCTGCGCGAGCGATACTCGCGCAACGAGGCGATTGTGCAGGCGCTGGCCGACATGGGCTTCATCGAGCGGCTGGGCTACGGCATCGATCGCATGGTGCGCGCGATGAAAGAGAGCGGCCACGAGCCGCCGCAGTTCGAGGAAACAGACGGCGGGTTTTCAGTCACCCTGCTGGCGAAGACTGCGCCAGGGCAGCACGCCGAGGGGGACACAGCCGGCGCGCTGCCGCAAACCGCGCAGCAGCAACGCGCGCAGAAAATGCTCGACTACCTGCGCGCGCACGGGCGCATCACCAACCGCGAGTATCAGGAGTTGTGCCCGGACATCAGCGCAGAGTCGTTGCGGCGCGATTTTGTGGAGCTGGTCGAGGCCGGCGTCATTCTGCGCGTCGGCGACAAGAAAGGCACGTATTACATTCTCAAGTAGGGGCGAACGGCTATTCGCCAAGGGGCGAACAAGCCGTTCGCCCCTGCCCCGCACCGTCATGCCCGCTTGCGCGGAAATGACGGGTTTCCATCCCTCCAGGCCGGCAGGGGGTGCGCGGGAATGACAGTTGTTCGCCCCTGTTGCGGTAACATACGGCGCACACCCATGAGCACAACGGACGCCACGCCCATCCGCCGGCAGTATCTGGAGCTAAAGCGCAAGCACGCCGACTGCATCCTGTTCTTCCGGCTGGGCGACTTCTACGAAACCTTCGACAGCGACGCCGAACTGGTGGCCCGTGAGCTGGATGTGGTGTTGACTTCGCGGCCGGTGGGCAGGGACGCGCGCGTGCCGATGGCCGGCGTGCCCCATCACGCCGCCGAGTCCTACATCGCCCGGCTGATCGAGCGTGGGTATCGCGTCGCCATCGCCGAACAGATCGGCAACGAAGCGGTCAACGGACTGGTGCCGCGCGAAGTGCGCCGCGTCATCACCCCCGGCACAGTGATCGAGCCGGCCATGTTGCAAGCCGAAGCGCCCAACTATCTGGCGGCGGTCATCATATCGGAAGATGAGGGGCGAACGGCGGAGGACGCGCCTTCATCTGCCGCCGGCCTGGCCTGGTGCGACATCACCACCGGCGAGTTTGCCGCCGCGCAACTCGACGGCGCGATCGAATTGGAGCGCGAGCTGGCCCGCCTGCAACCGCGCGAGGTGCTTGTGCCGGAAAGCGAGCGCAACCGGCCGCCGGCCCTGCCCCTCAACGGCGCAGCGACAATGCGCGCGCACCTGACCGCTTTCCCCGCTTACCGCTTCGAGCACGGCAACGCCCGCCAGACGCTGCTCGATCATTTTAAGGTTCACACACTGGCCGGCTTCGGCATCGAAGACCGGCCGCTGGCCCTGCGCGCCGCCGGGGCCATCATCGCCTATCTGCGCGACACCCAGCCGGCGGCGCTGGCGCAACTGACCGAGTTGCGCGCCTACAGCACCGCCGGCTTCATGGGACTGGACGCCGTCACGCGGCGCAACCTCGAACTGACCGAAGGACTGCGCTCGCGCAACAAGCAAGGCTCGCTGCTCGGCGTGCTGGATCACACCCTCACGCCGATGGGCGCCCGACTGCTGCGCGCGTGGGTGGCGCAACCCCTGCTCGACCGCGCCGGCATCGAAGCGCGCCTGCAACGCATCGACCGGCTCTACGCCGACGCCCTGCTGCGCGCCCAAACGCGCGACGCGCTGAAGCACATGCCCGATCTGGAGCGCCTGACCAGCCGCGTCATCACAGGCGTCGCCACGCCCAAAGACCTGCTGAGCCTGAAAGCAGCCACACGGCAGGCGCTGGCCGTGAACGATCTGGCCGTTGACGAATCCTTACCTGTGGCGCCACTCGCGCAGGTGATCGACATCATCGCGGCGGCGATTAAAGACGAGCCGGACGACGACGGTTTCATCCGGCCCGGCTACTGCGCCGAGCTGGACGGCGTGCATGCCTCGGCGCGCGACGCCAAAACGTGGATCGCCGGGCTGGAGCGCGTCGAACGCGAGCGCACCGGCATCAAGTCGCTCAAGGTCGGCTTCAACAAGGTGTTCGGCTATTACATCGAGGTCACGCATGCCAATACCTCGGCCATTCCCGCCGATTACATCCGCAAACAGACGCTGACCAATGCCGAGCGGTACATCACGCCGGAACTGAAAGAGCGCGAGGCGCTGGTGTTGAACGCCGACGAGCGCATCGCGGAAATCGAGGCCCGGTTGTTGAAGGAGATCAACGCGGCCATTGCCGGCCGGCACGCCACCGCGCTGATGACGGCGGCGCGGGCGGTGGCGCGGCTGGACGTTGCGGCTGCACTGGCCGAAGTCGCCGCGCGCAACGCCTACTGCCGACCGGCCTTCAACGACGAGGGGCGCATGGAGATCGTCGGTGGCCGCCATCCGGTGATCGAGCAGTTGCTCAGGGAGACGCCCTACACGCCCAACGACACGCGCATCGACCCCGACGCGCGCATCCTCATCATCACCGGCCCGAACATGAGCGGCAAGTCGAGCTACATGCGCCAGGTGGCGCTGATCGCGCTGCTGGCGCAGATCGGCAGCTATGTGCCGGCGCAGTCCGCCGACCTGTGCGTCGTTGATCGCATCTTCACGCGCATCGGCGCGCAGGATGAACTGACCGCCGGCCAGAGCACCTTCATGGTCGAGATGGTGGAGACGGCCAACATCCTGCATCACTGCACGCCGCGCAGCCTGGTCATCCTGGACGAGATCGGGCGCGGCACCAGCACCTACGACGGGCTGGCCATCGCCTGGAGCGTGATCGAGTTTCTGCACAACCATCCCGACCGACGGGCGATCACCCTGTTCGCCACGCATTACCACGAGTTGATCCAACTGGCGGAGAAGCTGCCGCATGTGCGCAACTACAACGTGGCCGTAAGCGAAGAAGGGGGACAGGTCGTCTTTTTGCACAAGGTAATTCCCGGCGGCGCCGACCGCTCGTATGGCATTCATGTGGCGCAACTGGCCGGCCTGCCGCCGGCGGTAGTGCATCGCGCCCAGGACATCCTGCGGCAGTTGCAGGATGGCGCGTTGCAAAGCCAACCGAACGACTTCAAGCCGGTGGAGCAGTTGCCCATGTTCATCACCGAGCCGCCGGCCATCGCGCGGCTGCGCGAGGTGGACCCGGACGGCATGAGCCCGCTCGAAGCGCTGACGACGTTGTACGAGTTGAAGAAGCTGCTGAAGGGCGCCAGGCGCTGAGACACCCGGGAGGTCAGAGGATGATGATGCACGGCGGCCCGTGGTGGGGCATGATGCAGGAGCGACCGGCCGGCGCGCCGAAGATCGACCGGCAAACCGCGCGCCGGGTGCTGGGCTACGCGCGCCCGTATGCCGGCATGATCGCCGTGATGACGCTGGTGATTCTGGTGACATCCGTGATCGAACTGGCCCCGCCGCTGTTCGCGCGCGATCTGATCGACCACGCCCTGCCCGACCGCGATGTGGGCCGGCTGAGCCTGCTGGCAGTCGGCATGATCGTCGTGCCGCTGCTCAGCGCGCTGATCGGCACGCTGCAACGCTGGTTGAGCGCCAGAGCCGGCGAAGGCATCATCTACGACCTGCGCTGCCAGATGTTCGACCACTTGCAGCGCATGTCGCTGCGCTTCTTCACCCGCTCAAAAACCGGCGAGCTGATGTCGCGCTTCACCAACGACGTGGTGGGCGCGCAAAATGCGGTGACGGGCACGCTGGTGTCGGTCGTCACCAACGTCCTCACACTCGCGTCCACGCTGGTGGTCATGCTCAGCATCGAGTGGCGCTTGACGCTGGCGGCGCTGCTGGTGCTGCCGGGGCTGTATCTGCCGGCGCGGCGGGCTGCCCGGATTTTGCGCGATATCTCGCGGGAGGGGATGGAACTCAACAGCCGGATGAACGGGCAGTTGAACGAAACGCTGAACGTGTCGGGCGCGCTGCTGGTGAAGGTGTTTGGCCGGCAGGAGCGCGAGCGCGAGCAGTTCAAGCGCAACGCGGCCGGCGTGCGCGACATCGGCGTGAAGCGAGCGATCGTCGGGCGCTGGTTCTTCGTCGCCATCGGGCTGGTCAGCTCGGTCGGCAGCGCGGTGTTGTTCTGGGCCGGCGGCTATCTGGTCATCACCGGCGCGCTGAGCGTCGGCACGATCGTCGCTTTCATCAGCTACCTGGCGCGGCTGTATCAGCCGCTGGTGGGCCTGTCGAACATTCAGGTCGAGCTGGCCCAGTCGCTGGTCAGCTTCGAGCGCGTCTTCGAGTATCTCGATCTGCCGGTGGAGATTCAGGACGCGCCGAACGCCATCCACCTGGAGCGCGTGCGCGGCAGGGTGACGTTCGAGCATGTGTCGTTCTCGTATCTGGAGGGCGAAGCGGTCGGCGCGGGCGTGGCCGGCCTCAATGGCGCCGGCCATCCCTCTGCGATGGGCGCGCTGTTGCGCAACACCGGGGCGGAAGCGCTGCTTGTCGCGCAACCGGGCCGGCGCTGGGCGCTGGAGGATGTGTCGTTCGAGGTCACGCCGGGCCAGCTTGTGGCGCTGGTCGGGCCGAGCGGGGCCGGCAAGACCACCATCTCGTATCTGCTGCCGCGCCTGTATGAGCCGCAGCAGGGCTGCATCCTGCTCGACGGCCACGACTTGCGCGCGCTGAGTCAGGCCACACTGGCCGAGCACATCGGCCTGGTGACGCAGGAAACATATGTGTTCCACGACACGGTGCGCGCCAACCTGCTGTACGCCAAACCCGACGCGAGCGAGGCCGATTTGATTGAAGCCTGCCGGGCAGCCAACATTCACCACGCGATCGCCGCGCTGCCGCAGGGCTACGACACGGTGGTGGGCGAGCGCGGCTACCGGCTGTCGGGCGGCGAGAAACAACGCATCGCGCTGGCGCGCGTCATTCTCAAGAACCCCAGCGTGCTGGTGCTGGACGAGGCGACCTCGTCGCTCGATTCGGAGAGCGAGGCGCTGATCCAGCAGGCGCTGGACAAGCTGTTCGTCGGGCGCACCAGCATCGTCATCGCGCATCGCCTGTCCACGGTTCTGGCGGCAGACAAGATTCTGGTGCTCGAGAATGGCAAAGTAGTCGAGCAGGGCAATCACTACGCGCTGGTCAGCGCCGGCGGTCTGTACGCCCGGCTGTACGAGACGCAGTTTCGCGGGCTGGAGAAAGGGCGCCGGGCAGCGGAAGCAGATCAGGAGCAGAATGCATCGCATGGCTGAAAGCATCATCTCGCCGGCCCGGGCCGTCATCTGGGACATGGATGGCGTGCTGATCGACTCCGGCCCATTTCATTTTCAAGCCTGGCGCGAAATCTTCGCGCGCGAGCGCCGCATCGAATTCACCTACAGAATGTTTCAGCGCACCTTCGGCTGGCGCAACCCGGAGATGTTGCGCGACGTGCTGGGGGCAGACATCGACCAGACGGAAATCGATTTTCTGGCCGGGGTCAAGGAGGCGCGCTACCGCGACCTGGTGCGCGCGAACAGCGCGCGGCTGTTGCTGCCGGGCGTGGTGGAGTGTCTGGCGCGACTGCAACAGGCCGGCTGGCGGCAGGCGGTGGCCTCATCGGCGCCGGCGGAAAACGTGGCCGTCATTCTGGGCGCGCTGCCGCTGCGCGATTACTTCGACGCGGTGGTTACGGCTGAGGATGTCGCGCGCGGCAAGCCGGACCCGGCGCCTTTTCTGACGGCGGCGCAGCGGTTGGGCGTGGCGCCGGCGCGCTGCGTAGTGGTGGAAGACGCGCCGGCCGGCATCGAGGCCGCGCGACGGGCCGGGATGGCCTGCATCGGCCTGCTGACGACGCACGCGCAACTCGATCACACGCCGGCCTATCCGTCGTTGGCAGACGTGCCCTTCGCCCTTTTCGAGGCGTGCATCTCGCCCTGGAGTCTGTGTCAGCAGACGCTCAGATGCTGAACTTCTCGGAGAAGTCCAGCATCTGAGCCTATAATCACCGCGTGAAAGCGCCGTTTCAGATTGCGATGCCGTTTGTCGAACAGCAGCGCAGACCGCAGCCTTCCTTCGCCTGTGTCCCCATCGACACCTCGTTCCCAGAGGAACAAGTCAACACGCTGGCGAAGCTGGAGTCGTACAACAAGCATCTCTTCCGCCCAAACACCTATCTGCACAAGTGGTGGGCCAGGAGATCAGGCGTCACTTTCCGCTACATCCTGAAGCATCTGGTTGAGAACGCTGAGCTTCGAGACTACTACACCCCCGGCGGCCTTGAAGGTGTAACCATTCTTGACCCAATGATGGGCGGGGGCACAACGCTCCACGAAGCGATTCGGCTCGGTGCAAACGTGATCGGCTACGATCTTGATCCAATCCCGGTGCTGCAAGCGCGCGCCTCGCTGGCCCGCATTCCAGCGCGAGAGAAAGAGATGGTGTTCCAGCGCTTTCTGGGCCGGCTGGAAGAAACGCTGCGGCCTTATTTTCTGACGCGCTGCCCGGATTGTGGGAAAGCGTCAGAGATACAGTTCACCCTGTGGGCGGCAAGGAAGTCATGCGGCTGCCGCGAGGCGCTGATTGTTGACTCACTCGTGCTGAGGGAGGAGACCGACGGAGCGCGCAAGCAGATCGAAGACTACTATCCGGGTTTGAGGGTTACGAGAGGTCAGCGCCAGTGGGAGATATTGCCAAAGAGCGACGCGCATTGCCGCGCGTGCGGCAGGGCTTTTGGAAACAACATTGACCTGCCCTTCGCCGCGCGCTACACGCCGCTGATCGTGTGCGGAACATGCCCAACGCACGGCAGTTTTTTCAAGGCCGTCGATGCCGATGATCTGACCCTGGATCAGCGCGCAAAGACCGCGCTGGAGCAGATTGCCCTGCCCGATCGAAGCGCGCTGCGCGTCGTCGGCGGCCCCAAGTCCGGGGATCTGCTGAATAAGCGGATCGATTCTTACCGCGACCTTTTCACGGCAAGACAGCTTCTCTACATCAGCAGCGCAAAGTCACTGCTTGAGGAAGTTGAAGCAAGCCATCGAGAATGGTTGTCTGCGCTGGTCTCCACATCGCTCGAGTTCAACTCCATCCTGTGCGGCTACAAGGGCGCAGACAAACGTCGAGCCGGGGCGATTCGTCACGTGTTTTCGCATCACGCCTATTCATTCCCGCACACGGCGCTGGAAAACAACCCGGTGTTTTCACAGACCGCTTCGGGCACGCTGCGCCGGCTGTTCGAGGATCGCGTCAGGGACGCCGGGAAATGGGCCGCCGAACCCATCGAGCGACAACCCTGGGCAGGTGGCTGGCGCAAAGTATCCATCCGGGGAGAGACTGACGCCGGCACAGCCTGCTCAACCATCGCGGATTTCGCGGGACACACCAGACGATACATGGTCGAACAGCGAGATTCATCCCGGATGCCGCTGCCTGACGCTTCGGTGGACTTCGTAGTCACCGACCCGCCCTACTTCGACAGCGTGCAATACAGCGACCTGTCCCACTTCTTTCGCGTCTGGCTGCGCTGGTTTCTGCCCGATCATGCAGACTGGGATTTTGAGCACGGCATGTCGGCAGTCGCAGAAACGGAAGCAGGCGGAGAGAAGTATCGAAGCGTCATGGCCGCGATCTTCAGGGAGTGCAACCGCGTGCTGCGCCGGCCGCATGGCCGGCTGATCTTCACTTTCCATCACTGGCGCGCGGAGGCATGGGCGCAACTGACTCTGTCGCTGCGAGACGCCGGTTTTGCGCTGGTCAACCACTACACCGTCCACGCCGAGAATCCCGTGTCGGTGCATATTCGGCAACTCAACGCGCTCAAACACGATGCCATTCTCGTGCTCCGGCCGTGGAATTCAGCGAATCGCGCCGTAGCGTATGAGGCCGGTGGGGTTGTCAGCACAGCAGACAGCTACCAGTTTTGCCGCGATTGCGCGCGCATTCTGGGCCAATGCCTGGAAAGCCCGCTGACCGATATCGAGATTCACACCATCTGGCGCGCTGCCCTGGGAAACTGACAATGGCAAAGTATCCGTCCGAGATATTCGGTTTTGCGCATACGAATCATGATGAAGAAGCCACTCGCATCAGGGCAAAACACTGGTGCCCATTTGTCGACAAGCCATGCTATAAGCAAAGCCGCCTGATAGATTACCCGTTCGGCGTGTGCGCCGCGCACGTCAACGGAGAGGAGATCGCCCTGTGCCCACGGCGATTTCTGGACAGGCATATCGTCTTCTCGGACATTGCTCTGCGCCACTTTCAGACCACGAGCGATATTCTTGTCTTCCCGGAGGTGCGGCTGGAAGACATTGGCAGCTTTGATTTTGTCATGGTCAAGCACAGACCGCTATCGACTGAGATTGAGGATTTTGCCGTCATTGAGTTCCAGACCGGGCAAACGACCGGCACGGGTCAACTGGTGCAGGGACTACAGGACTTCATGGCAGGCAAGCGCTTCGCATACGAATCCTACGCATTTGGGCTGAACCTGTACGATATCTGGAAACGCACATTTACGCAGATTCTCAACAAGGGAGTGATTCTGGAGAACTGGGGCAGAAAAATCTACTGGGTGGTGCAAGAACCAGTCTATCGATACTTCGAGACGCGATACAACCTCCAGACACTGGGAATGGACACGCGGCACTCGACCGTGTTTTCCCTGTATGATCTGCGAACCACCGGCGGCAGCAGCAGGCATGAACTTGTGGCTACCAGACACATCTCAGCATCCATGGATCAGTTGTTTGCGTCATTTCGAAACAACCCAAATATCCCGTCAGTCAACAGCTTTTTGAAAGGTTTGAGGAACAAGATCGAATCCGAGGCCCACATCTCGCTCCATCTCGAGCGGCCTGCGCGCTCGGCGACTGTGGATGTCCGGCGACCCACAGCCACCGGAAGAGTGCGCGAACACAGCGACGATGAGCAACAACCAGACTCTTCGGAAACGCTCTTGTGAGTTGGCGCCTGCTCAACGCGTCATCGCCACAGTGAAACGCCGCAACAATAAGCCGAGGCATAAAACAACAAAAAGCCCCGTGCATACGCGCGGGGCTTGAGCGTGCTGTATAACTCGTGCGCAACGGTCAGATCGCTATGGCGCGGGTGTCGGGGTCGGCCGGGGCGTCGTTGCAGCCGGCGCGGAGAGTTCCTCCGCCGGAATCATGAACATGGGGAAGACGCCGCCGTCGTTGCCGCCGCCCATGAAGCGCGGCAGAATGCCGTCCCAACGCTCGATGAAGCGCAGTTGCAGCAGGGCCGGCGAAATCACTTCGCGTTGCAGCCGCAGCGCCTCGGCTTCGGCGCGGGCCACTTCCAGCCGCGCCGTGGCTTCGGCCTCGGCGCGCGCCACCTGCTGCTGGGCCTCGATCTGCGCGCGGCGCAATTCATTCTGGGCGCGCAGGGCGTCCTGCTCGGCCACCTGCTTGGCCTCGATGGCGCGCCTGAACTCCTCGCTGAAGTTGAAATCGGTGATGGCGACGCTTTCAACCACAATGCCGCGCACCGAGAGGCGAGACTCCAGCACGTCCCGAATCGCCGCAGACACCTGGGGACGCTTGGTGATCAGCTCCTCGGCGGTGAACTGGGCGGTCGCCGCTTTGAGCGCCTCTTGCACCGCCGGATCGACCACGCGGCGCTCGTACTCCGGGCCGATCTCGCGCACCAGGTTATCCACAAGAGCGGGATCGGGGCGATAGTTCAACACCACCTGCGTGGACACAATCTGCAGGTCGCGCGAGGCGGCGGTGGCGTTCGACTCGTAACGCTGCGTCTTCACATCAACGAGGGTCACGGCTGATATGAAGGGCGCGCGGAAGTGCAGTCCTTCGCCCAGCACGCCGACGATCTGGCCGAAGTTTTTCAGCACGCCGCGCGTGCCGGCTTCGATGACCGTGTACGAGTTCAACAACACGAAGGCGACCAGCAGCAGGGCCACGCCGGCTGTCACGAGCAGCGTCATGCCACGGCTGGAAGCCGGCTGCCCGCCTCCCCCAAATCCACTAAAATCCTGTCGCATCTGTTTGCTCCTTGTTATTTGTTTTCATGTTGCGCTGCGCAGCGTCTGGTCTGTGCTGGCGTATTGTCCGTGAAAGGCTGCGCGCCATGTCTGCGTCATACAGACTGAGCTTAACATAGCCAGTTGGTATGAAGGCAAGGTGAGCGCATTCTAAGAAAGGATGGCGGGCCAGCGGGGACATGTTGACCGGCAGGGACAGCCGGCTTTGCCGCGTGTAGCGCGCGGATTTATCCCGCGCAACCAGCGCGCGCAAACGCCGGATTTGCCCCTGCCGGGGAATGCGCCCGGGCTGAGCGCGCAGAGTGGCTACAATAGACACGAAGAGGCGGCGGTTGAGCGCAAGACGGCCGTCGGACAAACGCCATGTTGCACCCACAGGAAGGCACATTAAAGTTTCAACTGCGCCACACGATGACGCAGGCGGTTGATCTGAACGATTACCGCGAACTCAACGCATGGCGCAGAATTCTGTTCCTGCTTCAGCTCATCGGCCAGCACCCGGCCCGCTATGAGGGCTACGGCTTCGGCAACATCAGCCAGCGCATCGCGCCGTTCGACGCGCCGCCGGCGCTGCGCCGCTTCATCATCACCGGCACACAGACCGGCGGGCTGCCGCATCTCAGCGCCGGGCATTACGCCATCGTGACCGAGTGCCGGCCCGAACTGAACCTGATCGTGGCCGAAGGCCCCATCAAGCCCTCCGCCGAATCATTGACGCACGGCAGCGTGTACGCGCTCGACAGCAGCGCGCGTTTCGTCATGCATGCCCATTCGCCGCATATCTGGCAACAGGCCCGACAACTCGACATCCCCACCACGCCCGAGGATGTGCCCTATGGCACGCCGGAGATGGCCGAGGCGGTCAGCCGGCTGTTTGCCGAGACGGACGTGGCTGCCCGGCGCATCTTCTGCATGGGCGGACACGAAGATGGCGTGATCACGTTCGGCGCGAGCGCAGAGGAAGCCGGCCAGGCCATGCTGCGTTATCTGGCGCGGGCGCTGGCCGTGTAGCGCCGGCCCGGCCAACTACGCCAGAAACAACGCGATCGTGATCCGCAAGCGCGTATCGCCATGAGACAGGCGCGCAACATCGTCGTCCGGTTCGTCGCCGTGTGGTTCATCGAGGGCGTATCGTTGCTGCTGGCAAACTACCTGGTGCCGGGCATCGTCGTCGTCGACACGCCGGAGACGCCGCACCTGGTCATCGCCATGTCGGTTGCGCTGGTGCTGGCAATGGTCAACGCGCTGGCGCGGCCGCTCCTGCTGCTGGTGACATTGCCGCTCAACGTTCTGACATTCGGACTGACCACGCTGTTCGTCAACGCGCTGACGCTGGGCATTACGGCCTGGCTGCTGCCCACCTTCCAGATTCGGGATGCCGGCTCGGCCCTGCTGGGCGCGCTGGCGCTCTCGGCCACCAACACCGCGCTGAGCAGCCTGACCAGCATCGACGACGACTACTCGTTCTTCGACGGCATGGCGCAATGGCTGAGCCGGCGCATGAGCCTGCCCGGCGCTGTGGAGCCGGGCCGAGGGATCGTCATCCTGGAGATCGACGGCCTGAGTTACGAGCGGATGCGGCGCGCCATCGACACAGGCGCCATGCCCACGGCGCGCCAGATGTTGCGCGACGGCACGCACCGCCTGTCGCACTTCGACTGCGGGCTGCCCTCGCAAACGTCCTCTGCCCAGGCCGGCATCCTGTACGGCGACAACTACGACATTCCCGCGTTTCGCTGGTATGAAAAGTCCAGCGGGCGCATGGTGGTGTCGAACCGCTTCAGCGACGCCGCCGCGCTGAATGCCCGCTATGCCAGCGGTCGGGGATTGCTGCGCGGCGGATCGAGCATCACCAATCTGATGTCGGGCGACGCCGCCAAAAGCCTGCTGACCTTGAGCGCGCTGCGCGAGACTGACGAAGAAACCCGCCGCCGGCGCAACGAAGACCTGTATCTGTTCTGGTTAAACCCGTACATCTTCACGCGCAGCGCCCTGCTGACAGCGTGGGATCTGGTTGTGGAGCTGTTTGAAGCGGCCCGGCAGCGCGTATTGAATACGCAGCCGCGCATCAACCGCTTTCGCAAAGGGTATCCGATCCTGCGCGCAGTGACCAACGTGTTTCTGCGCGAGCTGGGCACGTACATGGTGATGCTGGACATCATTCGCGGGGCGCCGGCGATTTACACCACGTATGTGGGCTATGACGAAGTGGCGCACCACGCCGGCCCGGATTCGCCCGACGCGCTGCACACCCTGCGCGGGCTTGACCGCAGCATCGGGCGCGTGCGCGATGTGATTGAGCGCAAGGCCGGCCGGCCCTACGACCTGTTCATCCTGTCCGACCACGGGCAATCCGCAGGCGCAACCTTCCGCCAACGCTATGGGGCGACCCTGGCGCAGCTCATCGAAAGCCTGGTGAACGCGCGCACCAGCGCACGCACCAGCGCACGCACCAGCGCGCGCACCAGCGCGCGCATTAGCGCGCCGGCCGGCAGCGACACCGGCCAGTACTTCGTAGCGGCGCTGGCCGCCGAGCTGCGCAACGCCAATCTGCAGCGGCCTGACAAGCGCCGGCGCGACCAGGTGCGCAACGCGGCGCTGAACCGCACCGGACGCGCGCTGGCGCGCCAGGTGTCCGCCTCGCCGGACACGGCGCAGGCAGAACCGGCCACGGCGACGCGCCCGCCGGTGGTGGTGTGCGCCGGCGGCAACATGGCCCACGCCTACTTCAACTTCAAGCGCGACAAAGCCAGCCTGAGCGAATTGCAGGCAGCCTATCCGGGGCTGGTCGATGCGCTGGTGAGCCACCCCGGCATCGGCTTTGTGGTGGCGCTCGACGACGACGGCGCGCCCATCGCGTTCGGCAAATCCGGCGCGCACAACCTGGCCACCGGCGTCGTCACCGGCAAGGATCCGCTCATCCCCTACGGCGACCCCGACCTGCGCGCCGAGCAACTGCTGCGCCTGGCCGAGTTCCCCAGCGCCGGCGATCTCATCATTAACAGCGCGCTGTATGCCGATGGTCAGGTGGCGGCGTTTGAAGAACTGGTGGGCAGCCACGGCGGGCTGGGCGGGCAACAAACGGACGCCTTCATCCTGCATCCCGCCGACATGCGCGTGCCGCCGACCTCGAACGCAACAGACATCTTCGCGCTGCTCGATGGCCGGCGCGGATTGCCCGGCGAACCACTCAAACCCAGCCTGCCGAAAGCCGAAGAGGATCAATCGTGGACGCGGACGGCGCTGGCGATTGGCCTGCGCGACTGGCGGCGATGGGGGACGCGCGCTGTGAACGCGCTGCTGCTCGACTGGCGGGTGTACCGCGATGTAGCCGAGGCCCCCTATGCCACCGGGCCGGCGCTGGCGCTGGGTGTGGCCGCCTCGTTGATCGCCGGCGCAACCGTGGCGCTGCTGCAAACCCAACCGAATATCCCCGATGTGAACGCCGGCGCAGCAATTGCCGCGAGCCTGGCCGGATGGGTCATCAGCGTGCTGACCGCGCAGGCGGCCTGTCGCGCGCTGGGCGCGCCGATGCGCTTCACGCCGCTGATGCGCGCGCTGGCCTTCGCTTCGACGCCGCTGCTGTTGACGCCGGTCATGCTCATTCCGCGCGTGGGACTGGTTCTGGGCGCCGGCATCCTGGCGCTGCGCGTGCTGGCGCACTGGATCGCGCTGAGCCAGGTCATCCCGTATCGGGGGCGATGGAGTTGGCTGATCCCAGTGCCGGTCATGCTGCTGTCGGCAGTTATCACGGTTGTTGCGCTGCTTGCGCTCAGCCTCAGCATTGAGGCGCTGATCGTCACGCTCGACACGCTCCTGCGCGCCGCGCAGCCGGCCGGGCCATAAGCCAGGCAATCCACATGACAGGCTCGCGGAAAAGTCGGCTATCATCCTGCCCCGGCGGGCGCGCCATACGCGAGCGCCGTAACAGAGAGTGATATCCGCCATGCTTGCGATCGTTCCTGACCGGATAGCCGGCCTTGCGCACACCCTGCACACTGGCCGCGTCGCCAGAATCGCGTATGGGGCGGCTTTCGTCGTGTGCATCTTCCTGATTTCGCTGGCCCGGCCCGATACCGAGCAATCTCGCCAGGGCATCTACGACCCCGGCCCGCAGGCCAGCATCATGGCAGCCTATGGGCGATATGTGCGGCTGACCGGCCGGCTCGACATGAACCGCGCCTACCAGACTGAGATGCGGCTCGGCCCCATCACACTCAGGGGCGGTCGATACATCCCTTTCAGCGTGCCGGGCCTGACCTACGAGCTGTATGTGCTGGACGCGGATCTGCCCGCGCCGAACCCGGACGGCACTTACACGGTGGTTGGTCAGTTGGTGGCCGGCGCCGGCCAGCAACCCAGCCTGTACTTCGAGATCAGCTATCCGCCCGATGTCAGCCTGCAAAACACCCTGGCGCGCATCGGGGTCGCCGGCGCGATCGCGCTCCTCCTCGCGGGCATGGCGACGCGGCAGATTCGCAAGGCGGACTATGCGCTGAGCGCCGGCCCGCGGAATCAGGCGAACTCACTGACCGGCGGACCGGAGTGGCTATGGTATGGCAGCCTGGGCGCCGCTTGCGCGAACATCTTTGTGCGCCAGATGACCGTGCGGGTGGAAAGCGGCGCGCAAGCAGGGCGACTTGTGCTCACGCCGACAGATGGCAACGCTTGCCCAGTCATCATAAGCCGGCTGCGCAGCGCGCGGCGCGACACAATCGCAACTGCTTATGGCGCGCGGCCGGGCGCGCGCGTCACCTTCGAGGACGAGCGCGGTCTGACGCGCAATGGAACGCTTGCGGCGCGCTCAGCAGACGCGCGCGACGCGCTGCTGGCGCGCCTGGAAGCATTGAAGGCCGGCGCGGGCTAATGCCATCTGCCTGACCAAACCCGCGCCAGCGCCCTCTGGCCTATACTTGCCCTGAAGCGACGCCACATTCAACGCAATTCACATCGGCGGCGCAATCAGGAGAAGAGCCAGGATGCTCCACAAGAACCCCGTGCCAGGGCCAAAGGCGCGCGCCCTGTTGGCGCGCGACACCAAAGTCATTTCACCCTCATATCCGCGCGACTATCCATTTGTGATGTCTCACGGGCGCGGCAGCGAAGTCTGGGATGTCGATGGTTTCCGCTACATCGATTGCGCCGCCGGCATTGCCGTGTGCGCCACCGGCCATTCGCACCCGGACGTTGTGCGCGCCATTCAGCAGCAGGCCGAGCAGTTCATCCACATTTCCTCAGACTACTACCACGAGGGCATGGTGCGCGTGGCGGAAAAGCTGAACGACATTGCGCCATTCGCCGAGAACAGCCGGACGTTTCTGACCAACTCCGGCACCGAGGCGGTCGAAGCGGCGCTGAAGCTGGCGCGCTATCACACCGGGCGACCGTGGTTGATCGGCTTCTACGGCGGCTTTCACGGGCGCACCTACGGCTCGGTCAGCCTGACCGGCAGCAAGCCTGTCCAGCATCGCGGCTTCGGCCCGCTGCTCAACGGGGTGGTCAAAGTCCCCTACCCCGACCCATACCGGCCCTGTCTGAATTTCAGCGCTCATGACGAGACCGACGCAGTGCGCGACTATGGCGACGCCTGCGTGGACTACATCGAGCAGGTCGTGTTCAAGTGCGACGTGCCGGCGGATGAAGTGGCGGCCGTGCTGGTCGAGCCGGTGCTGGGCGAAGGCGGCTATGTGGTGCCGGCGCCCAACTTCCTGCCCCGCCTGCGCGAGCTGTGCGACCGGCACGGCATCGTGTTGATTGTGGACGAAGTGCAAAGCGGGATGGGTCGCACCGGCAAATGGTGGGCGGTCGAGCATTCACACATCGAGCCGGACATCGTGTGCAGCGCCAAAGGCATCGCGTCGGGCATGCCCTTCGGCGCCATGATCGCGCGCGAGCACCTGATGACGTGGAAGCCGGGCGCGCATGGCAACACGTATGGCGGCAATCCGCTCGCCTGCGCCGCCGCGCTGGAGACCATGCGCCTGATCGAAACAGGCTACATGGACAACGCGCGCAAGGTGGGCGAGCACATGCTGGCCCGGCTGCGCCAAATGCAGGAGCGCCATCCCAGTATCGGCCATGTGCGCGGACTGGGGCTGATGATCGGCGTGGAGCTGGTGACGGACAAGACAACGCGCGCGCCGGCGCATGACCTGATGGAAGCCGTGTTGCGCGGCGCGTTCGAGCGCGGGCTGCTGTTGCTGGGCTGCGGCGCAAGCGTGGTGCGTTTCGCCCCGCCGCTGAACATTCCCCTGCCTCTGGCCGACGAAGCCCTTGACATCTTCGAGGATGCCGTGCGGGAAGCGGAGATGACAGGGTGACGGGGTGACAAGGCTCTTAAGGTTTTTAAGGTTCTTAAGGTTCGGAAGGCTGTTCAGGTGAAGAGCACAGGAGCGATGAATACGGTGATCCGGTCATCTGTGCTCTGTCATCTGCCATCTGTCATCTGCGCTCTGTCATCTGTCATCCGTCATCTGCGCTCTGTCATCTGACTACTGGCTACTGACTTCTGACTACTCACCATGTCCGACGAGAAGCGATTTGTCCTGCACACATGGACAAAACAGAGCGAGTGGAACGGCCCAACCATCGTCGGCGGGGCCGGCGCGTGGTTCTGGGACGACCAGGGCCGGCGCTATCTCGACCTGAGCAGCCAGGCCGAGTGCTGCAACCTGGGCCATCAGCACCTGGCCGTCGTGCGCGCGATCCAGGAGCAGGCCGGCCGGCTGTGCTACATCTCCAACGCCTGGGGCGCGCAGCCCCGCGCCGAGCTGGCCCGGCGCATCGTCGCCATCGCAAATCAGAATCCAGAAGACAGAACACAGAAGACAGAAGACGGAGCACAGGGCGCGGAATACGGAATCGAGAGGGCGCAATCCCAAATCCAAAATCCAAAATCCAAAACCCAAAATCCCGTCTACGGTCGCGTGTTCTTCACCTGCGACGGCGCAGAGGCCACCGAGCATGCCATCAAGATGGCGCGCTGGGTCACAGGCCGGCGCAAGATCATCTCGCGCTACCGCTCCTATCACGGCGCAACCCATGCCGCCCTGAGTGTGAGCGGCGACCCGCGCGGCCGGAATGTGACGGACGGGTTGCGCGATGTGGCGCGCGTGTTGCCACCCTACTGCTATCGCTGCCCGTTCGGGCTGCGCTACCCGGACTGCGCATTGCGCTGCGCCGATCATGTGGAAGCGGTGATCCAGCAGGAGGGGCCGGACACCGTGGCCGGGCTGATTGCAGAGCCGGCCGCCGGCACAAACGGCATCGCCGCCCCGCCGGAATACTGGCCGCGCCTGCGCGAAATCTGCAACCGCTATGGCATCCTGCTGATCGCTGACGAAGTGATGAGCGGGTTTGGCCGCTGCGGAGCGTGGTTCGCCTGGCAGGCGCAGAGCGCAACACAGGCCGGCGAGCTGCCCTGCCCCGACCTGTTCACGATGGCGAAAGGACTCACCGGCGCGCATATCCCGCTTGGCGCCATCTGCGTGGCCGAACATGTCGCCTCGCATTTTGACGAACACGCGCTGGAAACCGGCCTGACGTACAGCGGGCATCCGCTGGCGTGCGCCGCCGGCGTGGCGGCGATTCAGGCTTATGCCGATGAAGGATTGATCGAGCGCGCGGCGCGGCTTGGCGCGTGGATGTTCGAGCAGTTGCGCGCGATGCGGCGCCGGCACGCCTGCATCGGCGACGTGCGCGGCCTGGGCCTGTTCGCCTGTGTGGAGATGACCGAAAACACCTTCCCGCAGCCGCTGCCCTGGTTGAAACAGCTTGCCCGCGCCGCCCTGCAACGCGGAGTCAATGTGGCTGTGCGCGGCAACCTCATGTTTGTCTGCCCGCCCCTCGTGATCGAACAGGGCGATCTCGAATGGGGCTTGTCGGTCATTGATGAGTTGCTGCCACAAGGCAGCTCTATTTGAGGAGTAACTGCCCGAGCAGTTACAAGGAGGAGAAGAAAATGGCCCGGAAAATACCAACAGCAAAAGCCGCTAAACAGACGGCGCGCAAGCCTGTTCCCAGAGGTCGCGCGCAGTCAATGACCAAAGCGCCGCCGCCCCTTGTCATCACCTACGCCAACCTGAGCACGGCGCTAAGCGACCCGCGCGCGCTGAAGCAGTATGATCGCGCGTTTGCCGGCGTCAGCGCGGCGCTGGGCCGCTCATACCCCATGCTCATCAACGGCGAGCCGCGCATGGCGATCGAGGAAGCGCCCAGGCGCACGCCGATCAACACCGATGTGATTCTCGGCCACGCCCAGGTGGGTTCGGCGCAGGACGCGCGCGACGCGATTGCGGCAGCAAAGGCGGCGTTCCCGGCCTGGAGCGGGCTGCCGTGGCGCCGGCGGGTGGCGCTGCTGCGCAAAGTCGCCGCGCTCATCAACAAGCGGCTGTTCGAGCTGTCGGCCTGGCTGAGTCTGGATGTGGGCAAGAGTCGCGCCGAGGCGCTGGGCGACGTAAAGGAAACCGCCGATCTAATCAGCTATTACTGCGATCAGATGGAGGCCAGCGACGGCTTCATCCGCGCCATGCAGCCGGAGGGCGCGGCGCAGACGCGCAGTGTGATGAAGCCGTATGGCGTCTGGGCGGTGATTTCGCCGTTCAACTTTCCGGTGGCGCTGAGCGGCGGGCCGATGGGCGCGGCGCTGGTGGCCGGCAACACGGTGGTGCTGAAGCCGGCCAGCGACACACCCATCAGCACATGGCATCTGGCGAAGTGCTTCCTCGACGCCGGCCTGCCGCCGGGCGTGGTGAACTTCGTCACCGGGCCGGGCCGCGCGGTGGGCGAAGAGCTGGTCTCCAGCCCGGATGTGGCCGGCATGACGTTCACCGGCTCATTCGAGGTGGGTTTTAACATTCTTAAACGCTTCAGCCTGCGCTACCCGCGCCCGTGCGTGGCCGAGATGGGCGGCAAGAACCCCGTCATCATCAGCAACAAGGCCGACCTGAGCAGGGCCGTGGAGGGGGTGGCGCGCTCAGCGTTCGGGCTGAGCGGGCAGAAGTGCAGCGCCGCGTCGCGCGTGTATGCCCACCGCGACATCAAAGAGCAGTTCATCGGCCTGCTGAAGCAGAAGACCGAGGCGCTGAAAGTGGGCGACCCCACGCAGGCCGGCGTGTTCACCGGGCCGGTGATCAACCGGGCCGCCTACGAGAAATTCCAGGAATCCGTGGCGCTGGCAACGCGCGACGGCGGGGAGATCGTGGCCGGCGGCTATCCGCTAACCGAGGGCGACCTCGCCAAAGGGTTCTATTGCGCGCCGACCATCGTGGACGGCCTGCCGCGCGATCATGCGCTGTTCAAGGAGGAGTTGTTCCTGCCGTTCGTCGTGATCGGCGAGTACACCGACCTGGACGACGCCCTGCGCGAGGCCAACGACAGCATCTACGGCCTGACGGCCGGCTTCTACAGCCGCGACCGGAAAGAAGTGCAATACTTCCTGGATCACATCCAGGCCGGCGTGGTGTATGTCAACCGCGAGAAAGGCGCGACGACGGGCGCGTGGCCGGG
>CALBEF010000038.1 GCA_937927775.1 uncultured Anaerolineae bacterium | reverse complement strand
ATCAGCCTGTCAGCTTGCGGTGCACCAGGCGATGCGGCGTTTCCGCCTCGATGCCCAGCCGCTTGCGCCGGTCGGCTTCGTACTCGCTGACCGTGCCAACGAACCAGGTGACTGCGCCGTTGTCCTCGAACGCCAGCGTGTGCGTGCAGATGCGGTCAAGGAACCAGCGGTCGTGACTGACGATCAGCGCGCAGCCGGCAAACTCATCGAGCGCCTCTTCCAGCGCGCGCAGGGTGTTCACGTCCAGATCGTTGGTCGGTTCGTCGAGCAGCAGCACGTTCGCCTCGCGCCGCAGCATCTTCGCCAGGTGCACGCGATTGCGCTCGCCGCCCGACAGCGCCTTGACCTTCTTCTGCTGATCCGCGCCGATGAAGTTGAACGCGGCCACGTAGGCGCGCGAGTTCATTTTGCGCTGGCCCAGCGTAATGGTCTCCTCGCCGCCGCTGATTTCTTCCCACACGGTGGCCTCGCCGTTGAGCGAGTCGCGGCTTTGATCGACATAGCCCAGCTTGACCGTCTGGCCGATTGTGATGCTTCCGGCGTCGGGCTTCTCGGCGCCGGTGATGAGCTTGAGCAGCGTCGTCTTGCCGGCGCCGTTCGGCCCGATAATGCCGACCATCGCGCCAGGGGGCACGCTGAAGCTGAGATGTTCGTATAGCAGCCGGTCGTCGAACGACTTGGCGACATCGTTGAACTGAATGACCACATCGCCCAGGCGCGGGCCGGGCGGGATGTAAATCTGCATCTCTTCGCGCCGGCGCTCGGTTTCCTGGCTGAGCAGGTTTTCATAGGCGGTGACGCGCGCTTTGCCTTTGGCCTGCCGGGCGCGCGGCGACATGCGAATCCATTCCAGTTCGCGCTCGAGCGTGCGAATGCGCTTCTCGTCGGCCTTCTCTTCCACCCGCAGGCGCTCCTGCTTTTGCGCCAGCCACGAGGAGTAATTGCCGCGCCAGGGAATGCCGAAGCCGCGATCCAGTTCCAGAATCCACTCCGCTACATTGTCGAGGAAGTAGCGGTCGTGCGTCACGGCGATCACCGTCCCTTTGTAGTGCTGCAAGTGACGCTCCAACCAGGCCACCGACTCCGCGTCCAGGTGGTTGGTTGGCTCATCGAGCAGCAGGATGTCCGGCTCGGTGAGCAGCAGCCGGCACAATGCGACGCGCCGGCGCTCGCCGCCGGACAGCACGGTGACCGGCGTGTCGCCGGGTGGGCAGCGCAGCGCGTCCATCGCCTGTTCCAGCCGGCTGTCCAGCGTCCAGGCGTCGTGCTTGTCCAGTTCTTCCTGCAGCCGGCCCTGTTCCTCGATCAGCGTGTCGTAGTCTGCGTCCGGCTCGCTGAACTTGTTGCTGATTTCCTCGAACTTTTTCAGCATGTCCACGATCGGCTGCACAGCTTCCTCAACCACCTGGCGCACGGTCCTGGCGGGGTCGAGTTGCGGTTCCTGTTCCAGCAGCCCGCGCGTGTAGCCTTTGGAGAGCGCGGTCTGGCCGATGTAGTCATCGTCCACGCCGGCCATGATGCGCAGCAGCGTGCTCTTGCCGGCGCCGTTCAGGCCCAGCACGCCGATTTTGGCGCCGTAGAAGAAGCCGAGCGAAATGTCGCGCAGCACTTGCTTGTTGGGCGGGTGGATCTTGCCCACGCCGACCATCGAGTAGATGACTTGTTGTGTTTCAGGCATGGCGGGAATCGGGGGTCAGGGGTCAGAATACAGAATACAGAATACAGAGTACAGAGCACAGAGCACAGATTACAGATGGCAGATGGCGATATCGGCGTGTGGATTATATCGAGGTGGGGGCGTCCGGGCGCCGGGCAGATCAGGCCGCTGGCGTCGGCGCGTTGAGAGACCGGGCGAAGATCACGTGTTCGCGCAGCGCCGGCGCAAAGCCGAGCGCTTTGTAGCGCCCCACCGACGCGCGCAGATGGCCTTCACTGCCCAGCGCCACATCGAGCGCTGGCGGCAACTCGATCTGCGTGTCCACGACGGCTTTCAGCACGGCCATCTCTTCGGCGGTGTTCCACATCTCCGGGTCGAGCCACAACGTGACCACGGGATGGCGCGGGTCGCCGCCGAGATGGGCGCAGCCGATCTCGCGGCCATAGATGCTGCATCGCCATGTGCGGCCGGCATCAGGCAGCGCCCACGACAGCAACTCCGTCTCCAGCAGGTCCTTGATCCAGGCGTCGCCGGCGTCGATCTCGGCGTCGAGCCACTGGGCAATGGCCCGGCCGGCGGCCTCGCCCTGGACTTCGTACAACATCACCTCATATGCTTGAGCGCTGATGACCGTTCTCACATCGCGGCGCAGGAATTGAGGGCGGTAGCGCCTGAAGCCGCAACTGAGCGCGCAACGGGTGGCCGGCACGTTGGCCGACGGGATCACCATCCACAACCACCTGACCCGCCGGGTAGTCGCCCGCGCCACAGCATCCTGCACCATCGCCCGCGCCAGCCCCTTGCGGCGCAAGTCGGGCGCAACGGCCAGCGCCAGGATGCGCGCCGTGTCGTTGACGCGCCGGATCAGGCTGAAGCCGGCTGGTTCGATGTTGTACAGGCAGACGAAGGCCGAGCCGGCCAGCGGCAGCAGCGCCGCTGTAAGCAGCCGGCCCAGCGGCAGCCGCATCCACCGCCCGATCCCGCGATCGAGCTGGCTGAGGTCGTCGGCGTTGAGGTAGGTCAGCGCGCGCGACAGCTCGCCGAATCTGGCCGGCACTACCTGCGCGCCGACGGTCTGCGGCCGCCTGGTCATGGCGCAGATTCTAATTCACGGCCAATCCGGGCGCATTCGTGTAAACTAAGATTGCCGGGCTGCTGAACGCAGCCCGGTCGTAACGCAAGTGATCTGCAATCCATATCTCAACTCAAAAGGAGTGACAGCGATGGCAAGACCGGTTACGCTTTTCACGGGCCAATGGGCCGACCTCACGCTCGACAAGGTGGCCGAAAAGGCCAAATCGTTCGGTTACGACGGCCTGGAGCTGGCGTGCTGGGGCGATCATTTTGATGTCTCGCGCGCGCTCAGCGAAGATGGCTATATCCAATCGCGCTGGGACATTCTGAACAAGCACGGCCTGCAATGCTTTGCGATCAGCACGCATCTGGTCGGGCAGGCGGTGTGCGATGTGATCGACGAGCGGCACAGGGGCATCGTCCCGCCGCACGTGTGGGGCGACGGCAAGCCGGAAGGGGTGAACCGGCGCGCGGCGGAAGAGGTCGCCAACACGGCGCGCGCGGCGGAGAAGTTCGGCGTGAAGGTCGTCAACGGTTTCACCGGCTCCAGCATTTGGCGCTACGTGTATTCGTTCCCGCCGGTTTCGCCGGAGATGATCGACGCCGGCTACCGTGAGTTTGCGGAGCGCTGGAACCCGATCCTGGACGTGTTCGATCAGGCCGGCGTCAGGTTCGGCCTGGAGGTTCACCCGACCGAGATCGCGTTCGACATCGCCTCGGCCGAGCGCGCGTTGCAGGCGCTGAATCACCGTCCGGCGTTCGGCTTCAATTACGACCCGTCGCACTTCGGTTATCAGGGCGTGGACTACGTGGGCTTCATCCGCAGGTTCCGCGACCGCATCTATCACGTGCACATGAAGGATGTGGGCTGGAGCAGTGTGCCGACCCAGGCCGGCGTGTTTGGCGGGCACATTGCCTTTGGCGACTCGCGCCGCTACTGGGATTTCCGCTCGCTGGGCCGGGGCCGGATCGACTTCGAGGAGATCATCCGCGCCCTCAACGAGATCGGCTACAACGGCCCGCTCTCGGTGGAGTGGGAGGACAGCGGCATGGACCGCGAGCACGGCGCGACCGAAGCCGCCGCGTTCGTCAAGCGCATCGATTTCAAACCCAGCGCCGTGGCGTTCGATGCGGCGTTTGAGAGGAAGTAGCAAGTAGTCAGTAGTCAGTAGTCAGTAGTCAGTAGTCAGAAGGCGGAGTGGTCGATGCACAAGTATCGCGAGCTGAAAGTCTGGCAGCGGTCTTTGGCATATACGATCACGTTGTATCGGGCCGCCGAGCAGCACTTTCCGGCTGATGAGCGATTCGGTCTGACCAGCCAGATTCGACGAGCCGGCAGCTCGATTCCGATGAACATTGCAGAAGGGGCCGGCTGCGGCACAAACAGGGAGTTCGGTCGATTTCTGGAAATGGCCCTGAGGTCAGGCTACGAAGTCATGACGGTGATCGACATCGCGCGCGGACTGGGTTATTTGCCCGATGCCACAGCCGATTCACTGATCGCAGAAGCCAGTGAAATCGTGGCTATGATTGTTGGACTGCTAAAGTCGCTTGGCTGGCCTTTCCATGATCGATAACCAGGCTCACTGCTTTTCCAGCCTCTGAAGTTCAACCACTGGCATCTGGCTGCTCCCATCTGACTACTGACATCTGACTACTGACTACTCTCTGGAGGAATCACACATGAGCGACCCCAAAGTTGGTTTTGTGACGATGGCCGGCCCGAAGGCCGAAGGGACCGCGCCGAGTGTGGGCGTGGGTATGCTGGGCTATGCCTTCATGGGCAAGGCTCACTCGAATGCGTTGAAAAAACTGCCGTACATGATGTACCCGCCGCCGGCCATTCCCCGGCTGGTGGCTATCGCCGGCCGCAACCAGGATGCGGTGCAGGAAGCCGCCCGGCGCTATGGCTACGAGAAAGCCTACACCGACTGGCGGCAGATGATCGACGACCCGGACGTGCAAGTGTTCGTCAATAACGGCCCCAATAACGTGCACCTGGAGCCGAATGTGGCAGCCGCCAAAGCCGGCAAGCACATCATGAGCGAGAAGCCGCTGGGCCGCACAGCCGCCGAGTGCAAGGAGATGTGGGACGCGGTAGTCAAGGCCGGCGTCAAGCACCAGGTCGCCTTCAACTACCGCTTTGTGCCGGCGGTGCGTCTGGCGCGCCAACTGATCGAGCAGGGCAAACTCGGCCGCATCTTCCACTTCCGCGCCACCTATCTGCAGGAGTGGATCGCCGATCCCGACTTCCCGATGGTGTGGCGGCTCGACCAGTCGGTGGCCGGCAGCGGCACGATCGGCGACCTCGGCTCGCACATCATCGACCTGGCGCGCTATCTGGTGGGCGAGCCGAAGAGCGTCATGGCCCGCACCGAGACCTTCATCCCCGAACGCAGGAACGCCGAGGGCAAAATAGAGAAGGTCACTGTGGATGACGCCTTCCAGGCGATCATCGAGTATGAAGGCGGCGCGGTCGGCACGCTGGAAGCCTCGCGCTTCTGCCCCGGCCGCAAGAACTTCAACACCTTCGAGATCAACGCCGAGCACGGCAGCATCCGCTTCAATCTCGAAGCGATCAACGAACTCGAAGTGTTCTGGAAGCACGGCGCAGTGGACAAGGACACGATGGGTTTCACCAAAGTGCTGGTGTCCGAGTCCTACCATCCGTGGTGGGGCAACTGGTGGCCGCAGGGGCACTTCATCGGCTGGGAGCACACCTTCGTCCACGAGTGGGATCACTTCCTGCGCGCCGTGGTGAAAGGCGAATCCGTGACGCCGCATGGGCCGGACTTCGAGGACGGCTACAAGAACGCGGTGATCTGCGACGCGATCGTGGCATCGGCCCAGTCGCGCAGGCAGGTGGACATCGT
>CALBEF010000037.1 GCA_937927775.1 uncultured Anaerolineae bacterium | reverse complement strand
GCCAGATACGACCCCATGCCCTGGCTGACATCCAGCCAGTCTTTCTGCGTGCGATGCTGCGCCAGCATCTCGCGCTTGAGCGGCAGCACGGCGCCGATATCGACGTAGAGTTCCGGGCGAATCAAGCGGCGCAGGCCATCGCGCAGGCCGTGCGGCATGGCATGATAGAGCACGGTGTCGCCGCTCCACGCCGGGCGGGGCGGCTGCGTCTCGAAGTTGCGCATGCCGCGCGCAAAGGCGGCCGTGACCGCCAGTCGGCAGGTGTTGGAATGATCCTCCATGTAGTCCTGCGGCGAGGGGATGAGCAGAATACCGGGCTTGACCTCGCGGATGACGGCGGTGACGCGCGCCAGCAGCCCCGGCTCGTAGAAGATCGCCAGGTCGTCTGCGATGGGCGGGTGAATGACGGCGCCGGCCACGCGCGCGGATGCCTGCGCTTCTTCGGCGCGCAGACGGATGATGTCTGCCCGATCGTGGGTGGCGGTGCCGCAATGGCCGTTCGCCAGATTCCACATGTGGATCTGGCAGCCGGCCTGCTTCAACAGGAGCAGCGTGCCGGCCATCACGAACTCGATGTCGTCGGGGTGCGCGGCAATCGCCATCGCAACGCGTGTGTCTGTCATGGTCTGCCTGCCTTCCCGCGCATTGTAGCTTTGGGCAAGCCGACGGCTTGCCCAAAGCCGCCGTTGCCTTCGACACACTCAGGCAACGGCGGCGCTCAACGCTGTTGCCGGCTGATGCGCGCGATCACTCGCGCGATCATGCGCTGTGACCAGGCGGTAGTACAACCCGCGCTGCGCCATCAGGTCGTCATGCGACCCCTGCTCAGCGATCTGACCCTCCTGCATCACCAGGATCACATCGGCGTTGCGCACGGTGCTCAGCCGGTGGGCAATGACAAACGCCGTGCGCCCCTGCAACAGCACTTCCAGCGCCCGCTGGATCATGCGCTCGGTTTGCGTGTCCACCGACGAAGTGGCCTCGTCCAGAATGAGGATGCGCGGATCGGCCAGCAGCGCGCGGGCAAACGACACGAGCTGGCGCTGCCCCAGCGAGAGCCGCGAACCGCGCTCGCCGACTTCGTGGTCGTATTTGTCCGGCAGTCTGTTGATGAACTCGTCGAGATGCACGGCCCGGGCAGCTGCTTCGATCTCTTCCTGTGTCGCGTCCAGCCGGCCATAGCGGATGTTGTCGCCGATGCTGCCGCTGAAGATGAACGGGTCCTGCAACACCAGCGAGATTTGGCTGCGCAGGGTCGCCAGTTGCACATCGCGCAGGTCGCGGCCATCGATCAACACGCGGCCCTCGGTGGGGTCGTAGAAGCGCATGATGAGGTTGATGATGGTGGTCTTGCCGGCGCCGGTCGGCCCGACGATGGCAACAGTCTGGCCGGGGGTGACATGCAGATCGACCCCGCGCAGGGCGGCTTTGCTGGCGGCCTCATACTTGAATTGCACACCCTCGAAGCGCACCTCGCCCCGAATCGGCGGCATGGGGTGCGCGCCGGGTTTGTCCTGAATTTCCGGCTCGGTGTCGAGAAACTCAAAGATGCGCTCGGCGGACGCCATGGCGCTCAGCACCTGCGAGTACACCTTGCTCAGCGCGCTCACCGGCCCCCAGAAGCGCCAGATGTAGTTGGTGAAGGCGAGCACCACGCCCAGCGTCATCGCGCCGGCGATCACCTGACTGGCGCCGAACCACAGCAACAACGCCACGCCGACGATACCGACCAGCTCGACCGCCGGCCAGATCAGGTTGTCGAGCTTGACCGCGCGCACGTTGGCGTTGCGGTTCACCTGATTGACCCGCTCGAACCGCTGGATGTTGCGCTCCTCGCGCCCGAACGCCTGCGTGACGCGAATGCCATTCACGCTCTCGTTCAGGTTGGCGTTCATGTTGCTGGCGCTCTTGCGCACATTCGTCCAGGCACCTTCGATGCGCTTTTGCAGTTTGCCGAACAGGAAGTAGAACGACGGCGTGATGCAGAAGGAGATCAGCGCCATGCGCCAGTCGATGAGCAGCATGATGATGACGATGCCGGCCAGGCTCAACCCTTCCACGATGATCGTCGCCACGCCGCCGTTCAACAGTTCGTTGATCGATCCGACGTCGCTGGTGATGCGCGACATGATCTTGCCGACCGGCCGGTTGTCGTAGAACCGCAGCGACAGCTTCTGGATGTGGCTGAACAACTCGGCGCGCAGGTCGTACAGCACGCTCTGGCCGATCCTGCCGATGGCAAACACGCGCAGGTAGCCGGCGCCCCAGGCCAGAAAATGGAACACGATCAGGACGCCGATCAGCTCAAACACCAGCGCCAGATCTTTGTTCATCACGCCATAGTCAATGATCAGGCCGATCAGATATGGTTCGAGCAGGTTGGCGATGGTGCCCACCACGACGAACAGACCCACCACGATCAGGGCGCGCGAATACGGCCTGACGTATTTCATCAAGCGTGTGAAGTAGCCATAGTTAAACGGCTTCTCCGCAGCTTCATCCAGTTCTTCCTCAAATTCCTCGTAGACTGCTGCCATAGGGCCTCATGCCAGGCGTATTGCGTAGAACGTGTTGCGTAGAACGTATTCCGTATTCCGCAAGGCCCTCAACACGCAACACGCAACACGCAATACGAAATACGCAACACGACACACGTGATTCAGAGCGGCTTGCGATACGTCGTGCTGCTGTTGATCTGCCGGTAGCCGCAGGTCTCGTACAGTTGCAGCGCGCCGTTCGGGTTGTGGGTGTCCACGCCCAAACAGGCCTCGAGCATACCCTGTTCCTGGAGCAGGCGCAGACTGCGCATGATAAGCGCGCGGGCCAGTCCCTGCCCGCGCCAGGGCCGGCGCACACAGATCGGGTCGGTCCAGCCGCGCTTCTGGTTATTGGGAATGCCGACCGTGATGCCTCGAAAGACATCGAACGCGCCGAAAGACTGGCCGATGTTGGTTGCTGTCAGAATGGACATGTCGAATGCTCCGTGCTAAAGGCGCTGTGTGTCTCGTAGTGCGTGTTGCGTACTGCGGTACTGCGTATTGCGTGTTGCGTATTGCGTGTTGCGTATTGCGTATTCTGTGAAATTGCCTGCGCGCCATACGAACTACGCCATACGAGATACGCCACACGCAATACGAAATACGCTCTACCTGCGAACATAGTCGAAATCCCTGCGAATCAGGGTGAAGCCGGCGGACTGATAAAACTGATTGACGCCGGCGTTGTCGCCCTCGCACCTGACAAATGCGGTGTGGCAGCCGCGCGCGCGCATCCGTCGCATGCCCTCGATCAACACCGCCCGGCCCAACCCCATGCGTCGAAAATCCGCGTGCGTGCCCACCGGCTCGAACTCGCCGACGCCGGTTCGCGGATCGACCCAGCCCAGCGCAAACGCGGCGATGCGGCCATCCGGCGCCACAGCCACCACGTCCATGTCGCGGTCATAGCCGGGCAGCCGCATCAACCGAAGATAGTGCGCTTCAGTGACGCGAGACGGATGGAAGGCCGATTGGTGCGCGGCAGCGCGGTTGGCGTGCTCGTGCTCGCCGGCCACGCCGCGCAGGTCAAAGCCGGCCGGCAGATCGGGTTCGGGGAGCAGGTCGCTCAATGAGCGAGTGAGGTGATGAAACACGTTGGTGTCGCGCGCAAAGCCATGTTGTTCGAGGATGGCTTGCCGGCGCGCGTCGGTGTCACAACAGCCGGTGAAGGGAGATGATCGCTCGGCGGGGGGCTTGCCAGACTGGCCGGCGGCGTGGCGCATCAGCGCCCATTCAATCATCTCGGTGTCAAGGCTCAGCCGGCGCGCGCGGGGATGCGCCTGCCAATCCACATAGCCGTCGCGCGGATCATGCCAGGCGAATCCAAGCACTTCGCTGCCGGCGCGCCAGATGCGCATACAGCGGTCAGGATCGTCGTTGATCGTGAGCAGGAAGTAACGCCAGATCAGGTCGCCGGGATGCCAGTACACGCCGGCCGGGTCTTCGGCGCTCGCCGACGATAACATGGCGCCCACAGCGGCCAGATCGTCCGGCCCTGCGCATCTGCCTTGTGTCACTGCGCTCAGCGGCGTCGCAGTCATGTTGTTCTCCATTTATCAAAGGGTCGGTCGGGTGGCGGCAACGCCGTCACAACACCAGACTTCCGATATCGCGCACCTCGGTCGTTCGGACGCAGTCCATTTCGGGCAGATCAGGCCGGCGCGCAGAACGCGATCGGCCGGCCTGTCCAGCGCGTTTGTCACCGTCTGCAGGCTGGCGATTGCCGGCTGGAACCAGCCAGGCCAACGCGATGAACCGGACGAACCTGATGAACATTGACTTCACGGTCACGGCAAACTCTCCAGGAAAAGCGAAACCAAAAAAGGCCACGGGCGTTGCGGCGCTGCCGCTGTCACACCCGTGGCCTTGAAAGGGACCCGAAAAAGAAGAAGGCCACGGGGAGCCGTCGCTTGCGCCCGTGGCCTTCGCTATGTCCGTGAATTTCTACTTATTCACCGTGCAGCGAGCAACAGGCGCAATACGGCAAGGAAAACCAACATCGCCGCCGGCGGTGCGGGTCATCCAGGCGGGAAGAGTGATTTCAAATACCATCGGTCTAACCTTGCCTCCGATTATGGTTTGCGCATGCAGTTGCCTGCTGTGACGAAGGGGAAGATATCACGCCGGTCAGAGAGTGTCAAGTAGCCGGCCGATAAAATTCCACAACCTCCGACTAAAGGCGGAAGCGAGGCAGGCCGCGCCTACCGTCGCCAGTTGGCCCGCAGGTAGTCCATGTAGTACAGCGCGTTGTCCAGCGGGATGTTGCTGGGCAGGTGGTTGCCGACAGCGAAGATGAAGCCAGGGCATTTCATCGCCAGCCGCAGCGTGTCGTCGATCTCGCGCTTGATATCCTCCGGCTTGCCAAAGGTCAGGGTGCGGCAATCAACCTGGCTGCTCACGATCACTTTGCTCTGGCCGTATTTCTCCACGGCGTATTCGAGGCTGGTCATCGGCTCGAAGATCAGCCCGTCCGCGCCGGCGGCCACGATGTCGTCGATGAACTCGGTGAAGTCGCCGTCGGAGCAGAACAGCACGATCTTGCCGGCGTCGCGCAGCTCGCGCCACAGCTTTGCGTAGCGCGGGAAGATCACCGAGCGATAGAACTCGGGCCGGATGAACGCGCCCTCGCTCCACACCATATCATCGTGCTGGATGTACACCTCGATCGACGTTTTGGCCCACGCTCTGGCGTGGTGCAGCGTGAGCTGAAAGAAGCCGTCGAGCACTTTCTCGAAGCGCTTGCGGTCGGCGGCCGCCAGCAGCAGCATGTCCCAGCCAAACGCCTCGATCGCGCCGGAGACGATGGTCTTGTAGTAGCCGCCGGTGAACACCTGGTTGGGGTTTCTGGCCTGGCCCTCGCGCCAGATCTGCTCGTAGTACGCCACCAGTTCGTCCATATCCGGCAGGCCATACTCCTCCACCGCGTCGAAGTCCCACACCTGCTCGACTTCGGTGAACGGACAGGTGACGGTGTCGCGCCGGTCGATGCCGCCCTCCATGAATTCGGCGTGCCCCATGTCGGTAACGCGCCCGCGCTGCGCCCAATCCACCGGCCCGTCGTTGGTGTGCCACAACAGGTCCAGCTCCCAGGCGTCGTAGAACCGGCGCCACGCTTCGGGATGCGTTAGGGGGTCGAGGCCGGTGACAGCCCGCACCAGGCCATAGTGGTCGTTGTACTCCGTGTGCGCCAGGCGATCCGGGCACTCCAGTCGCATGGCCGCCATGCCGATCTCGTAGCTCATGAGATGCTCCTTGTCTGTGTCTACATGGAATCGATGAGGTGTTTGTGCTGGCCGAGCAGGAACGGCACATCGAGGAAGGGATGAACGCGGCGTTCGCTGCGCAGCAGCCAGTCTTTCACGGCAGCCGGCTTCTGGTCGCCGGTGACGATGCCGGCCAGTCGTTTCACACATTGCAAATGATGGATCAGCAGCGCCAGTGATTCACGCTGAAGCGGCCTTATCGCGCGCTTGTGCCGCGCCATCAGTTCGCTCGCATGCCGGTCGAGGTAGTCGCAAATGGCGCGGGCGCGCTCCGGCTGCTGCGGGTTGAGAATGGGTTTCTCGTGCGCCGGCAGATCGAGCAACAACGCCTCCAGGCCGGCCAGATACGCTTCCACCCACGCCGCATCCTCGCCATAGGCGGCGGCGAAATAATCGCGCTTCACCTGCTCCCAGGATGAATCCGCGCGCCACAGCGCCTCGGCCATGGCCGTCATCGGCAGGCCGGTCGGCCAGAAGATGCGCAACACCTGGCAACTGACCATGCCGTTCAGCCCCAGGCCGCGCAGATCGCGCATGTCCTGATGCAAGACCCGCCCCAGTTCCACATCGGATAACTGGGCATGCACCGGCCAGATCAGGTGATAGTCGAACAAAAAGCTGTCGCCGCTGAACACCTTCCACCAGTCCTGCAGGAAGCGCTGGTACGAATTGTTGTCGCGCGGCATGTTGACCTGATTGAGCGGCGGGCGCTGCGCCGGAAAATCGCCGGCGCAGGCGGCATCGGCCAGCGTGTGCCGGAAGCAGCGCGCAATGGGGGCGAACATGAAGATGGCGTTGCCGCGCTTCGTCTCGATCACGGTTTGCTCCGGCGCCCACCAGCTCTCAAAGTAGCTCAGAAAGACAAAGCGTTTGTCCGGGTCGAGCTGCCACAGTCGCTCCGACAGCGCGTTGACCAGCCGGGCGTACCAGTCGGCCGGCGATAGCGCCGCGCACTCGGCGCACTCGCACTTGTTGTTGGTCGCGTCGGACAGCCAGAAGTGCAGCACATCCACTTCCGGGTGCGCGCCGGCATAGCGCAGCACTTCATCCAGCAGCCCCTCGAACGCCGGCGGGTGCGAATAGCACAACTCGGTGTTGATGGGGATCTTGTGGAACAGATCGCGCCGGCCGTTCAACTCCGCCAGCCAGCGCTGTTTGTCCGGCGCAACCTGCTCGTCGGTGGTTTGCCAGCCAAATGGACGCAACCCCACAGCGGCGGCCGTCCAGCCATGCCCGACGCGATGCGCCATCATTCCGCGCTGTTTGGCGGCGGCGATGGTCTGATCGTCCAGCGCGTAACACGCCTCATCGGTCAGCGCGCGCGGCTGGCCGAAATGCGGGTTGTACTCGCGCGCGTACCAGCGGTCCCAGAACGTGCCGGCGTGTCGAAATTGCAGGAAGAAGGCGTTCATGCGCTTCTTTGCCATCCAGTCGATCAGGCCCAGCGCATGGTCAACCGACGGCGCGCCCTCGATGCACACGCCACGATGCCGGTGCGCGGCGCGCTCGGTCAGGTCGAACGGTTGCGGCGGCCAGGTGTCAAGCTTCGGCAGCCATTCCCCACGCGGACCTGGCCGCACGTAGCGCGCCCCCAATCGCTCGAAGTAGGCGTACACGCCGAACAACACGCTGCGCGGATTGGCGCCGGCGATCAGCAATTGGTCGCCGGCCTGCTTGAGTTGAAAACCATCATCCCAGCGCGAGGGCGCCAGCGACGGATCTGCCGCGCCGGCGAAGTCCGGCCCCAGGCCGAGCCACACGCCCGGCTGCGCCGGCTCGTACTGCGCAGCGCGTTTCACAGACAGGCGTTTTGAGGCCATCTTGCGGGCATAGCGCGTAAACTCCTGCGCGGCGAAGGCAACAACAGGGTCGTCCGAAAGCAAGTGGAGTGTTTTCATGGCTATTCGCAGATTGTAGGCCGCGCTCAAAACGCCACACGACCGCGCGGACTGCGTCCGCCTTCAGCGGCGCAATGCGCCACGCGGCCCTCCGAATCGAAACGAACGACGCACAGATCGCCGTCGAACCAGAACCCGCACGCAGCTCGAATGGCGTCGGGCAGCGCAGCGCGATCGCCGGCTGCGGGATCGGTCACCACCAGCACATCGCGCCGGCCATCTTTCAGGCGCACCTCGACAGCCACATGGGTGTCGTCACCGAGCAAAAGCCGGCGAATGGCGGCGATGTTGGACTTCCCTTCATAGGGTTCGATGACCGCGACGAATGTGGAGCGCAATGGCGCCGCCCCGATGCGCCGGGTCATCAGGCGCGGAATCCATGCCTCTGCGTTGCTGTCGAATCCTCCGATCGACACCCACGCTTCGGCGACCACTGCCTGCGCGTTGGCGGTGAGATCGGTGCAGCGCAGATGAACGTCTGCGCCGGCCGGCAGATAGCCATAGCGATCCTCGATCTGCCAGTCCACCTGCCAGCCCGGCGCGGGGGATGGGTCGATCTGATAATCGCGCATGATGGCAGCGCGCCAGGTCGCTGGAAAAGCGTCATCCATCAGCGGGCGCAGGGTCAGGCCGCGCGTCGCCAGGCGCGCGAAGGCGCTGTGCATGAAGCGGATATGTTCCGCGCCGCCGGCCACGCGAAACACATCGAGCAGATAGGCGTCTGTGTTGGAGAGGTCGATCAGCGCCAGCGTGCGCTCGAAGCGTCCGCCGCCGATCACCTCCGGCGCCGCGACGCGAATCACCTGCGCCTCGCCGCCGGCGCGCCACAAGGTGGTCTGGCCGGCCTTGTCGCGCTGTTGGGGTTGCGCGTCCACCACCACCGTGTTGTGCGAGAGCGCGCCCACATACCAGTCGAAGTTGCGCCCGCTCCATCCGCCGCGATGCACCGGCGGATAGCCAAAGTCGGGCATCAGATCAAGCCCTTTGGCAAACAGACCGAGGTTCAGCCCGTCGAGATGGCCGTGCCGCTGGCCGGTGTCGTACTTCAGCCAGGCCGTGGCAGACTTTGAGCGCAGTAAGGCCAGATGCCAGTGTTGCTTGTTGACGCTGGTCACGCGCGGCGTCGTTCCCTCGCGGGCAATGGTATCGGCCACCTTGTTTTGGAAAGAAGCTGAATCGCCGGCAAACAGATCGTAGGGCAGCCCGTCGGTGGTGTTGCCGTTGGCATGGTAGATCACTTGCAAATAAGCGGCGTCCCCGGTAGCGTCATAGAGCTGGCCGAGGAAGGTGTGCATCGACGGCCCCAGCGCGTAACTCATCACATCGCTCTCAACGCCCTGGCTGGCGTCGAACAGGACACCAGCATAGTGCTCGGAGGTCTGCGCAAAGACGCCGCAATCGCCGACGCGCGGATAGTAGCGGCGCACGGCTCCATCGGCGACCGGCTGCCAGCACCAGGTGTCGATAAAGAAGCGCCAGGTGTCGCGCAGGCCGGGATGCCGGCGCAACAGGTCGCGCATCACGTCGGGTTGGACACGGCCGATCAGTCCCAGTAACATCGCCAGCCCCTGGATGGTGAACGCGCTGTAGCCCGATAGCCCTTTCTCGCCGGTCACGCCATCGACGGCTGTTGCCTGGGCTGCCGTCGCATCGAGCAGGGCCATCACTTCGGCGCGGTTGGCCGGCCAGTCCAACACCATTTGAATGACGCACTGCGCGGCTTCGGTGCGCGGATAGTTGGAGTGGATTTTGTGCGGGTTGGCCAGCGTGTCGCGCAGAATGCCCTGTTCGATGTTGTCGCACACCGCGCGCGGCGTTGATTTGGGCTGAGCGATGCCATGTTGTTGCGCCTTGTGGTTTAGAAACGCCGCCAGCGTTTCGTCGGTTTGCAGCGCGTCGAACACGCGGTCGTAGGCCAGCGCCAGCTCGCGCGCCTCCTCGCAGGCGTCGTGCCAGGTGGAAACATAGCCGGCGTGCGCCGGCCCCTCGTACATCACCCCCTCCGCTTTGAAATCGAACGTCGGGTACAGGTCGGCCACGCGATCGAGGAGCACGCCAGCCTTGTGCGCATAGCCGGCGTCGCCGGTCAGCGCATAGGCCACCGACAGACGGCGGATGCCATCCACTATCAACTGCTTCCACTGCCCGTAGATCAGGTAAGTGGCGATGAACCACCAGCGATGCTCACCGTCGCTATAACCGTTGCCGTCATCCACGCCGAAATCGCGCAGCGGGTCGTCCGGGACAGGATGCTCTGCGTTGAATAACAGGGCGCGATTGGCGCGCGCCGGGTCGAACACGCCGCGCGCGTCGAGGCCGGAGCAATAGAACGCATAGAAGTCGTTCTTTGGGAACTGCTCGGCGCAATGCGGACAGCGCACTTTCCAGGGCCGGGCCAGCGCGTCGATCTGCCACGTGTACATCGGCACGTCGCGCCGGCAGGCCGGGCAAAAGCCGCTCGACCACACCATCCACGCGCGCCGCAGCGTGTTGCCGAACATCAGCGCCCACAGCGCGTCGTCGGACAGGCGCATCCAGGGCTGCGCTGCGGCGACAGCCCGCCGGCGCAAATCGACCGCCCAATCATCGGCGCGCTCCCGCGCACGGCGCAACATTTGTGGGGGATGGAACACACCGGCCGTTTTGGTCATCTGTCTGCTCTCCTCTCGATCCGACATGCGCTGCGGAGATAGTCCGCCGCGTTTCCCTCAACGCCTACTGTAGCCGAAATTGCCCGCGATGAATCCGGGGATATGATCTGCGCGCGCCGCTACAATTCGGCGCACATGCAAACCGATCTGCCCATCTGGGAGCTTCACGAAGATTTGCGCGCGGCGTGGCGCCGGCACAACCGGCTCGTCCTCATCGCGCCCACCGGCTCCGGCAAAACGACGCAGGTCTGCCAGATGCTGGCGCGGGATAGGCGCGTGCCGGCTGACAGGCAGATCGTGGTGCTGCAACCGCGCCGGGTGGCGGCCCGCAGTGTGGCGCGGCGCGTGGCCGAGGAGATGGGCGTCGAGATGGGCCGCGACGTGGGCTATCAGGTGCGCTTTGAAGACATGCTTGCGCCCGACACGCGCATCGCTTTTGTGACCGAGGGCATTCTCTTGCGCTGGCTGCACAGCGATCCAACGCTGTCGCGGGTCGGCGCGATCCTGTTCGACGAGTTCCACGAGCGCAACCTGCTGGGCGACGTGGCCCTGGCGATCGTCAAGCGCCTGCAAACTGAGAGCCGGCCCGATCTGCTCGCCATTGTCATGTCGGCCACGCTCGAAGCCCGGCCGGTGGCAAACTATCTCGGCCAGTGCCCAATCCTTGAATCGCAGGGCCGGCAGTTCCCCGTGGACATTCGCTATCAGGCGTGGGACGACGACACCGACGTGTGGGAGCGCGCCGCCGCGCAGGTGGGCGACATTGTGCGCCGGACGAGCGTGGGCGATATTCTGGTGTTCATGCCGGGCGCGTATGAGATCGCCCGCACAATGGATGAAATCCGCCGCGCGCTGGGCCGCGAGCAGCGCGACAGCGTGGTGGTGTTGCCGCTGCACGGGGAGCTGCCGCCGCAGGATCAGGATCGCGCCTTTATCCCCACCCCGTATCGCCGCGTGATCGTCTCCACCAACGTGGCCGAGACCTCGGTGACCATCCCCGGCATTCGCTACGTGGTGGACAGCGGCCTGGCGCGCGTTGCGCGCTACGACCCGCGCCGGGGCGTGGACACGTTGCACATCGAGCCGATCTCACAGGCTTCGGCGGATCAACGCGCCGGCCGCGCCGGACGCATCGCGCCGGGCGTGTGCTATCGCCTGTGGAGCGAGGCCGATCACGCCCAACGCCCCGCGCGCAACACGCCCGAAATCCAGCGCACCGATCTGGCCGAAGTCGTCCTGTTGTTGTACTCGCTCGGCCAGACAGATGTCGCCGGCTTCGATTTTCTGGACAAACCGCAGCCGGAACGCCTGCGTCACGCGGAAGACCTGCTGGCGCTGCTGGGGGCAATTGAGATCGGGCGCGGACTGACGCCGCTGGGCCGGCAGATGTTGCGCCTGCCGATGCACCCGCGCTATGCGCGCATGGTGATCGAGGCGACGCGCTTTGGCTGCGTGCGCGACGCGGCGCTGCTGGCCGCGCTGGTCAGCGGGCGCGACCTGTTCACGCGCCTTGACCGCAACGACAAGTCGGATGCAGTCCGCATCACCCGGCGCAACCGCGAGCGGTTCTACGTCTCGAAGCAGTCCGATTACTTCACGCTGGCCAAAGCGTTCGAGCACGCCGCGCAAAATGACTTCAACGCCAAAGCGTGTTACAGCCACGGCGTCAATCCACACGCCGCGCGCGAGGTGGCGCTGGCATATCGCCAGATCGTGAGTTTGTGCGAACAAGCCGGGCTGATGGCACCGGCACCGGCGGAGGATGCTCTCTCCGCCCCCCGCGCAAGCGAAAAGGATAGCGAGGCGATAGCGCGCTGTCACCTGGCCGGCTTTGTCGATCAACTGGCCGCCCGCAAGAGCAGCGGCACGGACGAATTCGACCTGGCCGGCGGCCGGCACGCCACGTTGATGGACGAGAGCGCCGTCAAGCGCGCGCTGCTCATCGTCGTCTCGGAGATGCGCGAGATCACCACCCGTTCAGGCAGCCGGCTGAACCTGATCGGTCTGGCGAGCGCGGTCGAGCCGGCGTGGGTGCGCGCGCTGAACCCGCCCGGTCTCAGCGAGCAGGCGGAGTATGTGTACGACCGCCTCAACAAGCGCGTCGTCGCCGGGCGCGTGTTGCGCTATCACGATTTGCTGATCGGCGGCGCGCCGCTCGACCCGGCAGCGTTTGACCTCGACGCGGCGGCGCAGACCCTGGCCCGCGAGTTCAGCGATCAGCTCGGCAAGTTGCCGGGCTGGACGCATGAGTTGAAGCAGTGGTTGTTGCGCCTGCGGCTGTTGGGATCGCTCATGCCGGAGCTGGGCTTGCCGGGGGTGGATCGCGCCCTGATCGAGCGCGGGCTGGCGGCCGCCTGGCGCGGCGCGCTCACATTCAAAGAAGCCGCCCAGCGCCCGTTGCTGCCGGCGTTCGAGGCATTGCTGACGCCCGAACAGCGCGCGGCGCTCGAACAGATGGCGCCCACTTGCATTGAGTTAAGGCCGGGCAAGGCGACGCGCATCGTGTACGCCGAAGACGGCCCGCCCGAAGTGGCAGTGAACCTGGAGGATGCGCGGCGCCTGACTGCGCACCCGTCGATTGTGGCAGGCCGGCAACCGCTGCGCCTCCGGCTGAATGGGGCGGATAACAAGCCGCTCGGCGCAACCGACGATGTGACGCGCCTGACGTTGTGAGGCGCGGCCAAAGGCGACGCCGGCGAGCCGGTCGCCTCATGGCGTGTCGCTCACCTGTGGCGCGCCCAGCGTGGATTGCAGGGCGAACTCCTCGCCGTAGATGATCTCGACGCCGCCCAGCGAGAGCACATCGCCGGCTTCGAGCGTGCATTGCTGGATGGGATAGCCGTTCAGCCGGGTGCCGCCGGTGCTGCCAAGATCGACGGCCAGAAACTTGTCCATCTCTTTCTGCCAGCGCAACGCCAGGTGATGCCGAGAGACGCGCCGGTCGTCGATCACAATATCGTTTTCGCGCGCGCGCCCGACGCGCACTTCTTCGTGGTTGAGCGCAATCTGCCGCCGGCCATCGACGATGAGGAAAGGCCGGCGCGGCAGCGGGACGGGCTGGGCGGCCTGCGCTGTGGTTGACGACACCGGCAGATCGGGCGGAATCCAGCGCGCGGTGACGCTGATCTGGCGCGGGCCCAGCTCGCGCACGGCGCGCAGAAAGACGCGCGGCGGCATGTCCAGACGCAGCCCCATTTGCACCATGATCTGGCGCGTGTTTTCGGCCAGCTCATCGGCCAGATTGGGATGGAAGTATTCCAGGGGCGCCAGGTCCTGCTCGCTGAGATTGACCCAGAAATGGTTCGGGGCCACAGGTTCACCCTGCGCGTCGAACGCCCGGGCGTCCTCGATCGCCTGCGCAAGCGCGCGCAGCACGGTCTGCGGTTGCAGGCGCTCGCCCAGCAGGCGGGCCAGCGACCCCTCGATCAATCGTTGCGCCAGGTCCTCGAATCGATGCATGGCGGAAAGGTCCAGGACTGAATAGGGGGATTGTACCTGCCTCGGCCAGTGGGGGCGCATTTTCCTGTGTGCCGATTGGACTGCAAAGCAGGGCAAGCGGGCAAGCCCGGCGGCTTGCCCTACAGGCCGCAAATCGCTTATGATGGCAGCCTATGCACTTCAAGCAGACGGCGCGCGGCTTGTTCCGCGCGATGCGTCCCCGGCAATGGACCAAGAACGTCTTTATCTTTGCCGCGCTGGTGTTCGACAACAAGCTGTTCACCCTTTCTTTTCTGCGCGACGCCGTGATTGGATTCGCGGTGTTGTGCCTGCTGTCGAGCGCGGTGTATCTGATCAACGATGTGGCCGACGCGCCGGCCGACCGGCTGCACCCGACCAAGCGCAACCGGCCGATCGCGCGCGGCGATGTGTCGCCGGCCCTGGCGCTGGTGTGGGCCGCCGCGCTGTGCGTCATCTCGCTGGGCGTCGCGTTTGGGCTGGACGCCGCCTTCGGCGCAATCAGCGTGGGCTACTTCGCGCTGATGACGCTGTACACATTCCGGCTCAAACACGTCGTTATTCTCGACGTGCTGGTGATCGCGGCGGGGTTTGTGCTGCGCGTGGGGGCCGGCGCGGCGCTGGCCGACGCCATTCGTTTCTCGCCGTGGATGTACGTGTGCATGATGCTGCTGGCGCTGCTGCTGGGCTTTGGCAAGCGCCGGCAGGAGATCGTGGAGCTGAACGGGGCCAACAGCACGCGCGCCATTCTCAACGAGTACAACCGGCCATTGCTCGATCAGATCATCGGCATCATCACCGGCGCCACCATCGTGTCCTACGCGCTGTACACATTCTCCGCCCCGCAATTGCCGAAGAACCATAGCATGATGCTCACCATTCCCTTCGTGGTCTATGGCCTGTTTCGCTACCTGTATCTGGTGCATGTGAAGGGCGAGGGCGGCGCGCCGGATGAACTGGTGCTCACCGACCGGCCCATGCAACTCGCGCTGGGGTTGTGGGCGCTTGCGGTGGTGCTGGTGTTGTATACCTTGCCGGCGGAATAAGATCAATCAACAGAAGGGCACATTAGTGATCGAGAACATGCCTCGGTCTGTGGAACGCTCCGCGTGCGCCAAGATCATCCTGTGTGGAGAACATGCCGTCGTGTATGGCCGGCCGGCCATTGCTTTTCCGCTGTCGCATCTGCGCGCCCGCGCGCGGATCGAGCCATCCGACCGCTCATTTCGCGTCATTGCGCCCGACATCGACCGCATCTACACCGCCGAAGGGGACACAGGGCATTCGCTGATACGGCTGGCGGCAGCCGCCCTGGATGTTGCGCGCGCGGCCACGCGCCAGCAGGCCGGCCTGCCGCTTGCGGCGCTGCGCGCCGAACTCACACTCACATCCGACATTCCGAGCGCAGCGCACCTGGGCAGCAGCGCGGCGGTCTCGGTGGCAGTGGCGCGCGCGGTGGCGGCCTGCGCCGGCTATGAACTGACGCCGGCCGAAGCGAGCGCGCTGGCCTTTGAAGCCGAGAAATTGCATCACGGCACGCCCAGCGGCATTGACAACACCGTGGTGGCCTGGGAGCAGCCGGTGTGGTTTGCGCGCGCGTGGCAGGGAGATGAAGCCGGCGCGCCCGAAATCGAGCCAATCGCCATCGACCGCTCGGACGCAGTCCGCTTGCCCGATCTGGTCATTGCCGACACGGGCCTCTCGACGCCGACGCGCATCGCGGTGAGCGACGTGCGCCGGGGCTGGCAGTCCGACCGCGCGGCTTACGAGCGGTTGTTTGACCAGATCGCCGAGGTGGTCAGCGCATCGCGCCAGGCGCTGATCGCCGGCGACTGGCCGCGCCTGGGCCGGCTGATGGATGACAATCATGCGCTGCTGTCTGAGCTGGGCGTGTCGTGCGCAGAGTTGGACGCGCTGTGCGAGGCGGCGCGCAAGGCCGGCGCGCTGGGCGCAAAACTGTCCGGCGGCGGGCGCGGCGGCAACATGATCGCGCTGGCGCGCGACGCGCAACATGCCGCCCTCCTGCGGGAACACTTGCTGGCCGCCGGCGCCAAACGGGTGATGTGATGCAATCCTCAATCGTCAATCCCCAATCGTCAATTTCGATCGACATTTATCAATCGCCGTTCACCACGCGCTACGCCGGCCCGGCCATGCGCGCGATCTGGAGCGAACGCCATAAACGGCTGTTGTGGCGGCGCGTGTGGCTGGCGCTGGCCGAGGCGCAGCAGGAACTGGGCATTGTCAGCGCCGAACAGGTCGCCGATCTGCGCGCGCACGCCGAGGATGTCACCGAAGCCAGCATTGCCCGCGCGCTGGAGATCGAGCGCGAGATTCATCACGACCTGATGGCCGAGGTGCGCGCGTTTGCCGAGCAATGCCCCGTGGGTGGCGGCGTCATTCATCTGGGCGCAACCTCGATGGACATCGAGGACAACGCCGACGCCCTGCGTCTGCGCGAGGCGCTGGATGAAGTGATCGGCGGGTTGAGCCGGCTGATCGCCGCGTTCACGGACAAGGTGGAGCAGTACGCCGACGCGCCGAGCATGGCGTTTACCCATCTCCAGCCGGCCGAGCCAACCACCATCGGTTATCGCCTGGCGCAATACCTGCAAGACCTGTTGACCGACCTGGAGCACTTGCGCCAGATTCGGGCCGGCGTCAGGGGCAAGGGGTTCAAAGGAGCGGTGGGCACCAGCGCGTCTTACCTGGAACTGACGGGAGCGGGAGTGGACAAGGTGACAGGTGACACGGTGACAGGTGATGGGGTGACGCACATGCTTGAGCAGCGCGTGCTGGACAAACTCGGCCTGTCTGCCTTTCCGGTTGCCACACAAACTTATCCGCGCAAGCAGGACTGGCTGGTGGTGAACGGGCTGGCCGGCGTGGCGCAGTCACTCTACAAATTCGCCTTCGACCTGCGTGTGCTGCAATCGCCGCCCATCGGCGAGTGGGCCGAGCCGTTTGGCGCGAAGCAGGTCGGGTCATCGGCTATGCCGTTCAAGCGCAACCCGATCAACGCCGAGAAGATCGACTCGCTGGCGCGTTACATTGCCGCGCTGCCGCGCGTGCTGTGGGACAACGCAGCGCATTCGCTGCTCGAACGCACGCTGGACGACTCGGCCAACCGGCGCGTGGCGCTGAGCGAGGCGTTTCTGGCGACGGATGAGATCATCCGCGCCGCACAGCGCATCGTGAGCGGGCTACAGATCAACACGGCGCAGGTGGCGCGCGCGATGCAAGTCTATGGGCCGTTCGCCGCAACCGAGCGGCTGTTGATGGCGCTGGTGAAAGCGGGGGCCAGCCGGCAGGACATGCACGAGCGCATCCGCGAGCACAGCCTGGCGGCCTGGGCCGCTGTCGGCGCCGGCGAGCCGAATCCGCTGATCGATCGCCTGTGCGCTGACCCGGCGATTACGCAGTATGTGGGCGCTGCAACCGCGCGCGGCCTGCTCGACGCCGGCGCGTATGTGGGCGACGCGCCGGGCCGGGCGCGGGCAATGGCAGCGCAGGCCAGACAGACGCTGAATCAAAGCTGATAAAATCCCGCGCACTTTTCCGGCGGTCGAGACTGGGCGGCAATTCATGACGCTTGCGCGGGTGGAGGAACAGTATGAGCGAACGAATCATCGGCATCATCCCGGCAGCGGGCAAGGGCACGCGACTGGCCCCATTTCCATGCCCCAAAGAGCTTTTCCCGGTGGGGTATCAGGACTACGAAATCAAAGGCAGGATAGAGCGCCGGCCTAAAGTGGTGAGCCAGTATTTGTTCGAGGAACTGGTGCTGGCCGGCGCGCAACAGATTTTCATCATCCTGGGCGAGAGCAAGCACGATATCGCGCGCTATTACGGCGATGGCCGGCGCTTCGGGGCAGACGTGGCCTACCTGTACCAGGAAGACCTGCGCGGCATGCCGTTCGCGCTCGATCTGGCGCACCCCTGGCTGATGGGCGCGACGGTGGTGTTCGGGATGCCGGACACGATCATCGAGCCGCGCGACGCATTCGTCCAGTTGCTGGACAGGCACCGCGCAGCCGGCGCCGACCTGACTCTTGGCCTGTTCCCCACCGAAACGCCCTGGAAGTTCGGCATGGTCAAGCTCGACGAGCAGGATCGGGTCGTCTACAACATCGACAAGCCGAAAGAAACCGATCTGCGCTACATGTGGGGGTTCTGCTGCTGGAATCAGACGTTCAGCGATCTGATGCATCATTTTCTCCGCAACACAGCCTACGCCGGCAGGGAGATTGTGTTGTCACAGGTGTTCGATGAAGCCATCCGGCAGGGATTGCGCGTGCAGGGCGCGCGCTTCGACAGCGGTCGATACCTCGACATCGGCACGGCCGAGGAACTGGACGTTGCGCTGAAGAAGTTTCACCTGTGACGCGCCAGATCACGCCATGCGAATGCGCCGCTAACAAAAACGGGCTACACTGAGGGCACGACTTCGCCTGTGGCAGCGCGGATTGTGTCCGTTATGCTGCTGCCGCGAGGCCGACGGCGCGCAGGACAAGCGCGCACAATCCTCATACAGCCGCGTCGTTTGCCCCGGCTTGCAGACGACAGTAGAGCGAGGCGCAACATGGAAACGATCTGGCAAAATGTGTACGCCGCCCGCGCGCGGAGCATGTCCAGCTCTGTCATCCGCGAGCTGCTGAAACTCACCGAACAACCTGACTTCATCTCCTTTGCCGGCGGCCTGCCGGCGCCGGAGGTGTTCCCCGTCGACCAGGTGCGCGCGGCCGCCGAGCGCGTGCTCACCGAGCGCGGCGCGCAGGCGCTGCAATACAGCACCACCGAAGGCTACCGTCCGCTGCGCGAGTTGATCGCATCGTGGATGCGCGACGACCCGCGCCACCGGCTGCCGGTGTGCGGGGTAGACAACATCCTCATCACCTCCGGCTCGCAACAGGCGCTCGACCTGATCGGGCGCATGTTCATCGACCCCGGCGATCGCATTCTGGTGGAGTCGCCGACTTACCTGGGCGCATTGCAGGCCTGGTCGGCCTATGGCCCGCAGTACGTGACCGTGCCCTCCGACGATGCCGGCATGGTCGTCGACGCGCTGGAGCCGGCGCTGCGGGCAAAACCCAAGTTCATCTATCTCGTGCCGAATTTCAACAACCCGACCGGGCGAACGCTCTCGCTGGAACGCCGGCGCAGACTGATCGAGATCGCCTCGCGGCACGGCGTGCCGATCGTGGAAGATGACCCTTACGGGCAGTTGCGCTTCGAGGGCGAGATGCTGCCGTCACTGTTGTCGCTGGCAGCCGGGCGCGGGCCGGTGAACACCGCCTATCACGGCAACGTGATCTATCTGAGTTCCTTCTCGAAGATTCTGGCGCCCGGCTTCCGGCTGGCCTGGGTGTGCGCTGAGCCGGAGGTGGTCGCCACACTGACGCGCGGCAAACAGGGCGCCGACCTGCACACATCCACCCTCAGCCAGACGATCGCCTGCGAAGTGGCCAAAGATGGCTTCATCGCCCGGCACCTGGAAGCGATTCGCCGCACGTATCGGGAGCGGCGCAATGTGATGCTGGCGGCAATGCAACAACACTTCCCCGCCTCGGTGCGCTGGAACCGGCCGGAGGGGGGTATGTTCCTGTGGTGCGAACTGGCTGAAGGGGTGGATGCCACGGAACGGCTGCGGGCGGCAGTGCCGAAGAAAGTGGCGTTTGTGCCGGGGGCGTCGTTTCACCCCTGCGGTGGCGGAGAAAACACCTTGCGGTTGAACTTCTCCAACGCCGCGCCGGAGCAAATTCGAGAGGGGATTGCGCGGCTGGGCGAAGTGTTGGAGTAAAAACACCCCCTGCAAAGACACTGCGCGTCGATGTTCCCGCATAACATTACCGCGCGCTACATCGGAACGACCAGTTCACAATCGAATTCGGTCAGCCGCTCGAGCGTCCCGTTCGGGTTGAGCCAGTAGTCGTCCTCCAGCCGCATGCCCCAGCCCTTGTCGGGGTAATACAAGCCCGGCTCATTGGTGATGACGCTGCCGGGGGGTAACGGGTCATCGTTGCCCGTCAGCGCCCTCAGACGCATCGCGGGCGCTTCATGCACGGCCAGCCCAAACCCATGCCCCAGCGAATGCACATACCCTTCGGTGAGGCCGGGGTTTTGGCGGGGCGTGGGATGTCCATGCGCCTCGAACAGATCGCACACCATCTCGTTGTATTCCCAGCTCGGGCGGGTGCTGTCGAGCATGGCCTCGGCGCGATCGTGCGCTTCCTTCACTAGCGCATACGCCTGCAAGACTTCATCCGTGGCGTAGCCCAGGCACCAGGTGCGCGTGATGTCGGCGTAGTAGCCGCCCGGCAGGCGCGGGAAGATGTCGAACACGATCGTGCGGCCCAGTTGAATGGCGTCGCTCGCGGCGCCGGCGCTGTGTGGCACACCGGCGTCGCGCCCGATGGCAAAGATGCAGCCAGGATCATCGAGGCCAAGCGCGGCCTCTTCACGCCGGATGAACGCTTTCACATCGCCGACGGTCAGCGGGTTGCCGTCCGGCTTTAGCAGTGTTTCGTTGCTGACGCGGTGTCCGCGCAGGAATTCGCGGGTCGCGCCGATGACCTGCCCGGTCAGCCGGCAGGCCGCCCGGATTTGCGCGGCCTCGTCGGCGTCTTTGGTCTTGCGCGCTTCGCTGAGGATGTCGTCGCCATATTCCAGAACCACTTCGACAAAGTTCGCATCGATCAGCGCGTCGAGGAAGATGTAGGACGATCCCCGCTCATCGACGCCATAGAAGCAGACGCGCCCCTGCACGCCAAGATCATTGAACAGCCGGCGGGTAAGCTCGACCTGGCCGGCCAGCCGGTCGCCGTTGACAGTCTGGTAGATCTCGCGCAGGTCATAGTTGCCCAGGCTGTGCAGGCGCAGGCCGGTGCGGGCCGCCTCTTCACGCTCCATTGGCGTGTGGACAAGGGTGATCTGGAGATCGGCGTCATCCGGGCGTCGCGCCACCACGATGTGGCCGTTTGTCACATGCGCCGGGCCGGTGAAGTAGCGGAACGCCGTGTTGACCGACAAGAGGCCGTCGGGGCACGAGATCATCAGCGCGTCGAGATCGCGCGCGCGCATCAGGTTGGATAGATCGGATTTCATCGATAGCTCACAGCATGACCTGCTTGACATCCACCACTTCCGGCAGCGCGCGCAGGGTCTGCAAAGTTTCTTCCGGCACCGGGTTGTCGAGGTTGATGAACGACATCGCCATATCGCCCGGCCCGGTGCGGCCCAGCCGATACTCGGCGATGTTGACGTAGCTCTGGCCGAGGATGGTGCCGATGCGGCCAATCACGCCCGGCACGTCGCGCGAGGAGACAATCAACACCAGACCCTCCGGCACGGCATCCAGCAAAAAGCCGTCGATCTGCACAATGCGCGGTTGTTGCCCATTGAACAACACGCCGGCGATGGTGTGGGTCTCCTCATCGGTTGTCACTCGGCACGAAATCAGATTGGTGTAGTTCGCGCTGGTCAGATCAACCGCCTGAGACACGATGATGCCCCGCTCTTCGGCGATGACGGGCGCATTGACATAGTTGACACGCTCGGCGCCCAGCACCGGCACGAGCAAACCGCGCAACAACGCCACCGCCAGCGGCTTGATATGCGGCGCAACGTCGGCGCCGCGATATTCCACCTCGATGCGCTCCATGCGCCCGGAGATCAGGCTCGATTGCAGCGCGCCCAGCTTTTCGGCCAGCCGCAGCCAGGGCCGGATCACCGGCAGGGCGGTCGGGTCGATGGGCGGGAAATTGACGGCGTTGCGCACTTCGCGCTCATGCAGGGCGTCGAGAATCTGTTCGGCCATCTGGATGGACACGTCGCGCTGGGCCTCGACCGTGCTGGCGCCGAGGTGCGGTGTGACCACCACGTTCGGCAACTTGAACAAGGGATGATCGGCCGGCGGCGGCTCCTCTTCAAACACGTCGAGCGCCGCGCCGGCCAGCCTGCCGCTGACCAGCGCCTCGCACAGCGCGTCGGCATCGACCAGCGCGCCGCGCGCCACATTAATGACGCGCGCGCCGGTTTTCATTTTGGCGATGGCGGCCGCGTCCAACAGGCGCCGGCTGCCCGGATTCAGCGACGAGTGCAGGGTGATGATGTCGCTCCTGGCCAGCAATTCGTCCAGATCGACCAATCCAATCTTGTTGGCCCGCGCCGCCTCTTCGCTCACATAAGGGTCATAGGCGATCACTTCCATGCCAAATGCCTGGGCGCGCCGGGCAACCTGCGTGCCGATGCGCCCGAAGCCGATGACACCGAGGGTCTTGCCGAGCAACTGGGCGCCCATGAACTTGCCGCGCGTCCATTCGCCCCGCCGCAGCGAGGCGTCGGCCTGCGGGATGTTGCGCATCAGCGCCAGCATCATGGCGATGGTGTGTTCGCAGGTTGCGGTGGTGTTGGCCTGCGGGGTGTTCATGACGATGATGCCGCGATGCGTGGCCGCGCCCACGTCGATGGTATCCACACCGATGCCGGCGCGACCGATGACGCGCAGTTTTACGCCGGCCTCAATCACCGCCGCGTCGACTTTCGTTTCGCTGCGCACAATCAATGCGTCGTAGTCGCCGATCTGAGCCAGTAGCTCCGCCCTCGGCATCTTTTTGGCGACGGTAACGGAGATGGCCGGATCCGCTCGAAGAAGATCGAGGCCGGCGGCTGACAGATCGTCTGGGATGAGAATCCTGTAGGTTGGATGTGGGTTCGGCATGGGGGCGATTATATAAGCTTGTATAATGACATTATGGAGCGTGACTTATGGACTGGCAAAGCGGGATTGCAGAGTTTTTGGAATACCTGAGGACAGACCGCGACGCCTCACCCAATACGATCTGGGCGTACAAGAACGACCTGAGCCAGTTCGCAGAGCACCTCACCCTTCACCTGTCGGCAGAGTCCACCTGGTCAGCCATCACGCACGACACATTGACAGATTATGTGGCTGCGCTGACACAGCGCGGCTATACCACATCGACCATCGCGCGAAAAATCGCCGCGCTCAAAACCCTGTTTCACTGGCTGAACCAGCGAGGCATCATTGGCGAGGACCCCTCGCTCAAGTTGAAGTCGCCGCGCGTTGAAAAGCGGGCGCCGAGGCTGCTCAGCGCCGACGAGATTGGGCGCCTGTTTGAAGCAGCCGCAGCCACAGCGGAACCCCGATCGGCCCGAGACCGGGCTTTGCTGGAAGTGATCTACTCCACCGGCATGCGGGTGTCCGAAGCCATCAATCTGAGGCTGGACGACCTGAGCCTGGAAACGAACGAAGTCAGATGCGTCGGACGCGGGCACCGGCAGCGCATGGCGCCGCTGCTGCCGCGCGCCGTGGCTGCCCTGAGCGACTACCTGTCCCAGGCCCGGATGGATCTGGCCGGCAACAACAACACCGACTATGTTTTTCTGAACCCCCAGGGCGCCAAACTCACGCGCCAGGCGGTGTGGCTGATAACGCGCCAGCACGCCAAATCGGCCGGGATTGACGGCGATGTGACGCCCCACACGTTGCGACACTCGCGCGCGGCGCATATGCTCAACAGCGGCGAGGATGTGCGGCGCGTGCAGGAATGGCTGGGGCACGCCAACCTCGCCACCACCCAGATGTACCGGCAACGCAGGGGCAAGAAGGCGCCACCCGCCCACGAATCGCCGGCTGCGCCGGGCGAACAGGATCATACCCGCCTGGCCATCGTCGAAGCGCCCCCCGCGTCTGCTTCCCTGCCAACACCATCCCGCCCGCAATCCCAACCATCGACGCCGCCAGAATCCGACTCGACGATCGCGTCAAACCTTACGGATCGACATGATGGCTGAAAGCGTGTCCACTGCCGGGCAACCCGGCGAGCGTGGCAATGGCCGCGCGGAGTTTTCGCTGGCCGCGCTGCGGGCCGGCGATCGGGCAGAGTTCGCCCGACTGGTCGACAAGTATTCCGGCCCCATTTACCGGCTGGCATTCAGGATTCTCGGCGACGCGCAGGACGCCGAGGATGCCCTTCAGGAGACTTTCCTAAAAGCCTTTCGCGCCCTGCCTGACTTTGAAGGCCGCTCCAGCGTTTCCACGTGGCTGTACCGCATTGCGGCCAACGAAGCGTTCATGGCGCTGCGCCGGCGCAAGCCCGACGCCGTCTCGGTGGACGAACCCCAGCCAACCCCCGATGGAGAACAGGAACCCATCCAGATCGTGGACTGGTGCTGCCTGCCCGAAGATGAACTGCTGTCGTCCGAGGCGCGCGATCACCTCGATAAAGCAATCGACCGATTGTCTCCGGCGCTTAAAGCCGTGTTTCTGCTGCGCGATATCGAGGGCCTGTCGGTGCGTGAAACCGCCGAAGCGTTGAACCTGACTGAAGCGGCCGTGAAAACCAGGCTTCTGCGCGCCCGGCTGAATCTGCGCGAGCAGTTGTCCACCTATTACAACGAGCGGCTGCTGGCGGCAGCGATTTACAATCGTGACGCCTGAGACAATGACATGAGCAATCAACACCAGACCAGCAGCCCGCGCGATCACGCGCGCGATCACGCGCAGTGCCGAGAGCTACTTGGATCGTTGTCCGATTACGTGGACGGCGACCTGGCCGACGAAATCTGCGCGGAAATCGAGCGGCACATGGCCGGCTGCGAGCGCTGCCGGATTGTGGTAGACACGCTGCGCAAGACGGTTGAGTTGTATCACATCGCCGCCGACGCGCCGGCGGCATTGCCCCCCGACGTGCGGCGTCGCCTGTTCTTCCGCCTGGACCTGGAGCAATTTGTCAACCAGGCAGAACCCAAAGGCGCCGCCGGCTCAGCCGCCGGCTCCTGAAGTCTCCCGCCCTGGCCGCTGTAACCTTTGCCAGCCCCGCACATCTAACGCAGTGATATCCGATCATGAAGCTGGCATGTTCGTGATGAACACCAGCCGGCCAGCGCATGCGACGCGAGGTTTGAAATGTCTCAGTTGCTGAACGAAAATGTGAAACGTCAGGTGCAGGAAGCGTTCGTCGAGTTGGAGCAGCCGGTGGCGTTGCTGCTGTTCACGCAGAACCACGGGAGCTGCGAATACTGCGATGACACGCGCAGTCTGGTCGAAGGTGTGGCGGCGTTGTCAGACAAGCTCAGTGTGAGCGCGTTCGACCTGGATGCCGACGCAGCCAGGGCCGCCGAATACGGCGTGGATGCGGCCCCCACCCTCATCATTGCCGGCAGGGACGGCGACCAGACGGTTGACTACGGCATCCGCATCAAGGGCATTCCGGCCGGCTACGAGTTCACATCGCTGATCCGCGATGTGTTGATGGTGTCGCGCCGCGACTCCGGGCTGAACGAGAGCACGCGCGCCTGGCTGCGCGAACTGAAAACGCCGGTGCATCTACAGGTGTTTGTCACGCCGACCTGCCCGTATTGCCCGCGCGCGGTCACGCTGGCGCACCAGATGGCGCTGGAAAGCCCGCTGGTCAGGGCCGACATGGTGGAGGCGATGGAGTTCCCCGAACTGGCCGATCGCTACGGCGTCAGCGGCGTGCCGCACACGACGATCAACGACGGCGCCGGCACGCTGGTGGGGGCCGCGCCAGAAGAAGACTTGATCGCTGAGATTGAGCGCGCCCTGGCGTAAGTCCTTATTCACCACAAAGGCGCAAAGAACGCGATGGATGCGAAAGTGGAATGGAAGGGCCGCATGTCGTTCGACGGCACAGCGGACAGCGGCTTCACCGTGCGTATGGGCGCGCTGCCGGATGTGGGCGGCGACAACGACGGGTTCCGGCCGGTTGAACTGATGCTGGTGGGGCTGGCCGGCTGCACGGCAATGGACGTGATTTCGATCCTTAAAAAGATGCGCCAGGATGTGACCGGCTTCGAGGTGCGCGCGCACGGCGAGCGGGCCGGCGAGCATCCGCGCCGGTTCGTTCACATCACGCTCGAGTACGTGCTGACCGGGCACAATATCGACCCGGCGGCGGCGCAGAAAGCCATCGATCTGTCCGCCACGCGCTATTGCTCGGTGCAGGCGTCCCTGGATCCGGCCATTCGTGTCGAGCACACGCTGACAATTCACGACGCGGCCGGCGAGTAAATCCCGGCCGTGTCAGGCCGCCGGCTCCCAGCGGTCGATCAGCGGCCACAAATCCCCCTCCTGCTCCGGCTTGTCCTCCTGCCGAGGCAACACTTCATACAGCGCCCGGAAGATAAACACAAAGCCGAGGCCAAACGCGGCCAGGCTGGCGATCGGAAAGGCGATGCGCGTGATGGCGTTGACCTGAGCGACCTGCTGATTGAACAGATCGCTGCCAAAAGATGCTGTCACCATGTTCAGGTTGAGCGCGAAGTTGACGGCGCCGGCCAGCGCCGATTGCGCGGCGACGATGAGCGTTGCCAGCGCCAGACTGCGCCGCACCGGCGACAGAGACAGCAGCCTGCGCAGCCTAGCGTCGCGCGCCGGCGTATCGGGACCCAGACCCTGAATGAGGAAGTATTCGACGATCGGCCGGCCGATCGCAAGCGAGCCGGCAAAGACAATCACCGACACCCCCAGCGCCGCCGTGTCCTTCAGCGCGTAGAGCGCGCCATCCACAAACCAGAACGCCAGAACGCCGTTCATGATGGCCGAGAGCGCGACATAGGACGTGATGACGTTGAAACGCCGGCTGATGAAGAACGTGTCCACCAGGACGTAGGTGACGGGCACAAGTGCCGCCAGAACATAGGCCACAGGAGCGCCCAGCGGTTTGGTCAGATTGTTGAGGATCAGAATCGGCACAACCGCGCCCATCACAATATCGAGGGCCAGTTTGGTCAATCCCTTCATGGCTGAGCGGGGAGTGTATCACACGGGCCGGCAAACCGTATCGGCCTGCTCCTGCTGGCCCGGAAAACCTTCTCTTGTAGAATGTAGGGGTGTATTTCTTAGCAGTCTTTGCGCAGGTTCAGCCGTATTATCAGGTTTTTGTCAAGTTTACGGAGGCGCAATGTCAATAGCGCAGGTGGAACTGAGACTATATAAACGCCCTGAGCAGGCGCAGAATACTGCTCCGGGATCGAGTCACAGGTAGATCGCCTGGATGAGTTGGCTTGTTAAGTGGCTTTTTGCGAGGAGGAACAAAGCATGTCTCAGCAGTCTTCCGCCAGTTCCGCGCCCGATCGGTACGCGAAAGCGTCTCGGTCTCGCGCCGGCGTTTGGCGATCCGCCATCGTCACATTGATTGTGTTGTTGATTTTTGTGGCCGCAGTGGTAGCTATCGACGTTGCGCTGCAACCGCAACTGTCGGGCATTGCTCTGTTGGCCGTGGGCGTCACGCTGGCAATTGTGCCGGCCGTGTTGTGGCTGATCTTCTTCTATTTGCAGGATCGCGTGGAGCCGGAGCCGGTCGGACACGTGGCCCAGATGTTTGTGATCGGGCTTGCGCTGGCCGGCGCGATCGGCGTGCCCCTGAGCGATCAGGTTTTCCGCACGCAGGACTGGCTGTTTCGCGATCCGGGCAGCACGCTGATTGGGGCCGTGTTCGTACGCGGCGCAATCGAGACGTTCATCATTTACGCCACCGTGCGCTACTTCATGTTCGACTCACCGGAATTCGACGAGCGCACCGACGGCGTGATCTATGGAACAGCGGCCGGCCTGGGCTACGCCACAGCGACCAATCTCCAATTCATCCTCGCCAGTGGCGGCGCGGCGCTCGGCAGCGTGGAAGTGTATGTCGCGGAAGTGGCGCTTGCTTACGCCGCCTTTGGCGGATTGCTGGGCTATTTCCTCGGCCACGCCAGGATGCAACGCGATCCCATCTGGTGGCTGCCGCTTGGATTCGCAATCACCGCCGCGTTGAACGGCCTGTTCCTGATATTGCGCGGGCAGTTGGAAAGCGGGTCGATCTCCGTTGGCGCGCAAGCCGGCGGGCTGCCATCGCTGACCGGTCTGCTGCTGGCCGGCGGACTGGCCGTGATCGTGACAGCCGTAGTCGCGTGGCTGGTTGATCGTGATGTGACTGCTTCGGCCGGCGGTCAGACATCCGGCGCAGCCGAAGACGCGGCTGTGGGCGATCGCCAGGCCAATCTGGCGACGGTGGGCCTGTTCGTCGTGATGCTGATCGTTGGCGTCATTGGGTGGAACGGGGCCGTCAACGGCGTCACGGCTTTCGAGAAGGACGGCATTCGCGGAGCCTACCCCGCTTACTTCAGCGCGGCCACGGGAGCAGGTGACGTGGTGCGCGTGGCCGACCGCACCGGCAGCGGCGCCGAGTTCGTCGTCAGAACAATCCCCACCCCCGCCGGTGGGGATGTCAGAGCGATCACGTCGCTGCTGGCCGCCGAGCGCGCCGCGAACAACCTCATGTACAAAGTGGTGCGCACCGGCGAGACCACGGTGAATGGCCGGCCGGCCACCCTTCAGGAGTTCGCCTGGGTGGACCAGGGCGGGTTGACGGGATCCGTGCCGCAGGTGACTCAGGGCATCGACTACATCTTCGTCAATGGCGGCACAGTGGTCGTCGTCACCGTAATCGCCACGCCCGACACCATCGGGGCGGTTCAATCGCAGTTCGAGCGATTCGTCAGCAGCCTGTCGTTCTGACAGCGGATTGATGGATAAATGTCCAGCATCTCCGGGAGGCAACCTGTAAATTGTCACTCGATCAGGGACAACAGGTTTGCCTGACCGGCGAGGAGGATTTTGAGATGAGACAGGTGAAACGACTCTGGATCGTTGTGTTGAGCATCACCCTGGCCCTGCTGGCTTCGCTCCCCGGCACAGCTTATGGACAGCGGGCCGCAAAATTCGCCGCATATTCGGCGCCGGCTGCGGCAGAACAGCGCGCGCTCGAAGCGCCGGCTGCGCAGACCTCGCGCTGCACCACCGTAAATGCAGGCGACGTTGTGTGGATCATCCTGGATGAAGAGGGCGAGGCTGAGGAGGTTGACAGCTATCCCAGCGGCACGACGCGCATCACTGCCCAGTTTGAGTACAACTGCATCCCGCGCAACACGACCCTGGTGACGGTATGGTACGTGGATGGCGAAGCCGTGCTCACCTCTGAAGACAAACCCAGGGCGACCAACAGACCGGATGCCTGGCAGGCCAGTCTGTCCAAGCGGGATGAGTCGCCGTTGCCGGACGCAGAGTATGGCGTTGAGTTCTACATCAGGAATCAATTGATCACATCCGGCACAGTGATCATTGGCGGCGATGGGCCATCAGCCGATGCCGTGACAGTGCAGGGCACGATTGTCGATTCGAGAAGCGGGAAACCCATCCGGGGCGCGCTGGTTGTTGTGCTGAATGAAGGTGTGATTATGGAAGACTGGCTGGACAATGGCACAGACGAGGATGTCTTCGCCTCTGCCAGAACCGACAGCAAGGGGCAGTTTGTGCTGGACAGGCCGATTGAGATCGGCGTCCCCCATTCCTGGCTGATCGGCGCGCAGGGCTACAGACCAATTATCGAGGAAGATTGGGCGCTCGATGAGGACACCGAAGACCCGCTGGTGCTGGACATCAAACTGGTGAGGAGATAAGCAGCAGGAGGCATGGTGTGAATATAGCGCGCAACCGTCAAAGCGTATGGCGGGCCGGCCTGATTGAGATCGTCATCCTGCTGGTCTACGTCGCGGTGGCGGAACTGATCGTCGCCGCGCTCAATCCAACCATAGGCCGGGAGATGCTGCTGCCGGTCGGCATCGTGCTGGCGCTTGTGCCTGCCGCCATCTGGATATCGTTCTTCTACGCCCAGGATCGCGCCGAGCCGGAGCCGAGACATTACGTGCTTGGCGTGGCCATCCTGGGCGCACTACTGGCGGCCGCCGTCGGCCAGCCGTTCATCAACGATGTCGCGCGCGCGCCGCAGTGGATGGGCCGCGACACGCTGACCGAAATCCTGGGCGCCATTCTGATCGTCGGGTTCGTTCAGGAGTTCCTGAAGTACGCCGCGGTGCGCTACAGCGTGTACTACTCAGACGAGTTCGATGAGCGCATCGATGGTGTGCTGTACGGGACGGCTGCCGGCATCGGGTACGCCGCTTTCATCAACGTCGCCATGGTGGCGAACGGCGGCGGCATTGCGGCGGAACAGCTCGGCGCCGGCATCATCCGCATCGTGATCGTGACGCTGGTGCAGGCGACCCTGGGCGGGTTCACCGGCTACTTCATCGCCCGCGCGAAGTTCGACGACGAGCCGCTGTGGTGGATGCCGGCCGGCCTGACGCTGGCGGCGGTCATCAACGGCCTGTTCTCGTGGCTGGCCGGCGAGATCACCACTTCCCCGCTGACCATTGGCACAACCGGCGCGAGCGGTGGCTACAACCCATGGCCGGCGCTCGCGCTGGCGGCAGTCGTCGCCGTGGCGTTGCTGGGTGTGACATTCGCCCTCATGCGGCGGGCCAACCAGCTTACTCTGGCCGGCGCCGACGCGGATCAGAAGTAGGAGGCACCCCATGACAACTCAAACTTCATCCGCGCAAACAGCAACGCGCAACGCTCCCGCGTTCCGTATCAACGCGCGCGATCAGATGTCGGCCCTGCTTGCAGTCATCGTCACGCTCGTCGCCATCCTGGCCGGGCTGCTGTGGCGAAACGTGGTCGAGGCGCGCACCCAACCGTATGCCGACCCCTCTGGCGTGACCATCGCGTACCCCGAATCGTGGCGGCTGGACACAACCGGCGCCGAAGCCGGCCTCATTCGCGTCAGCGACCCCCTGGCAACCGAGTACCCCACCGCCTTCGAGTTGCGCTGGCTGCCGGCGGCAAGCGACGCCAGTGACGAAGAAGCGCTGGCAACTGCCGTCAACACGCTGGCATTGAATCGCGGGCGCGACCTGTCCTCGTTCAAGCTGCTCGATGTGCAGACCGGGCAGACGATCAAAGGGTTGCCGGCGTCCACGGCCAGTTTTGTGTTCGTGCACGACCCGACCAGCCTGTTCCAGCAGGGCATCCCGGCGGTTGTGCTGGGCGACGACCTGCTGGCGCGCAAAGGCGAGCGGGTGTACGTGTTCAGTCTCCTTGCCGCGCGCGAGAATCGAGACCTGGCCGAGCAGAGGTTCCGCGCATTCGTTGAGTCTGTGAGGTTGCCATGAGAAGGACGCATCCGCTTTTCAAGATGTCGTGCGTGGCGCTGGCCGTGCTGGTGGCAGTGCTGACCAGCGGCTCGGCATTGCCGTTGCGCGCATGGACGGCTCAGTCCGCGCCGGCGAGTCAGGGCGGCGCCCAACAGCGCGACTCCTCAAAAGCGCAGTGGCGCGCCGTTGTGCAACTGGGGCCGGTGGCGCTGGTGAAGAACAAGAAGGGCAAACAGGAAGTGCGCTTCTTTGGCTGGGGCAGCGGCACGGTTCTGTCCCGCGACGGCCTGATCCTGACCAACTACCATGTCGTGGATGTCAGCGAGCTGGTCGAGAAAGTCAGGGGCGACAGGAACATCAAGATTCTTGAAGATAAAATGGTCGTGTTGTTTACTCGCAACCCGGACCAGCCGCCGGTGGCTATGTTCATCGCCGATGTGGTGGATGCCCTGCCCGATCTCGACCTGGCGATCGCGCGTATCACCAGCAATCTGTCCGGCGAGGAGATCGACCCGGAGTCGCTCGATCTGCCGTTCATCGAACTGGGCGACTCGGACACCGTCGAGATCGAAGATGTGCTGCGCATCTACGGCTATCCCAGCATCGGCGGCAACACCATCACCTTCACGCGCGGCAACGTCAGCGGCTTCGACAGCGAAGAAGGCGTCCGGGGTCGCGCGTGGATCAAGACCGACGCGACCATCTCCGGGGGCAACAGCGGCGGAACAGCGTTGAATGACGCCGGCCAGCTTGTCGGCGTTCCCACCCAGGCCAAAGTGGCCAGCGCAGACAGGGCCACGGACTGCCGGCGCATTCAGGACACCAACGGCGACGGTCGCATCGACGAGACCGACACCTGCATTCCCATCGGCGGCTTCATCAACGCGCTGCGCCCCGTCAATCTGGCGCGCGAGATGATCGAAAAGGCGCTGAGCGGGCAACTGCCCAACCCTGACGACCCCGATGGGCCGGTGAGCGATGGCGTGCAGATCGTTGGCACGATTGTCGATGCAAACACCGGCAGGCCCATCTCCGGCGCTGTGTTCGTGGTTCTGCAGGCCGGCGTCACGTGGGATGAGTTCACCGGCAGCGAGGACCAAGTGCTGGAAGCGGTGAGAACCGACCGGCAGGGCCGCTTCGAAATGACCGAATTCCTGGAACGCGGCAAGACCTACAGCGTGGGCTGGGGCGCCAAAGGCTACCGGGAAGTGACCCAGGACAATCTCGAAGTCACAGACGACACGCCTGAAGTCGTGGAGGCAAAGCTCAAACTGCAAAAGCGGTAGAGCGATGGCCCATCTCACAGGTATGAGAGCGGAGCAGCGCCAATGAATGACTCTGGACAGCAGCCAATCTGGGACACGTTGCGCCGGCACCTGACCGCCATCTTCAACGGCGATCCCGACACCTATGCCGCAACGACGAGCGATGACCTCTCGCTGTACGAGTGGCACATCACGCCGCACCGGCAGGATGGGCTGGATTTTCATCTCTTTCTGGTGCGGCACGCCAGACTGCCCGAAGGTCATGAGACGCGCTTTGATCTGCTTGAACCGCGCCTGCAAGTCTATGGCGATCTGACCGGCGACGGACTGGCCGTTGCGATCGTCAGCTACACCCTCATGCTGACCCGCATGACGCCGGAGGGCGTGTCGCATCGTTCGCACAATGAAAGCCGGGTGCTGCTGAAACGCGACGGTGTCTGGAAAGTAGTGCATGCGCACAAGTCGCCGGCCTGGTCAGCGCCGTTTGGGCCGGGGTGACCGGCGACACCGTTGTGTCCGCAACAGGGGCGACCAGACTGGTCGCCCCTGTGACGTGTGAGCGGATGCGCGATGGAGTCAGGCGCAATGACTACGCCTCACAGACGGAAACGGCTGGATGTGATTCGCGATACCGCCGGCCTGCTGGTAGTCGTTCTGTTTGTGGCCGGCATAGGCGTCGCTTTTGCCCAGCCGTGGCTGCCTCGGCCGGGCGTGGCCGGCCCGATTCTTGACCGCTACGCCCCCGCCATCGACGGCGACGCGCGCCTGAGCGGCGTTTATGATTCCGCCGGCAGGCTGATCGGCTGGAGCAGCCAGAACACGGCGCTGCTGCCCAGCCTGCGCGGTGTCATATACGACCTGCGGCCTGCCTTCAGCCGGGCAGTTCTGGCGCGCTACATGCCAGATGAAAACGCCGGCCAGGGCGACGCGATGGACTGGCTGCGCGACATTCAGTTGCTTGAGGCGCGCGACCGTTTCATGGATGTGAGGGGGGCAATCACGACCACACTGGCAGCCTATGTGCGCGAGGCGCGCGGGGTGTTTCTAATCGGCATTTACAACGCAGCGGCAGACACCGACTTCGTCTTCGATCCGCCCATCCTGATCTATCCGTTTGACCTTGCGCCAGGCAAGACATGGCGCAGCGAAGGCATGTTTGCCGGATCAGTAGCGTACCGCCACGAGGGCCGCGCGCTGACCGCCGGCCCACGCGAGACAGACCTGGGACGATTCGACGACTGCCTGCAAGTCGAATCGGCGCTGACGCTGCTGCGTTCGCCGCCTATCGAGACAAGATCGGTCGACTGGTTGTGCGCCGGCGCGGGCGTCGTCGAGACCGAAGAGTTCGACACCACCGGCGCCCTGATCCGACGCCACTCGCCCAACGCCTCGCCGGCCCGGTTCCCGCCGGCGCCGCTTCTGGTTGACGCGGCGCAACAGGCGACCGCGCCCGATCTGTGGCAACTAGCGGTGTTCGCCAGGCTGAATCTCACCGGCGGGGAGATCGAAAGCACCATTCCGCCGGTGTGGCTGCCGCTCGATCCGCCCATCGTGCTGGCAGCGGCCTATAACGGCGACCTGCTGGCGTTCAGCGCGGTGACTGAAACAGGACATCTGGTGTGGCGATTTCACACCGGCGGCAGCATCTTCAGCCAGCCGGCCTTTGATCCGGGGCGGGGGCGCATCTACTTCGGCTCAACAGACAAGCGCCTGTATGCGCTGGACGCGCGCGGGCTTTTCCTGTGGTCGTTTGCCACCGGCGACAACATTGCCACACGCCCGGCGCTGGCGGGTGATGCGGTCATCTTCGGCAGCGAGGATCGCCGTGTATACGCGCTCAATGCAGACACCGGCGCGCTGCGGTGGCAGGCCGAAACCGGCGCGGCAGTTGTGTCGTCGCCGGCAGTGGCCGGCACTCTGGTCCTCATCGGCTCGGATGATGGCATTGTGTATGCGTATGAGGCGGCGAGTGGCGAGCTGATCTGGGAGTATCCCGCCGACGGGCCGGTCGAAGCGCCGATTGTGGTCGTGGACGACGTGGCCTATGCCGCGAGCAACACCGGCGCGCTGGTTGCGCTGGATGCCCGCACCGGCGCGGAGCGATGGGTAACGCGCATGGGCGCCGGGGTGCGCAGCGCGCCGGCTGTGGGCGACAGCTTTGTAGGCGTAGTCGATGAGGCGAACCGGCTCACGGTGCTCGCCAGGGACGACGGACGCCGGCTATGGCGAGACGCGGCGCGCCGCTACTCGGGCGCGCCGCTTGCGCTGGGGCAGTCGATCCTGGCGATCGACAAGGACGGCACATTCCGGCTGTTCGACCAGGCCGGCCATCAACTGCGCGAATGGGCAACTTCCGAGCGGATCAGTGTCGCCGACACAGCCAATCGCTATGACTTCATCTACGGGCCGGTAGCCGGCGGCGGCGCCATCTGGGCTGCGAACGCCAAAGCAATCGTGTGGAGGCTGGGACCATGAATAATCCGTGGCGCCGGCTAAAACCCGGCCCCCTGACGCTCGGCGCCGCGCTGGGACTGATGTGGGCGCTGACATTCGGCGCCGTGCGGGATTTCGTGTGGGCCGATCTCAAAGCCGGCCTGATCGATCTGCGCGGCCTGTCGCGCGTCACGCGCGGATTGATCCTGCTCGGGTTTGCGTTGATGGCCCTGATGATCGGGCTGTTGCTGTTCAACGATTTTTGGCGCGCGTCGGCCGATCTCGTTCCATTGACCAACAGTCTGGCCGGGCGCGGCACGTTGGCGCCGCTGCCGCTTCTGCCGGCCACGTTGTTCCTGCTGGCGATGGCCTGGAGCTTCGCGCTGACCGGCGCGCTGCACAGCCACTGGGCCATTCGACTGGGCGTCGTCAGTCTGTTCATGATGGTCAGCGTGTCATGGATCAGCGCCACAACCCGTGGAGGCAATGCGTGGGGCGGGTTTGTTGCGCTGGCGGGTGTGATCGTCTTCTTTCTGATCAGACAGCGCCGGCAACCGCGATCAGGCGTCGAGTTCTCCGTGTTGCTCGGCCTGGTTTCGCTCACCTTTCTGTTTCCCCAGGCGCGGGGAATAGCGCAATGGCAAATCAGCGGCGTGCCGCTGGTAGTGTCAAACCTCGACGGCCATGCGCTGACACTTTCTACGCTCATCCTGCCGCTGCTGCTGCTGGTTGGGCTGTCGATGGCCAACTTCACCTGTGTGGCAGCCGGCTGGGCGGTGAGGATCAGCGAAGATCGGCTGCCCCGCGTGGCGCTGTTCGGGCTGATGGCAATCGCGCTGGCGCTGCGTGTGCACAACGCGCTTGGGTCTGCGATCGAGACATTTATGCGCGCGCCGGCCCAGGAAGCCTGGGCCTTTCTGGGCGCGTTGGGCGTGCCGGCCTGCATTGGCGCTGCCTGGTGGATCAGCCGGCGGCTTGCGCGCCGCGCCGCAGAAACAGAGCCGCTGTCCTCTCAGGGCCTGCTAAACGCCGCTGATGGCGCCGCCCTGCCTCTCATCATCGGCTACACGCTGGCGCAGTTGTACATCTTCGTGATGCTCGGTCTGACTGTGGCGTTCGTCACGATCTTTCCAAACGCGGAAGTCTCCACCACAGCGCAACTGGTTGCCAGCGCCTACGCCGACTTCCTCAACAACCAGTACACGCCGGTGTGGCGGGTGGTGTTCTTTGGGATGGTGGTGATTGCCGGCATGGCCCAGGCCAGGCGGGGCCGGCAGGCGCTGGCGCTCTACCTGTGCGGGTTTGGCCTGATGGCACTGTGGATCGAAATGGCCGACATCGGTCGGCCCCTGAGCCTGCTGACGTGGTATGGGCCGACATACACAGACTTCTGGTGGACGATCATCTTTGGCGCAGTCGCGCTGGTGTGGCTGATCCGCCGCGAGTTGACGCCGGCGCGGGCGGCGGCGCTGCTGCTGGTCACACTGATGAGCGGACTGCTGCGACAGACAGCCTTCATCAACAATCGTTTCACACCGCTTTTCGGGTTTGCCGGGGTCGGCTTTATCGCATTCGGCCTGATCTGGGACGCTCTGACAGCGGGATCGTGGGCCAACATCAGTTCGCCGGAGTTGCCGCGCGCCGGGCGCATCTTTCTATACCTGGGCTATGTGTTGCTTACGGTGACGCTGGTGAACTGGGCGCTGACCACGCACAATCTGGGCCAGACAGCCCAACTCACCGGCGACGCAGCAACTTTTGGGCTGGATCGGTTCGGGAAACCGATGTTGTACGCGATTTACCTGGTGACGCTGTGGCCGGCCAATCAGGCCAGGTCGTGACCTCCCTCACACGCCAGGCCGGCCAAACCTCACTTGCGCAAATCATTCGCCGGCTCATAATACCTGCAGGCGCCGGCCCGGGCTGCCCCGTAGCAGCCGCTTTGCGCTGTCTATTGAACACGGGCCGGCGGCGCGACGTTGAAAACTCAATTCATCCTTCGCAGGGCGCGTTGAGCCGCAGATGCCGAGAGGAGCCACCACGGATCGAATCCGCGAGATAGCCTGAAGCTCATTCATGGGCTTGCCTCCGACACTCCGCCGCGATCAATGGCGATGTGCGGTGATCTTTGACGACCGACCACTCGACAACCAGCGGTTAGCCGCGCCCCGCGCAGGGTACGCACAGGAGATTTTGTTGAGATGAAAGAACGACCCCTTGTCACGATCGATGGCAACGAGGCAGCCGCTTACGTTGCCTACAGGACGAATGAGGTCATCGCGATCTACCCGATCACGCCGTCGTCGAATATGGGCGAATGGGCCGACCAGTGGGCCTCAGAAGGCAAGCGCAACATCTGGGGCACGGTGCCGCTGGTGAAGGAAATGCAGTCGGAAGGTGGCGCGGCCGGCAGCATCCACGGCGCGCTTCAGGCCGGCGCGCTGGCCTGCACCTTCACTGCCAGCCAGGGCCTGCTGCTGATGATCCCCAACATGTTCAAGATCGCCGGCGAACTGACCAGCACGGTCTTCCACATCGCCGCGCGCGCCATTGCCGCGCAGGGCCTGTCGATCTACGGCGACCACTCTGATGTGATGTCCACCCGCTCGACCGGCTGGGCCATGTTGTTTTCCAACGCGGTGCAGGAAGTGATGGACTTTGCGCTGATCGCGCAGGCCGCCACGCTCGAATCGCGCGTGCCGTTCATCCACGCCTTCGACGGCTTCCGCACCTCGCACGAGGAGATGAAGATCGAGGAGCTGCTGGACGAAGATATCCGCGCGATGATCCCGGACGAGATGGTGGCGGCGCATCGCCAGCGCGCGCTGTCGCCCGACAACCCGTTCATCCGGGGCACGGCGCAGAACCCCGACGTGTACTTCCAGGGCCGCGAGACGGTCAATCCCTTCTACGAGAAAGTGCCCGGCATCGTGCAAAGGGCCATGGACAAATTCGCCGGCATCACCGGACGCCAGTACAAGCTGTTCGAGTACGTGGGGGCGCCCGATGCCGATCGCGTGATCGTCATGATGGGGTCCGGCGCAGAAGCCGCACATGAGACCATCGACTGGCTGAACCAGCATGGTTATAAGGTCGGCCTGGTAAAGGTGCGCCTGTATCGCCCATTCTCGGCGCAGCATCTGCTCGACGCGCTGCCGCCCAGCGTCAGGGTCATCGCGGCGCTCGACCGCTGCAAAGAGCCGGGCGGGGCCGGCGAGCCGCTCTACCAGGATGTGGTCACCGCTGTCATGGAAGCCTATGCCAACGGCGCAACCCCCTTCGCCCGGATGCCGAAGATTATCGGCGGGCGCTACGGCCTGGCCAGCAAGGAATTCACCCCGGCCATGGTCAAGGGCATCTTCGACGAGATGGCCAGGCCGCAGCCGAAGAATCATTTCACGGTGGGCATCATCGATGACGTGTCTTTCACCAGCATCGACTACGATCCCGACTTCAACATCGAGCCGGACGATGTGGTGCGCGCGCTGTTCTACGGCCTGGGCGCCGACGGCACGGTGGGCGCCAACAAGAACTCGATCAAGATCATCGGCGAGCAGACGCCCTATTACGCGCAGGGTTACTACTTCTACGACTCGAAGAAGTCCGGCACGCTGACGCTGTCGAATCTGCGCTTTGGCCCGCGCCCGATCCGCAGCCCCTACTTGATTCAGAAGGCCAACTTTATCGCCGTGCATCAGTTCGGCTTCATCGAGAAGTACGATGTGCTGGAGAAGGCCGCTGACGGGGCGACATTCCTGCTGAACAGCCTGTATGGGCCGGACGAGGTGTGGGATCACCTGCCGCGCCGGCTGCAACAGCAGATCATCGACAAGAAGATCAAGTTCTATGTGATCGACGCCTATTCCGTCGCGCGCGACACAGGCATGGGCAACCGCATCAACACGACGATGCAGGCGTGCTTCTTCGCCATCAGCGGCGTGCTCCCGCGCGATGAGGCCATTCAGCAAATCAAGGAGTCGATCCGCAAGACATACGGCAAGCGCGGCGAGGCGGTGGTGCAAAAGAACTTCGCCGCCGTGGACGCCTCACTCGACCACCTGCACGAGGTCAAAGTGCCGGCGCAGGTCACCAGCACAATTCAGATGGCGCCCCCTGTTGCCCCCGGCGCCCCGGCTTTCGTGCAGGACGTGACCGCCACGATCATCGCCAACCAGGGCAACCTGTTGCCGGTGAGCAAGATTCCGGCAGACGGCACGTATCCCTCCGGCACCACGCGCTGGGAAAAGCGCAACATTGCGCTGGAAGTGCCGGTGTGGGAGCCGAATCTGTGCATCCAGTGCGGCAAGTGCGTGCTGGTTTGCCCGCACGCCGTGATTCGCGGCAAGGTGTACGACGCGGCGGAGCTGGCAAACGCCCCGGCCACGTTCAAGTCCACCGACGCGAAGTTCAAGGAGCTGCCGGGCAAAAAGTACACCATCCAGGTGGCGGTCGAGGACTGCACCGGCTGCGCGCTGTGCGTGGAAGTCTGCCCGGCCAAAGACAAAAGCGCCGCCGGCCGCAAGGCCATCAACATGGCGCCGCAGTTGCCGCTGCGCGAAACCGAGCGCGCCAACTGGGACTTCTTCCTCGACCTGCCCGAAGCGCCGCGCTATGACAGCGTTAAGTACACTACCGTTAAGAACATTCAACTGCTCGAACCGCTGTTCGAGTTCTCCGGCGCCTGCGCCGGCTGCGGCGAGACGCCTTACGTGAAGCTGGCCACCCAGTTGTTCGGTGACCGCATGATGGTGGCCAACGCCACCGGCTGTTCATCCATCTATGGCGGCAACCTGCCCACCACCCCGTGGGCGTACAACAAAGCAGGACGCGGGCCAGCCTGGAGCAACTCGCTCTTTGAAGACAACGCCGAGTTCGGCCTGGGCTTTCGCCTGGCGATCGACAAGCAGCATCAATACGCCCGCGAACTGGTGGCGCGACTAAAGGACATGATTGGGGCGGAACTGGCCGAGGGCATCCTGAGCGCGAATCAGACCGACGAGGCCGGCATTGCCGCCCAGCGCGAGCGCGTCGCAGCCCTGAAGGCGAAGCTGGCTTCCGCGCAACATCCAACCCCGGAGATGCGCGATCTGCTGAATGTCGCCGATATGCTGGTCAAGCGCAGCGTGTGGATCATGGGCGGCGACGGCTGGGCCTACGACATCGGCTATGGCGGTCTGGACCACGTGCTGGCCAGCGGGGCCGATGTAAACGTGCTGGTGCTCGACACCGAGGTGTACTCCAACACCGGCGGGCAAGCCTCTAAAGCCACGCCGCTGGGCGCGGTGGCGCGCTTTGCCGCCGGCGGCAAACCCACCTTCAAGAAAGACCTGGGCGGCATGGCCATGAGCTATGGCAACGTGTACGTCGCCTCGGTCGCCATGGGCGCCAGCGACGCGCAAACGGTGCGCGCCTTCATCGAGGCCGAGTCCTACCCCGGCCCGTCGCTCATCATCGCCTACAGCCACTGCATCAACCACGGCATCGACATGACCAAAGGCATGAACCAGCAAAAGCTGGCCGTGGACTCGGCCTACTGGCCGCTGTATCGCTATGACCCGCGCCTGAAAGCCGAGGGCAGGAATCCATTCCAACTGGACTCTGGCGCTCCAAAGATAGCGCTGAAGGACTATGCCTACAACGAGACACGCTATCGGATGCTGACACAGAGCAACCCGGCCGCAGCCGAGGCGCTGATGGCCGAGGCGCAAAAGCTGGTCAACGAACGCTGGGCGCAGTTGGAGAAGATGGCGAAGGGTTAGCGCGCATTCCGTATTTCGTAGCGCGCATTCCGTCTCTTGCGCGTTATTACGCAATACGCACTACGCAACACGCACTACGCACTACGCAGAGAGGACACCAATGGACCTGACTACCACCTACATGGGTTTGAAACTGGCGCATCCGATTGTGCCGTCATCTTCGCCACTATCGAAGAACATCGACAGCATCAAGCGCCTGGTTGACGCCGGCGCCCCGGCAGTCGTGATGTACTCGCTATTCGAGGAACAGATCAATGCCGAATCGCTGATCCTGGATCACTACCTGAACTATGGCTCTTACAGCTCGCCGGAAGCGATGACGTACTTCCCCGACCTGAAGAACTACAACATCGGGCCGGACGCCTATCTGGAACTGGTGCGCAAGGCCAGCGAGACCGCCGGCGTCCCGATCATCGGCAGCCTCAACGGCGTGTCCACCGGCGGCTGGATCAGCTACGCGAAGAAGATCGAGGAAGCCGGCGCGGCCGGGCTGGAACTGAACGTGTACTACATCGCCACGGACATCGGCCGGGATGGCGCCGAGATCGAGCAAATGTATCTTGACGTGGTGCGCGACGTGAAGAAGAGCGTGTCTATCCCGGTCGCCGTGAAGATCGGCCCGTTCTTCAGCGCCACCGGCAACATGATGCGCAAACTGGCCGACGCCGGCGCAGACGCCCTGGTGCTGTTCAATCGCTTCTACCAGCCCGACATCGACCCCGAAGCGCTGGAAGTCGTGCCGCAGCACGTGTTGAGCAATTCAACCGATCTGATGTTGTCGCTGCGCTGGGTGGCGATTCTGTACGGGCGCGTGCCGGTGGACTTCGCCGTCACGAACGGCGTGCACACGACGAACGACGTGCTCAAGAGCATGATGGCCGGCGCGAAAGCGGCCATGCTCGCCTCCGAGTTGCTGCAACATGGCCCCGGACGCATCCGCGAGCTGGCCGACAGCCTGCGGGAATGGATGGAGGAGCACGAGTACGAATCGGTCAGGCAAATGCAAGGCAGCATGAGCCAGATCAATGTGGCCGAGCCGGCGGCTTTCGAGCGCGCAAATTACATGAAGTCGCTCGAATCGTGGCGGCCCGATCCAACCGGCGTGAAAATCTGATGGAGACGTTGCGCTGCAACGTCTCTACTGTCAGACCTGGACTGAAAGGGACTCCCGGCCCGGCCGGGGGTCCCTTTTGTATTCAGCGCGCCGGCCCGCGCCCCTGTCGCGCATTGTCTGTTGAAGGCAGTGCGGGCGCAGAGTTGCAGGGCAAGCCGTCGGCTTGCCCCATGCCCTGTCGCGGCCCGGTGTACCATACCGGCTAACACAACCAGGAGGAACCCATGCCCTCGGATCAGACTGTTACAACGCTCAGCACCTCCGGCCGGCTGGCCGGCGAAGCAACCCTCAGCCCTGCCGACCGCGCAATCCTGCGCGACCTGGCCCGGCAGGTGGCCGAACTGGCCGCGCGGCCAGTCGAGCAGGACAAGCGCGAGCTGTGGTATGCCCACAACGCGCTGCTGCCCACACGCCCGCTGGTGTTCTGCGACCCCGAAAACGGCTGGAACGAGATCATTACCGCCGCCGACCTCCAGTGCGAGGGCGAACTGGCCCGCGACTGGGAAATGCGCCTGCGCAAGGAAATCTTCTGGGGCCGCGACATGCAGGACGACCGGGTGATCGAGCCGTATTTCAACATCGGCCACGTGTACGTCGAGAGCGATTGGGGCGTTCACGAGACTAAAATCGGCGGCGAGCACGGCGGTTCGTATGTCTGGGACGCGCCGATCAAGACCTGGGCCGATCTCGACAAGCTGCGCTTTCCGCGCATCGAGATCGACCACGCCGCCACGGCGCGCGTTCTCGCATTAGCCGGCGACACGCTCGGCGACATCCTCACCGTGCGGCTCAGGTCGAGCTGGTGGTGGACGCTGGGGCTGACCCAGACGGCCGTCTTTCTGCGCGGGCTGCAAGCGTTCATGATGGATATGATCGACCAGCCGGAACTGATCCATCGCCTGATGGCCTTCCTGCGCGACGGCACGCTGGCCCGGCTGGATTTTCTGGAGCAACACGGCCTGCTGAGCCTGAACAACGATGGCACATACGTGGGGTCGGGCGGCTTCGGTTGGACGCATGAGCTGCCGCAGGCCGATTACGCCGATCATCCGCGCACGATCGATCTGTGGGGCTTCGCCGAAAGTCAGGAGACGGTGGGCGTGTCGCCGGCCATGTTCGAGGAGTTCGTGTTTCAGTATCAACTGCCGATTCTGGAGCGATTCGGACTGAACTGCTACGGTTGCTGCGAGGCGCTGGACACGCGCTGGCGGGTGGTGGAGAAGACGCCCCGCCTGCGCCGCGTCTCCATGTCGCCGTGGGCCAATGTGCCGGTGATGGCCGAGAAGCTTGGCTCGCGCTACATCTTCTCTTATAAGCCCAATCCGGCCGATCTGGCCATGCCCACATTCGACGAGGCGCGCATTCGCGCCAACCTGCGCGCGGCGCTGGACGAGTTGCGCCGCAACGATTGCCGGGTGGAAGTCATCATGAAAGACAATCACACCATCGCCAACGATCCTTCGCGCGTCACCCGCTGGGTGCGCATCGCGCGCGAAGAAGTTGAACGCGGCTGAGGCGCCACACCCCGCGCTCCGTCACCGGCAGCATGAACACATCAGACGTTCGCGCCTACTACGAACGCAACACGCGCCTTTTTCTCGCGCTGGGGGCGGGAGGCCGGGCGCGCGCTATACATCGCGCCGTGTGGGCCGAAGGCGTAGCCACAACCGAGGAGGCGCTCAACTATTCCAACCGGCTGCTGCTTGAACAGATTGCTCACTTGCGCCGATCACATCCAGGACAAACGCTCCATGTGATGGACCTGGGCTGCGGCGTTGGCGGGAGTATTTTCTATCTCGCAACCCGGCTGGATGACACCTTGCATGCCACCGGCGTCACCATCAGCCCGCTGCAAGCGCGGCTGGCGCGCGAACAGGCTGCCCGACTGGGGCTTCAGGATCGCTGCGCGTTTGTGGAGGCCGATTTTCTCCAGTTGCCCGAGCTGCCGCCCGCCGATGTTGTCTTTTCCATCGAAGCGTTTGTTCACGCGCCACAGCCGGCGCGCTACTTCGACCAGGTTGCGGGTGTGCTGCGGCCTGGCGGCCGGCTGATACTGTGCGACGATTTCCTGTCCGAGCGGGGCGCGTCGAATGCGCGCTCACCCGATGAACGGATGTGGTTGAGGGCTTTCCAGGCCGGCTGGCACGCGCCGGGCCTGTCGTCTGTGACGCAAGTTGCGCAAATGGCTGCGCGGCATGGATTCTCGCGTGTGGGGGAGCGCGACCTCACGCCGGCGTTGCGTCTGCTGAACTGGGACAGCCGGCTCATCCATGCGCTGATCCGGCTGGGCAGGGCCATCTGGCTGCCGTGGGCCTACTGGCGCAGCACGGTGGGCAGCCTGGCGTTGCAGCAGTGTCTGCGAGCCGGCCTGGTAACCTATCGCTTTCTGATCTTCGAGCGCAATCGCTGAGGGCGCTTTTTGCATGGGGCAATATGCGTGTAGTGTAGTAGGGCAAGCCGGCGGCTTGCCCTACACGCATCGGTTATCATCGCGCCGATGCAAGCAGAACAGGTGACGCGCCTGCGCGTCGTGATTCGCGGGGCCGTCCAGGGCGTCGGCTTCAGGCCCTTCATCTACCGGCTGGCTACTGAGATGGGCCTGACCGGCTGGGTCATCAACAACGCGCAGGGCGTGTTCATCGAAGTGGAAGGCGACAAACCGCGCGTGGACGCCTTCCTGCTGCGCATCGAGCCGGAGAAGCCGCCGCACGCCGTCATCCAAAGTCTGGAGGCTTCGCACCTGGACGCAGCCGGCTTCACCGCGTTTGAAATCCGCCACAGCGAGGGAGCCGGCGACAAGACGGCGCTGGTGCTGCCCGATCTGGCCACCTGCGCGGACTGCCGGCGCGAGATTTTCGATCCCACGAACCGGCGCTATCGCTATCCCTTCACCAACTGCACCAACTGCGGCCCGCGCTACAGCATCATCGAGGCGCTGCCCTATGACCGGCCCAACACGTCGATGCGCCTCTTTCCGATGTGCCCGGCCTGCCAGGCCGAGTATGACGACCCGCGCGATCGCCGCTTTCACGCCCAGCCCAACGCCTGCCCGGTGTGCGGCCCGCATCTTGAGCTATGGGACGCCGACGGGGCAACGCTGGCCGGCCACGACGACGCGCTGCGCAGCGCCGCCGGGGCGATTCGTCAGGGGCGCATCGTGGCCGTGAAAGGGTTGGGCGGCTTTCACCTGATGGCTGACGCGCGCAACGATGACGCGGTACGCTTATTGCGCCGGCGCAAGCGGCGCGAAGAGAAGCCCTTTGCGCTGATGGTTCCCTGGGCGCATGGCCCCGAAGCCTCCGCGCTGCGACATGTTGAGGCGCTCTGTCACGTGAGCGAGTTGGAAGCCCGGCTGTTGCGCTCCGCCGAATCACCCATTGTCCTGTTGCGCCGGCGCGCAGACAGCCCCGGCCCGCTCTCGGCAGCCGTCGCGCCGCCGCCCAATCCTTACCTGGGCGTGATGCTGCCCTACACCCCGCTGCATCACCTGCTGATGGCGGAGCTGGGTTTCCCGGTCGTGGCGACCAGCGGCAATCTGTCCGATGAGCCGATCTGCATCGACGAGCGCAAGGCGCTGGAGCGGCTGGCCGGCATCGCCGACCTGTTCCTGGTTCACAACCGGCCCATCGTTCGCCACGTGGATGATTCCGTCATCTGCGTCGTGGCAGGCAGAGAGATGATGTTGCGCCGCGCGCGCGGCTATGCGCCGTTGCCGGTGGGGAGTAGTCAGAAGTCAGAAGTCAGTAGTCAGAAGTCAGTAGTCAGTAGTCAGACGACAGACGACAGACCACAGATAACAGACAACAGACACATCGCCGCCGATATCCAATCGCCAATCGCCAATCGGATCAATCGTCAATCGGATCAATCCAAAATCCAAAATCAGTGTTGGCCGTTGGGGCGCACCTGAAGAACGCCGTCGCCATCGCCATCGGCGACAACGTGTTCATCAGCCAGCACATCGGCGATCTGGAGACAAGCCAGGCCTATGAGGCATTTTGCGGCGTGATCGACAGTCTGAGCCGGCTGTACGAATTCAGGCCGGATGCCGTAGCCTGCGATCTGCACCCGGACTACCTTTCGACGCGCTTCGCCGAGACATACGCCGGCGAGCGCAACTTGCCGCTGGTGCGCGTCCAGCATCATGCGGCGCATGTGGCCGCCTGCATGGCAGACAACGACCTGACCGGGCCGGCGCTGGGCGTGGCATGGGACGGCACGGGCTACGGCCTGGATGGGACGATCTGGGGCGGCGAATTTCTGCGCGTGGCGCCGGCGGCTGAAGAACACCCGGCCGGCCTGCTGTGGGAGCGCGTCGCTCATGTGCGCCCTTTCCGGCTGCCCGGCGGCGATCTGGCGATCAAGGAGCCGCGCCGGGTCGCCATCGGGGTGCTGTTCGAGATGTTTGGAGATGCGCTCTGGGAGATGGAAGATTTGCCGCCGGTGGCGGCGTTTGCGCCGGCCGAGCGCGCGCTGGTGCGGCAGATGCTGAAGCAGCATGTGAACACGCCCGTGACCACCAGCGCCGGCCGGCTGTTCGACGCTGTGGCTGCGCTGGCCGGCCTGCGCCAGCGCCTCAACTACGAGGGCCAGGCCGCCATGCAACTGGAGTTCGCCATCGGCGACCTGCGCACCGATGAAGCCTACCCATTTTCGATTTTGGATTTGGGCATTGCGGATTTTGGATTGCCCGACGCTCAATCCAAAATCCAGAATCCAAAATCCAAAATCCAAATCGACTGGGCGCCGCTGATCCAGGCGGTCATCGACGATGCGCGCGCGCTCAATCGTCAATCGTCAATCGTCAATCGTCAGTTGAGCGCGCTGGCTGCGCGCTTTCACAACGCGCTGGCAGAGATGATCGTGACCGTCGCCCGGCGCGTCAACGAGCCGCGCGTCGTCCTGACCGGCGGCTGCTTCCAGAATCGCTATCTGCTGGAGCGGGTCGTCCAACGCCTGCGCGACGAGGAATTCCACCCGTACTGGCATCAGCGCGTGCCGCCCAATGACGGCGGAATCGCGCTCGGCCAGGTTGCCATTGCGCGCGGGCAACTCGCCAGCCCCGGCAGCTCCGAGCATAGGGGCGAACTGTGTCCGCCGTGACGCCGACGGAGCGGCGCTTTACCGGCCAGCGCAAACTGCCGGCGGCGCGAGAACAAGATGCTGGCGCTCCCTTTCTCTAACCGCGAAATGCAGCGCGGAGTATCATACGCCTCAGGGAATTGAACCCGATGCTATCGCAAAAGTTCTCAACCCAACTGCCGGCTCATTTGCAGGATCATTCTGCCTTTCGCCCCTATCCGACCATTGAAGACCGCGCCGCCTGGAACGCGCTGCCTGCGCGCGCGCGCGCAGCGCACATTGCGCGCGGCGCGCAGGCCCTCGGCTACGCCTGGCCGGCGCTGCCTGCCACGCGCTACCTGGAGTTCTCTCGCATCGGCAACCGCAGCAACTTTCAGGAGCTGTACTTCAATCGCCGCCACACCCTGGCTGCGCTGACGCTGGCCGAGTGCATGGAAGGCGAGGGGCGCTTTCTCGACGACATTGTGAATGGCGCCTGGGCGATCTGCGAGGAATCGTCCTGGTGTCTGCCGGCGCATATCCGCGTCCAGCGCGCCGGCAACACGCTGCCCGATGTGACTGAGCCGATTGTCGATCTGTTTGCCGCCGAAACCAGCGCACTGCTGGCGTGGACGCTTTATCTGTTGGGCGAACATCTGGACAGCGTCTCGCCGATGGCCCGTCCGCGCATCGCGTATGAAATTCAGCGCCGGGTGCTGACGCCCTGCCTGACGCGCGACGACTTCTGGTGGATGGGCTTTGGGAACAGCGGACGGCGCGTCAACAACTGGAACCCGTGGATTTGCTCGAACTGGCTGGCTTCGGCGCTGATTGTGGAGCGCGACTCGCAGAAGCGCTGCGGGACAGTCGCCAAAATCATGCGCGCGCTCGATAACTTCATTGATCCCCATCCGGCTGACGGCGGCTGTGACGAGGGGCCGAACTACTGGGGCCGCGCCGGCGCGTCGCTGTTCGACACGCTCGAACTGCTCTACGCTGCGTCGGATGGCTGGATCGACGTTTACGCCGAGCCGCTGACGCAGGAGATCGGGCGCTATATCTATCGCGCCCACATTGCCGATGACTTTTATCTCAACTTTGCCGACGCTTCGGCCATCGTGCAACCGGACGCGCTGTTGGTCTATCGCTATGGGCTGCGCATCGGCGACCCGGCAATGATTGCTTTTGGCCGCTGGCTCGCCCATCGCCAGGCCATGAGCGAACTGGGTGTGATGCAGGGCAGGGAGCGTGTGCCGCCGAGCCTGGGGCGCGCGCTTCCCAATCTCTTCATCCTGAGCGAGGCGGTGGCGCAGCCCGGCCATCCGCCGCTGCTGCGCGATGTCTGGCTGCCCGATATCGAAGTCATGGCTGCCCGAGACGCCGCCGGCCGCAGCGAGGGCTTTTACCTGGCGGCGAAAGGCGGGCATAATGATGAAAGCCACAACCACAATGACATCGGGAGCCTTGTCGTCTTTATCGATGGCCGGCCGGTGCTGGTGGACGCCGGCGTCGAGACCTACACGGCCAAAACGTTCAGTGAGCAGCGGTACGACATCTGGACGATGCAATCCGCCTATCACACGCTGCTGCCAACAATTGATGGTGTTCAGCAGCAGCCGGGCGCAGCCTTCGCCGCGCGCTGTGTCGCCTGCCACGCAGACGACGCGAGCGCGTCGCTGACGCTTGACATCGCCGGCGCATATCCATCCACCGCAAAACTGACGAGCTGGCAGCGGACAATTACCTTACGGCGCGGCGCGGAGATCACCATCGTCGATACCTTTGAGTTTGCGGCGTCGGCTGAGCGCGTGGAACTCTCGCTGCTGACACCGTGCGCAGTGACAGCCGCCGGCGACGGGCGTATCGTGCTCGCGGCGCGCGCCTTCGGCCAGGGGCAACAGGCCGGCGCCGCTGTCGTGCGCTACGACGCCGCGGCCTTCAACGTGGCGACTGAACCTGTGCCGATCACCGACGAGCGCATGGGGCCGGTGTGGGGCGATCACCTCATGCGCATCATCCTGACGGCGCACAACCCGCCGATGAAAGGAGAACGGCGCTTTAGCGTGTCGCGGGCCTGAGAAGCGCCGGCTGCGCAATACCTCGCGCCTATAATCCGCTGCGCTATGACGCTGCACACTCACACCATCGCCGTTCTGGATTTTGGCTCTCAATATTCGCAACTGATTGCGCGCCGGGTGCGCGAAGCCAACGTGTACTGCGAGTTGTTTGCCTGGGATGCGCCGGCGGAGCAGGTGATGGCGCTGCGCCCGCGCGGCTTCATCCTCTCCGGCGGCCCGAACAGCGTGTACGACGCCGGCGCGCCAACACTCCCGGATTACGTGCTGGCGTCGGGACTGCCCGTGCTGGGCATTTGCTATGGGATGCAATTATTGGCGCGCGCATTGGGCGGCGTGGTTGCGCCGGCCACGCAGCGCGAATACGGCCAGGCCGATGTGGCATTTGACGCCTGCGCGCTGTTGCCGGCAGAACTCAGAACTCAGAATACAGAATCCAGAGTCCAGAATACGCAACACGCAACACGCAATTCAAAATCCAGCATCTCCGTGTGGATGAGCCATGGCGACCGGGTGGAGCAAGCGCCGCCCGGCTTCCGCGTCATCGCGCGCAGCGCCAACTCGCCCATCGCCGGCATGGCCGATGACGCCCGCCGGCTGTACGCCATTCAGTTCCACCCGGAAGTCAATCACACCCAGCGCGGGCGCGAGATCATCAGTCACTTCGTGCACGGCGTGTGCGGCTGTCCCGCCGAGTGGACGCCGGCCAACATCATCGACGAAAGCGTGACGCGCATCCGCGCCCAGGTCGGCGAGCGGCCCGTGATCTGCGGACTCTCCGGCGGCGTGGATTCGTCGGTCACGGCGGCGCTCGTCCATCGCGCCGTCGGCGACCAGTTGACGTGCGTGTTTGTGGACACCGGCCTGTTGCGCAAGGGCGAAGCCGAGCAGGTGATCGAAACATTTCAGCGCGCCCAGGGGATGCGCCTGATCGCCGTCAACGCCGCCGAAGCGTTTCTGGAAGTTCTGCAGGGCGTCACCGACCCGGAAGAGAAGCGCAAGCGCATCGGCGAGAAATTCATCCGCGTGTTCGAGTCTCAGATCGCCCAAATCCAGTCCAAAATCCAAAATCCAGAATCCAAAATCCTTCTGGCTCAGGGCACGCTCTACCCCGACGTGATCGAATCGCGCGGGCCGGAGCGCCAGGCGGCGGCCAAGATCAAGACCCACCACAACGTGGGCGGCCTGCCCAAAGACATGCAGTTCGAGCTGCTGGAGCCGCTGCGCTATCTGTTCAAGGATGAGGTGCGTGCGGTGGGGTCGGCGCTCGGCCTGCCGGATGAAATCGTATGGCGTCAGCCCTTCCCCGGCCCCGGCCTGGCCGTGCGCGTGTTGGGCGATGTCACCTGGGAGCGCCTGGAGCGTTTGCGTCAGGCCGACGCGATCCTGCAGGAAGAACTGCGGCGCGCCAATCTCATGCGCGCCACATCGCAGGCGTTCGCCGTGCTCCTGCCGGTGCGCGCCGTGGGCGTCATGGGCGATGGGCGCACGTACAACGAAGTGGTCGCTATTCGCGCCGTGACCACCGACGACTTCATGACCGCCGACTGGGCGCGCATCCCCTACGACGTGCTGGCCCGCGTCAGCAGCCGCATTGTCAACGAAGTGGCCGGCGTCAACCGCGTCACTTACGACATCACCACCAAACCCCCCGCCACCATCGAATGGGAATAGGCGCGCTCTATGGCGCCATCTCCATCATTCCTCCATACCTGCCGGCTATAAACAGGCCAGCGCAACAGGGTTCACAAAACCCGATCAGCGCAAAAAGACAAACCAACCGTTCTATGGAGGAAAATAAAATGAATCGCAAGTGGATCAAACTCAGCGCGCTGGTCGCAGTGGCCGCGCTCGCCGGCCTGGTCGTGTTCAATCAGGCCGCTGCCGCGCAAACCGGGCAGCCGCCCCAGACACAGGCGCGCGGGCGCAACACAACTGCCCTCAACCTGGGCCTGATGGTGCGCAGCCGCGCCGGCGGGCCGGATGCCTCGCTGGTCGCCGTGGCCGCCAGGACGCTCAACATGAGCCAGACCGAGCTGGTCGCCACCCTCAAGACCGGCAGGACCATCGCCAATGTGGCCGCCGAGAAGGGCGTGGCGCTGGACACAATCGTGGACGCCTTCATCGCGCCGCGCGTGACCGCCCTCAATAACGCTGTTATCTCAGGTCGCATCACGCAGGCGCAGGCCGACGCCGCAATCGCCACGATGAAAGCCAACGTCACGGCCCAGCTCAACGCAGCCTTTGCGCCGCGCGGCTACGGCAACGGCAGCGGCGTGTGCGATGGAACCGGCGCCGGCTTCGTGGACAACAACGGCGACGGTGTGTGCGACAACTACGGCAGCGGCCAGAACAGGCCGGCCAACCGTGGCGGCGGACGCTGGAACCGCTAAACCCTGGCTGAGCAGGGTTGCTCCCTCGGCGCAGGGCCGGCTGTCTGAACAGACAGCCGGCCTTGTTGCGTCTGCCGGTGTGGCGGGCGCGCCCTCGCGCCCGCGCAGGCAGAAATCCAGTCCCGGTTGTCTGGTTTGTCTATCGCCTTTGTGTAAGTGAGGATTGCGCGAGAGTGACGCGGGGCCGCCTGCACAATTTCTCCACAACGGGTTGCTATCTTCAGATCGAAACCTGACAGGAGCAACCCGGTATGAACAAACAACCCATCCTCAAATCACTCTCGCTCGACTTCAAGTACGACTCGCCGGCTGCCAGACGCCGCCGGCGCATTGTGTGGACGCAGCGCGCGCGCCACCTGACACAACTCGGCTTCGGCGTGTTCATCATCGCCGGCAGCGTTGCCCACCAGACCGCTGTCACGGATGGCGTCGTCCCCTCCATCGACGCGCTGTGTCCCTTTGGCGGCGTGGAGACGCTGTGGCGTCTCATCTCCAGCGGCGGCGAGTACGTGCCCAAAACACACCTGTCCAACCTCGTGCTGCTGGCCGGCCTGGTGATCGGCACGCTCATCGCCGGCGGCGCATTCTGCGGCTGGGTCTGCCCATTCGGCGCGGTTCAGGACATGTTGAACGGCATGCGCAGGCGTCTCCGCATCCGGCCGGTGGAATTGCCGGCAACACTGGACAAGGTGTTGCGCTATGGCCGGTTTGTGACGCTGGCGATCATCCTGTACCAGACCATCAGCCTGACGAAACTGTGGTTCGCCGACATTGACCCGTATCGCACGTTGTTCGGGCTGGAGTGGTTATTCGAGTTCGACGTGCTGACCAGTTGGCCGGCGTATCTGGCGACCCTCGCTGTCCTGATCGGCTCCTTCTTTGTCGAACGCGCGTGGTGTCGCTACCTGTGCCCGCTGGGCGGCGTCATCAGTGTGCTGAGTCGCTTCAGCCTGCTGCGCATCCGGCGCAACGGCAGCGCATGCACACAGTGCGGCCTGTGCGCGCGGCCCTGCCCGGTCAAGCTGGATGTGGACAAAGCGGCGATCATCAGCGGCAACTGCGTGGGATGCCTGGCCTGTGTCGAGACCTGCCCGCGCCGCAACGCGCTGGAGGTCAAGCTGGCGCCGGCCTGGCTGCCCGCCCCTCGCGCTGCCGCCTCAGAAACTGCGAAGCCGACTGGCTGAATTGTGAGCGCCTTGTTGCGCCATTTACGCGAAGGAAGAAAACGCCATGAGAGTCAATCCCCTGCTTGTCCCCATTTTGTTCGTGATCGCCTTTCTGGGCACAGTGGTCGCGGCCCAAAGCGCCGGCCTGTGGTCCACCAGCGGACGCGCGTCCGTCAATCTGAATCAACTGGCGCCGGCTGATGTGAAAGGCTGGATGACCCTGCAACAAGTCGCCGACGGGTTCGGACTGTCGCAGGCAGAGCTGTACGCGCTGGTCAACCTTCCGGCTGATGTGCCGGCCAGCACAGCGCTGAAGGACGTGGAAAAGCTTGCGCCCGGCTTCGAGGTCAGCGCGCTGCGCGAGGCGCTGGAAACCCGCGCAGCAGCGCCGGCAGCGCCGACCGCCGAGCCGGCCCTGCCTGAGCCAACTCCGACCAGCATACCGACGCCGCCAGAAGCAACGCCCGGCGAGGACAATAGCAGCGCAACGCAAAGCGACGACAACGCCGGCGCCCAGACTTCCAAACAGGCCGGCGAACACATCACGCCCACCCCGCTGCCGGCCGGCGCAGTTCTGCCCGGCAGCGACATCAAAGGCCGCATGTCGCTGCGCGAGATCAGCGACCTGTGCGCCGTGCCGCTCGATGCGCTGCTCGCGGCGCTGAATCTGCCGGCGGACACAGACACCGGCGCGCCGATCCGCGAACTGGTGTCGCAGGGTCAGATTGCCGAAGTCAGCGCCGTGCAACAGGCTGTGACCGCACTACAATCGAAGTGACATGGCCGCGCGCATTCTGATTGCCGACGACGACCCGCAGATCGTGCGCCTGGTGCGCTCCTACCTGGAGCAGGCCGGCTTTCAGGCGCTTACCGCCGCCGATGGCGAACAGGCGCTGCGCGTCATCCGGCATGACCGGCCCGATCTCGTGGTGCTGGATGTGATGATGCCCAAACGCGACGGCTTCGAGCTGGTGCGCCTGTTGCGCGCCGACGCGCATCTGGCCGGCATCCCGATTTTGATGCTCACCGCGCGCGTGGAAGACGCCGACAAATTGCGCGGGCTGGACCTCGGCGCAGACGACTATCTGACCAAGCCGTTCAACCCGTCGGAGGTGGTGGCCCGCGCGCGAGCGTTGTTGCGCCGGGCGTCCGGCGCGTTGCGCCCTTCGCCCATCATCGAGATTCGCGGCCTGCGCATGGATATGGAACAACGGCACGTCAGCGTGGCCGGGCGCGCCGTCGAATTGACCCCCACCGAGTTCGATTTGTTGCGCGCGCTCATGCAACACCCCAACCGCGCCTTCACACGCGGCGAGTTGATCGACGCGGCGCTGGGCTACATGTACGAGGGATTTGAGCGCACGATTGACTCGCATATCAAAAATCTGCGCAGGAAGATCGAACCCGACCCCGGCAACCCCACTTATATCGAAACCGTGTTCGGCGTTGGGTACCGGCTGCGCGAATGAGGCTGAAGGCATGAATCGGTTGTGGACGCGCCTGACGCTTGCCTTCGTGGTCGTATCGTTGATCGGCGTGGCGATTGTCGCCTGGCTGGCCAACGCGGCGGCCAACGACCAGTTCCGGCGCTATCTGACGCGCCAGGAGATAAGCAACCAGGACGCGCTGATCGACGCGCTGGCAGCGTTCTACGCGCAGACGGGCAGTTGGGACGGCGTCGCGGCTGCGCTGGGCAACGCCATGCCGGAGCCGGCCAACGCGCGGCCGGGCTTTGGCATGGGACAGGGCGCCGGCCGGCGCGGGATGGGCTGGGGCAACGCAACCTTCACACTGGCCGACGCGAATGGGGTCATTGTCTACGGCGCACGCTCAGGGCAGCCCCTCACGCCGGCGGAGCAGGCCGATGCTGCGCCGATCAAAGTCAACGACAACGTGGCGGGGTATCTGGTCATGACTGCTCCAGGGCGGGGCATTCTGGATCAGGCGCAACAGGCTTTTCTGGATGAGTTGCGCGGCAACATCCTGGTGGCGGCGCTGGCAGCCGGCGGGCTGGCCGTTGCGCTGGGGCTGACCGTCAGCCGGGCGCTAACCACCCCGCTGGCCGAGCTGACGCGCGGCGCGCGGGCGTTTGCGGCGCGCGACTGGGCGCATCGCGTCCGGCCAAACGGCCCGCGCGAGATCGCCGAGCTGGCCGGCGCGTTCAACAACATGGCCGAGTCGCTTCAGCGCGAAGAGACGCTGCGCCGCAACATGGTGGCCGACATCGCCCACGAGTTGCGCACGCCGGTGGCCGTCATTCAGGGCAACCTGCGCGCCATGCTGGACGGGGTGTATCCGCTGGAGCGATCCGAGATCGCCACCATCCACGATGAGACCCTGCTGTTGAACCGGCTGATCGACGACCTGCGCGAGCTGGCGCTGATGGAGGCCGGCCAGCTCACCCTCAACATCCAGCCGGTGGATGTTGCGGCCAGCGCGCGCGCCGCCGCCGAGCGTTTCAGCGCCCTGGCCGAAGCGCGCGGCGTCATCCTCGATGCCAGCTCAGCCTCATCTGCTCTGTACGCGCTGGCCGACCCCGACCGGCTGGCCCAGATTCTGCGCAACCTGCTGTCGAACGCCATCCGCTACACGCCGGCCGGCGGATGGGTGACGCTCGCTGTGGCGCAGAAGAACGATGTGATTGAGGTCAGCGTGCGCGACACCGGCCCGGGCATGACGCCAGAGGAGGCGGCGCGCGTGTTCGACCGCTTCTATCGCGGCGACCGCTCACGCGCGCGCGAAAGCGGCGGCAGCGGCCTGGGGCTGGCAATCGCCCGTTCGCTCACTGAGGCGATGGGCGGGCAGATCGGGGTGGACAGCGCGCCGGGCCAGGGCAACCAGTTCTGGTTCACGGCGCCGGCCACGAACGCGCCTGTTGAGCGGGGGCGCTGAGTCAAGCTGCTGCCGATGAGGCTCACAGGGCATTTGCTGCGGCGCGCCATTCCTGAACCAGATCAGGCAATCGCTCGATCACTTCATAGCCGAAAAGGACTTCATCTACTACATAGCCCATGTGGAGCATGTCAATAAGCCGGCAGAGATAGGATCGCCCGCAGTCCCACCAGGTGTATTTCCCATCGATCATCAAATAGTGTCGCACATGCAGGCCAGTATTTCGTCGAACCTCATCCAGCTCCATCCCATCCAGCAACGATTCATAGATACCGTCCGCGACCCTGCTGCCGAAAGTGGTTGTGTAGTAGTACTCCTTAATTTCCCACACAGCAATCGGGTTGGTTGTAGCGGGAAAAGCGCCGTCTAACCGTCTGGACAGAGTGCGGAGGAGCCTTCCAGATTGGACCAGTGTGGCAGGGCTGTGAGGGTCATAGTCACAGGGGTAGTTGCCCCTGTTCTGGTCAATCAGCATATTGACACAGCCGGTGAGAAACGCAGGAGAGCGTTTGGCTCCTTTCTGTTTGTTCATGGGCAGGGGGCATTGCGGCGATAACCTGGCCCGCAACTCATGGAAGACCTGCCTGGCGCGATCGACATCCATCAATCGGGGTTGAACAAACGAGTTCAAAATATCCGCCCGATACGCAAAATACTCGGTCAACTGCGCGCCGAGAGGGGTCAGCGCATCGTCGCCAGTAAAGATTGCTGAAAGATCAAGTCCAAGCCGGCGAAAGACGCGCGCAATGTCTGGAAGGCTGGGAATCCTGATCTGGCCGGAACCGCGGGCCGTGTAGCCTGTATATTCGCTGATCGTCCTGACATTCGCCCAGAAGTCAGGCGGCAATCCCAGGAAACGCCCGTCTGCCTTCATTGCAGCTCAGCCTCATAACGTCGCGCAAAACGGGCGAACGTTATGCCAATGGCCTCACATATCAGCCAGACTTCCAGAAGATCAAGGCGGCGTTCGGCTGATTCGTATTTGCTGACGTAGGACTGAGGCTTGCGCAGTCGCCGCGCAAGCTCAACCTGGCTGAGTCCGGCTTCTTCGCGCATCTGCCGCAGCAGCTCGCACAATTTCCTGTAGCGAGGATCGGACAGGCTGGCGGTCACAAGGGCAAGGATAAGAGATCAGACAATCTATCCCAAAACAGGATATTCAAAAGCTGGTATAGTGCCTCGCCGATGGAAACAAAAGTGGTGCGCGACACGCCGGCGCAATTGTTTCTGCTGGACGACACTTCGCGCGCCCGCAGCGTTGCGCCGTTCAAAAGCCAGCTTTTGAAGTGGGTGGGCAGCAAACAACGATTTGCCCATGAGATCATCGCCTGGTTCCCGCTGACCATCTCCACTTATTTCGAGCCGTTCCTGGGCAGCGGCGGCGTGCTGGGCACGCTGGCCCCGCAGCGCGCGTTCGCGTCTGACATCTTTGAACCGCTGATCCAGATCTGGCAAACACTCAAACACTCGCCAGACACATTGAAGCAGTGGTACGCAGCGCGATGGCAGAGAATGCGGGAAGGCGACAAAACAGCCGTATATGAGCAAATCAAAGCCGCCTACAATGCGTCTCCCAACCCGGCCGATCTGCTCTTCATCTCTCGAACCTGCTACGGAGGCGTTGTTCGTTTCCGACAAGCGGATGGCTTCATCTCAACACCCTGCGGCGTCCATGATCCGATTTCGCCCCAGGCATTCAATCGCCGGGTCGATGAGTGGCGCAGACGGACGGTCGGCGTGACGTTTGCGTGTATGGATTTCGAGGAAGCCATGAGCATGGCGCGCGCAGGCGACCTGGTATATTGCGATCCGCCTTACGCGCACAGCCAGTCAATCCTGTATGGCGCGCAGTCTTTTAATCTGGAACGATTGTTTGCCGCGATCCGCGATTGCAAAGCGCGCGGCGCCAAAGTCGCGCTGAGCATCGACGGCGCGAAGCAGTCCGGCAATAAGATATGCGACATCTCCCTGCCCGCAGGCGTATTCGAGCGCGAAGTTTTTCTGAACTGCGGCAGATCGATGTTGAAACGCTTCCAGATGGACGGCCAGACGCTCGAGCGGGAAGTTGTGGCCGACCGTCTGTTGTTGACGTATTGACTCGTGTTGCCTTCGCGGTCGTCTCATTCCCACCTGCCCGCTGAAGACGATCGCGGTGAAGGTGTGCATGGTCGCGCCGGCGTTCAGCGATTGACCCATATTGAACTGTGTGGTCATGTCATCTCCGGCGGATCAGGTTTGCGATCATGCTTTTAGTCGTTCGCCATGCCGGCCCACCAGCACCGCGCACATGCCGCCGCGCTGAGCCACATTCACCACCTGCTTTTGCGAGGCCCGCCCCAGAATGGACGTGCCATATTTGGTGGGCGCAAAGCCGACCACCATATAGAACGGCTGCACGCTGATGGATTGGTCGGGTTGCACAACGGGAAATTCGCAGGCCGTCATGCGCGCCATGCGTTGCACCACCCAATCCCCCGGCTCCAAAAGCGCATGGTCGATTGCGTCCAGCCACTCCGCCTCGCTGACCGAGGGGCCGATCAGCACGCGGTCGCCGCCATAGGAGCGATTCGGTTTGATGACGAGCTGATCGCGGTTCATGCGGGTGAACTCGGGCAAATCGATTTCGTCGCCGGTGGGATCGGTCGTTTTGCGGGCGGTGAGCGCGCGGGTCCACAAAACATGCCGGCGCAGCAACTGGCGCTCGCCCGGCGTGAAGAAGTTCGCAAAGCGCGAGTCCGTCAGCAATTCGAACGCGCTCTTGTGGTCGAAATCGCCGGCCATCGAGGACACCATCTGATTGCGCCGGAACAACAGCCGGGCCACAGCCGGGTCGCCGCCTTCGTCGGCGATGTTGATGAAATCGCGCAGCTCGTAGTCCCGATAAACAAGGTCGATCTGCTGGCCCTCATAGAACACTTCCGGCTCGCCGTCCCGGTCGCGCAGGGTCAGTTCGGCCGGGTCGGCGTAGAACACGCGATACCCGCGCGCGGTGTAGTGCTGCGTCAGGGTGGCAAACTCCGCCGGGCCATCGCCGGAGTATTTGTAGTCGCACAGGGCGATCGCGCCATTGGGCCGGCCGATCAGTTCGAGGTGATCCATCAGTTCGCGCAGAAAAGCCTCGCGCGCGTCTTCCGTGCCTTCCAGGCGCAGATCGGGCGCGACGCGCTGCAGGGCCGGCGCGATGATGTCGAGCATGACCTGCTCCACGCCCGGAATGAGCGCGATGCCGCCCACGCCCACCAGATTTGGCTCAACGAAGGCAAGCGTGTCTTTCCAGGAGGGGCTGGTGAAATCGATCATGGCATCCAGCCGCCCGTAGACGCAGTGGCCGTTGCGATGAGCCGGCGTCCACAGGTCGCGCAGCCAGGCTTCCTCTTCGGGCGCGAGTGGCACCACCTCGCGCACAGCCGCATTGTCGAGGTACATGTCGGGCACGCGCTTGAGCGCCTCGAGCAGGGTGAGGGATACCGTGTGGAAATAGTTCATCTGCTCGGCCAGGATGCCGGTTGGGCGCAGCAGGATGTTGATGACCTCTTCCTGGCCGTCGCGCCAGTAGGTCAGGCCGGCCTGCCGGGCGCGCGCGGGAACGGCCTCAGCCAGTTCCCAGATCGTGCTGGCCGGCAGATCGAAGAAGGCCCGCCGCAGCCGGCTGTCGAGCGACAACCCTTTCAGACCGCGTTCGTCGGCTGCCGAGAGTGGATTGGACATGATTTCTCCCGATCCGGGCAAGGATGCCTGGCACACACGCCATTCGACGGGCATATTCTAGCGTCAAAGCGCCCACGCGCGCGGCGCGCGCTTGCATGGACGTTGTCATGGTATCGTCAACCCTGCGTAGTGGATGCGTCAGGGATTAAACCGGTAGTATGCTCTGAGACGGGCGCGGCGCGCTATATGTTGACCTTATAATCTGAAGCGGTCTGCGCTCAAGTACAGTTGGATAGCATCCATAAGGAAAAGGTTCGCAGCGCCAGCCGTGTTCTTTTGGATGGCTCCGCAAGCCAATCGATATCGCCCGGAGCAACCAGGGATCAAATCGCTGCGGGCGAACCAGGAGAGTACAGGGAATGAAGATTCACTTATCAGGCAAAATCAAGCTCGGTGGAAGGCTGGCAGCCGCCGCAGCCGTGGCCGGCCTGGCGTTAAGCGCCTGTTCGGGCGGGGCTGCGCCGCCCACCGAGGTCAAGATCACTGCGCCAACCCCCGGCACCTCCATCAACGTGGGCCAGGGCACCGTCATCCAGGGTGAGGCCGTTGGAGAGGGGATCGTGCGAGTTGAAGTGGTCATCGATGGGCTGCCTTATGCCACGCTCAACACGCCCGACAATCAGGGCGTGGCGAATTTCCCCGTGCAAGTGCCCTGGACGCCGACATCGGCCGGCAGCCATGCCATTCAGTTGAAGGCGTTTGGCAGCGAGGACAAACTGCTGGCGCAATCCGACCCGCTGGTGGTCGAGGCAAAAGCCGCCGTGGTGCCCACTCAGGCTGCGCCCACGGCGACACAGCCGCCCCCGCCACCCCAGCAACAACCGACCCCAGCTCCTGCGACAGGCGGCAACCAACCCGCGCAGCCTCAGCCGGTTGCGACGCAGCCGCCGCAACAGGAAGCGCCGAGCCTGACGGTGACGAACGATTTCGTCAATGTGCGCGAAGGCCCCAACACGGGGTATCGTCTGCTGGGCCGGCTCAATCAGAACGAGACTGCGCCGGTGCGTGGCAAGAGCGCCGACGGTCAATGGTGGCAGATTACGTATGCCGCCGGGCCGGGCGGCATCGGCTGGGTGTTTGGCGAGTACGTGCGGGCCAATGCGGCTGCGGCCGGCGTGCCGGTTGCTTCTGCGCCACCGCTGCCCACGCAGCCGCCGGCGCCGCCGCCGCCACCTGCTCTACCGACGCCTGTCCCGCCCACTGCGCCGCCAATCGTTGTGCCCACGGTTCCTCCCGCCGCTTCCAGCGGCCCGTTGCGTGTCAATACCACTGTGGTGGCGTCTGGCGGCACGGTTCGCGCATCCTGGAGCGTGCAGAATGTGGATGGCGTGTGGTTTGACAAAGGCGATGGCGCCGGCTATCAGGGTGTCCCCGGTGACTGGTCGATGGATGTGACCAACATCACCGCCAATCGCACGATCTATCTGAAGGTCAAACAGAAGGACGGCCAGGAGCCGGTCTATTCGATCCTCATTACCGTATCGGGCAGCGGCGGCGGGACAACGCCGGGGCTGACGGGCTGGAACCCACGCTTCAAGGCCGGCACCACGGCCTGGGATTCGCCCGACACGTGCACCGAGTTGAGCAGCGCCGGCGGCAGTTGCACATATTACTGGACGGGTCTGGACGGCGCGCAGGGGGTCTGGATTCGCGTTGAACCGCGCGACGTGGCCTGCGCGCCCACCTCCGGTGTGAACACAGAGCCGGCGGATGTGGCCAATAACTGGCGGCCCGTCAACGGGCCGAGCGGCTCGCTGACCATCAAGTTTAACAGCACCAGCGGGCATGTCATCATCCTGCGGGTGAAGCGCGACAACAACGAGTCGTACTGGAAGGATGAGAAACCGTTGAAGGTGCAGCCCTGCGGCGCCAGTGGAGGCGGCGGCGGTGGCGGCGGTGGCGGCACACCTCCCACAAACACCCCGGAGCCAGTTCACACGCCGATCCCATAACTCGGCACACCCACATGCCTGGTGATGTGACGCGCGTTCGGTCTGCGGCGCGCGTCACATCCATAAAGGCGAGGTGAGAAACTTGCACACAGACAATCACACCCCTTTGGCAAACATGGCGAAATGGATTGCGCGAGGCATCGCGCTGGCCGGCGTTGCGGCTATGCTCTCCTTCGCCGCCGCGCCCCTCGCAGCGGGCGAAGAAGAGACTGATCCCCCGGCCACACCGACCCCGATTGCAATCGATGAGTCGGCGCCCACCCTCAGGCGCGCGGCCGAGCCGCTTGCGGTGCAGACGGTCACACCAAGAGCATGGTTGCCGATTATGCATAAACCTCCTGCGCCGGCCGCATTCACCAAGCTGTCGCCGGCAGCCAGTGCCACCGGCATCCCGGCAACAGGCACGGTATTGTCATGGACGGTCTCGATGTGGGCTACGGTTTACGATGTGTGCGTCAGCCAGTCTGTAGTCGCCCCGTGTCTCGATGGCAGCGCTTCTGGCGGTTTCACCCGCACCACCGGCGTGACCAACTGGGGCACCGGGCCGCTCGCGCCGGGCCAGACCTACTTCTGGCATGTGCGCGCCAGAAACGCGAGCGGCGCCATCTACTCGGACGGCGGCGTGGGGCAGACGCGCGAGTTCAGTGTCACGCCTTTGCCCGGCGCATTCAACAAGAGCGGACCAGGCAGCGGCACTACCGGTCATCCGGCTACCGGCATTACATTGACATGGAGCGCATCACCGAATGCAACCGGTTACCAGGTCTGTTTGAGCACTTCTGCAAGCGCGTGCGCCAGCCATTCTGGTTACACGCTCAACGCCGGCCCCGCTACCAGTTATAACACCGGCCCACTGGCGCCCGGCGTCACTTACTACTGGAACGTGCGCGCCATTAATAACAACGGCACTGCGGCTCAGTACGTGACGTACGCCAACAGTAACATCAACCAGGTGTGGAACTTTGCCACTTTGCCCCGGCCGGGAGCCTTCAACAAGCTGCAGCCGGCAAATGGCTCGGCGCCCAGCAACGCCACACTGTCGTGGGCGCCGTCTGTCGACGCAGCCGGCTATCGAGTATGCCTGAACACCAGCCCATCGCCCTGCGTGGGCGCAGGAGGCGGGTTCACCATCGACACAGCCAACACCACTTATAACGCCAGTGGACTGACGCCGGGCGTCACCTACTTCTGGCACGTGCGCGCCTACAACGCCAGCGGTGTCACCTACTCTGACAACAGTGAATCTGCGGTTTGGAATTTCCTGGCGCCGGCGGCGTCTGGCGGCACAAATCCGTGCAACGCCGGAGTGGCCAGCCAGAATACTGACTACACCATGCCGCAGAATCAGACCGACATTTACTACGCGCTCGTTGTCAATCAGCCGTCGACAGTTGATCTGTCGATCACCGGCGCCACAGGGCAGCTTCAGTTGCGCACCCCGAACCTGAGCACATGCCCCAACCACACGACCACCCTGATCGATTACGAACCGGTCACCGCCGGGGCTGCCTCAATTCGCTATTACAACGTCACCCCCGGCACGTACTACGCCCGCATCGCCACAACCACGCCGGGCAGCAACAATGTCACCTTCCGCTGGAGCGCGACACCCGGCCACACTTTCCTGGAGCCGAACAATACCGCTTGCGCGCCGGCAACGATCAATCTGGATACTACCTACACAGCCTACCCGGAGAACAGCCGGCCCGATCTCGACCTGGGGTCGGGCGTCGGCGCCGAAAACGACTTCTATCAGTTTACGCTGAGCGCGCAGACGACGGTGCAGGTGCAGTTCAGCGGCTACAACGCCGGCCAGCGACAGGTGCAGTTGCGCGGCGGAGCATGTAATTCGACGAGCCTGATCGACAGTTCCGCCTTCGTTGCCAACGCCACATCCGGCAACATTCAGCGCACGCTGCCAGCCGGCACGTACTGGGCGCGTTTCGTGACGCTGGACAGCACTCAAAGCCGGACGCCGTACAGCTTCACCGTGTCCACCTCTGCCTGGGCGCCCCGCATGAATACCTGCTGGCCGTTCCCGCCTGACGATTCAAATTGCGGCAATGGCAGTTACAGCGGCGGACAACTCACGGTGTACTGGGATGGCGCGCCAGGAGCGACACAGGTGCAGGCAATCTTCCGTGGCATCGGCGCCGGCAATTGCCCCAGGCCGCCTGATCGCACCGAGACCTTCGCCCCCGGCAGCGTGCCGCAGGGGTCGCGCCAAATCACAGGCATTCAGCGGGGGTACTATGGCTTGACGTTGAAGATATCCGGCCCGCAAGGGACTTACACGCGCAATGAGATGCCGGTGAAGATGGACTGCGAGTTTATGCTGGCGTCTCCGCTGGTTGAGTGGCCCGGCCTGATGGGTCCTCAACAAGACACAACCGGCCCCGCGACTTCGCCCGCCCCGCGACCGACACCCATTCCGATGCCGGGCGAGACGCCTGCTCCGCCACCCGCGCCGCCGCTCACCGTCACACCGATCCCATAAACGACGGCGCAGGATGCCCCTGATCTTCCGACTCCGCCTGGATGAATACAGGCGGAGTCGGAAACTCCGTTGACCCCGATGGAGCGCAGAGCCTTATGGCAGTGACACGCATCTCAGGCCGGGCCTGGGTGTATGGCGACGATGTCAACACCGATGTCATCTTCCCCGGCAAATACACCTACACCGTCACCAATATCAACGAGTTCGCCAAACACGCGCTCGAAGACCTGGACCCGGACTTTGCCCGGCAGGTTCAGCCCGACGATATCATCGTCGGCGGCAGGAACTTTGGCTGCGGCTCGTCGCGCGAACAGGCTGCTGTGTGCATCAAGATGAGCGGCGTGCGCGCCATCATTGCCAAATCCTTCGCGCGCATTTTCTTCCGCAACTGCGTGAACAACGGCGTGCTGCCCATCGTGTGCCCGCCGGCAGTGGACGCCATTGCAAAGTGGGAAAACGTCACGGTTGACCTGGAGGCCGGCCTCATCACTACCCCGCGCGGGCCGTTTGCCTTCCCCCCCCTGTCACCCTCGGTCATGGCGATCGTGGAAGCCGGCGGGTTGATCCCCATGCTGCGCCGTAAACTGGGCACCGAGCATCTGCCGATGCCGGAAATCACGTTCGGCGGCAGGGATTAGCGCAATGGGCGCGCGCGCCGGCGCCAGGCCAGCACCCCCAGACCCACCCACACCCCCATGCCGGCTGCGCTCAGCGCAAGTCCCTGCGACACGCTGGCCGGCTGATAGGTCATCACGACCCGGCTCTCACCGGCCCGCACGGTGATTGCGCGAAACAGCACATCGGCGCACGCCACTATCGCCGGCTGGCCGTTCACCTCGGCAATCCAGCCCGGATAGCAGGCGTCGCGCAGCACCAACTCAGCATCGCGGGTCGCCTGAACCTCGATCTCGATACGCTCCGGCAAATCTGACAGGATGCGCGCGCTGCCGGCGGTCGCGCCGGAACGATCGCGCACAATCACGCGCAAGGACGGCCCCGTGCGCGCGTAGATTTTCACATCCCCGGAGTATGCCAGCCGCAGATCGTGATCGACGCGCGCCAGATGGGTCAGGAAAGCGCCGGCGTCTTCGTCGATGCTGGCCAGCCCCCGCACGGCCAGGGATGGCGCAGTCGGGGTGATGGTGATGGCGGTTGGCGAGGCGCGTCTTCCCAGGCTGAGCCGCAGCGCAAAGAAAGGCTGGGGGACGGCCTCGCCGGCAACCAGATCGATCAAACGCGCCGGCCTGCCGGGCGCGTCGATGCGCGCCACACCGAGGGACGCGCCGGGCCGGCTGCCGGGCGCGCTGAGCACGACACCCACAGCCGTCGATTCAAACGGTTCAAGAGTGAACGTCGCCGGCTGCGTGAGAGTGTGGCTGAATTGCAGGTCATAGAACACGTTGTCGATGGGAACGTTGAGCGTCTTGTCCACGACGATATGCCGCACGGCCATCTGAGACAACCACGCGCTGTCAGGCGCGTCGGCCAGCAATTCGCGCAGCCGGCCATCCAGCATATGCGCGTCTTCGCGCGGCGCGAACTGAGAGACAAACTGGGCGTATCGTTTCAGCGGCAGCAACCCGCCGTCATAGCCATCGACGCCAGGCAGCCGGTAATACAACGCCAGATTGGGCGACAGGATCTCCTTGTGCTTCGATGCGATGACGCGATCGTACAACTCGTCCGCGCTCAAGCGACTCTGATAGATTAGCTGCTGTTCCGGTAGATCGCCCGGATCAAAGAACAAACCCGATAATGCCAGAATGCGCGTTCCTTCGCCTGTCGGTTCGCCGGAGAGGGCTTGTTCAGCGAGCAAGTGCGCGGTGGCCGGCCGCAGCGATGTGATCGCCTCACGATCAGAAGCCCGCGCATAGGGCTGGAACTGCGACGCCACGAGCAACTCGACCGACAACGCTGCCAGCAATCCAACGCGCCAAATCTGCCCGGCGCGACTGCTAAAGGGCACAACCAGCGCGCCGGCCATCCACGCCGTGACGCCGACGATGGACACCAGCCAGCCGGCCAGCACAGCCGGCGCCGGCAACGTTCGATACGCCATCTCCGGCGAGAAACGCGCGCCCAGCCATACGCCCAGCGCGCCTGTCGCTATCAACGCGCACCATGCCAGCAGCCAACCAACAACGAGCCGGCGAGATAAGCCCTCCCACAGCGCCTGCGCCCCCAGCCCGACCAGCATCGATACGCCGACTGCCACTAAGGCCAGCCAGCGCGCCTGCGCCCGGAACAGGTTGAAGCCCGGCGCGAACTGGTACAGAATGCCAAATAGCGGCGTGGCAAC
>CALBEF010000036.1 GCA_937927775.1 uncultured Anaerolineae bacterium | reverse complement strand
CGCGGCCCTTGCGCATGGGCACGTTGATCGGCGCTTCTGCGCCCAGGGGGTCCTTGCCGTTGGTTGACAGCGCCACCGATTGTTTCTGCCCAACGACCCAGTTCGCCAGCGAAGCCGCAACCACCACGGCCAGTTCGGTGGCGTCGATCCAGCGTTGCGCGTCAAAGTCAGCCCGGCACATGTCGAGCAGGATCAGCGTCTCCAGCGAGATTGACGGCTCGAACTGTTTGACTTGCAGCCGGCCCAGCGCCGCCGTCGATTTCCAATCGACACGCCGCAGCGAATCACCCACCTTGTAGTCGCGCTTGCCGAACACGCGGCTGGGATCCTCATAGATGGGATGCGCATGACGCAGGCTGCCGATCGGCGTGCGCGAGGGCAGATCAGGCTGTGTGAGCGGCACGATCCGGGGGTACACCGTCAGATGATCTGCGCCACCTTCCCGGCGCTGAGCATCCAGCAGACCCAGCACATCGCCGGAGTAGAGCGACAGCGGGCCGATCTCATAGAAGCCGCGCCGGCCCGGCTGCAACACATACTCGAAGACGCGCGTCTGGCGCCCACCCAGAAAGACCACTTCCTGAAACTGGCTGATCCCCATGCCAACCGGCAGGCTGTCGCGCAATTGCAGCCAGACCGCCGGCAGCCGGCTGGTGTTGGTCAACTCCAACCGCACCGGCACCTTCTCGCCCGGAAACACGCGATTGGTGAACGCGCGTTTGAACTGCACGCCGGCCATGGCGCGCTGGCTCCACCATCGCCCGATCGCAAATGCGCCGACCAGCAAATACAACGCCGTCAGAACAGCGTCTGCCTGCAGCAGCGCCGCAGCGACGATCAGAAAGAAGACGAAATAGAGATACTTGACGCCCATCATTTAAAGGCCGCGCAAGGGCAACACACCGGCAAGTCAACCCCCGCCCTCACTCAAGGCACGTGGATCGCCAGTCCTACAACTCCAGCTTGAGCGGCGTCGCAGTCAGGATGTCCGCCAGGATCGTCCGCGCCGTGCGCCCGCGCAACTCCGATTCGGGTTTGACGATCAGGCGGTGCGTCAACGTGAAGGGCGCCAGATACTTCACGTCGTCGGGGATGACATGATCGCGCCCGCGCAATGCCGCCAGCGCCTGCGCCGTCTTGAACAGCGCAAGACTGGCGCGCGGGCTGGCCCCCAGCGCCAGATCAGTCGAAGCGCGGGTTGTAGCCACCAGCCGCACGATATACTCCTGAAGCGACTCGTCCACGTGCACCTCCCACACCAGGCGTTGTAGTTCGAGCAGCCGTTCGCTGTCCTCCACCTGGCGCACGCGCGCGATCGGATGTTCGCGGCGCAGGTTGGTCAGCAATTGCCGCTCCTGCGCCGCCGGCAGATAGCCCATCGACAGGCGCATCAAAAATCGGTCGAGCTGGGCTTCGGGCAGCGGGAAGGTTCCTTCGTACTCAACAGGGTTTTGCGTTGCCAGCACGAGGAAGGGCCGGGGCAAAGGCCGGCTGACGCCATCGACCGTCACCTGCTGCTCCTGCATCGCTTCAAGCAAAGCCGACTGGGTGCGCGGCGTAGCGCGATTGATCTCGTCGGCCAGCAGGATGTTGACAAAGATCGGGCCGGGCCGGAACTCGAACTGGGCGGTTTGCTGATTGAACACCGACACGCCGGTCACGTCGTTGGGCAGCAGGTCGGGCGTGCATTGCAGGCGTTTGAACCCGCCGCCCAGACTGGCGGCCATCGCGCGGGCCAGCATGGTCTTGCCCACGCCGGGCACGTCTTCGATCAGCACATGCCCTTCGCACAACAGCGCCACCATCAGCAACTCCACGATGTCGCGTTTGCCGATGATGACGGATTCCACGTTGTCGATGATTCGGGCGGCGAACTCCTGAACTGCCTGCATGAGGACTCCTCGTGAGCGCCATTGTAGCCGGACATGTCAGTTTACCGCCCGTAGCGCGCGGATTTATCCCGCGCAACCACGTAACCACGTAACGCGGGGTTTACCCCGCGCCGGGCAACGTTTCGCCGCGCGTGTCCCTGCTGGGAAATGCGCCCAACCTGCTGGAGGGCAAGTCCGCAATGCTAGAATCTGCTGAAACAAGCAGGAGGCTATTTCCTTACCATGCCAGTCGAAGCGCCCTACCCCGAACTCAGCGAATTAATGGACCTGATCGGCCAGGCCGGCCGCCGGCTGGCTGAAATCGAAGCCAGCGAAGGCGCGGCCGGCAACATCTCGGTGTACATGGGCTGGCCGGTTGACCCGCGCCGGCAGTTCCCCTACGAAGAAACGATCGATCTGCCCACGCGCATCCCCGAAATGGCCGGCGCCGCGTTTCTGGTCACCGGATCGGGCCGCCGCCTGCGCGAGATCAGGGACGACCCCGCCGCCAACCTCGGCTTCATCATCATCAACCCCGACGGCCAGACCGCCCGGCAATACACCTCGCCGCGCCGGCTTTTTGCCCGCCTGACCAGCGAGTTGAACTCGCACCTGGCCGTGCACCGCGATCAGGTCATCAACTACAAGACCAACTTTCACGCGGTGATTCACGCCCAGCCGCTGCACCTCACATACCTCAGCCACATCCCGCGCTACCAGGACCAGCGTTACCTCAACCAGCATCTGCTGCGCTGGCAGCCGGAGTCGATCATCAATCTGCCGGAGGGCATCGGCTATATCCCGTTCCGCCTGCCCGGCTCGCCGGAGCTGATGGCAGCGACCGTCGAGAAGCTGCGTCAGCATCGCGTCGTGCTATGGGCCAAGCACGGCGTGATGGCGCGCTCAGACGCCTCGGTCAAGCGCGCCACCGACCGCGTGGAGTACGCGGAGATTGGCGCGCGCTATGAGTATCTGAATCTGGTGAACGGCGAGTTGGGAGAAGGTCTATCCGCCGAGGACATCCACGCCATCTGCAAAGCATTCAACGTGGAACAGAGCGTGTACTGACCGCGTCACCCGCCAAACAGAAAATCGAGCGCCATCTGCCATTGTGAGAAGTCGGGCAGGACGGCGTGCGCGCCGGCGCGGATGACGCGCCGGCGTTTTGCGTCATTCCACCCAAAGCGACGCGCCTCATCGCTGGCGACACCCAGCGCCAGCCCGCCCAAACGCCGCGCCAGCCGGATTTCAACCGGCCCGTCGCCCGCAACCAGAAAGCCGGCGCCGGCTGCGCCCGGGCCGGCATCCTGAATCCGGGCAATGATGTCGCGGATCACGGCTTCCTTGCTGTCCGCCCGGCTGCCTGGCTTGGCGCCATAGATACCGCCATCAAACAGCCCCGCATATCCCAGCGCCTCGGCTTCTCGAATCACATCCGCTTCGTCGGTGCCGCTGGCCAGAAACAACGTGACGCCGCGCGCCCGCAACGCTTCCAGAAACAGAATCGCACCCTTCATGATGAAATCCGACGGCGCCAGTTCCCCGCGCTGGACGCGCGCCATGCGGTCGTTCACCATTTCCATCAGCGCGTCGTTGTACACCGCCTTGTAGCCAAAGGCGTCCAGCCGCTCGGATTCAGGCACAAGGCCGAACTCAGCCACCATCTCCACCAGGCCATCCATCTGCAGAATCGTCTGGATGCCGGTGGTCTGCTCCACAAACTCATGCGCGCGCCGCCGCACCCGCTCGAACAGGGCCGTGTCGGCCGTTTGATAATGTTCGCCCAGAATGGCTTTGACCATCACCGGCGCCATGACAGCTTCCCAGCCCTGGCGCAGTGTGGAAATCGTGCCGTCATGGTCGAACACGGCAAACCTTAAATTCATTGCCGGCGGCGGTTCCACGATCTCCAGGTCGGCGTTGCGAAAGTGAACAGCGCGGCGCGGGTCGTCGGCCAGCAGCGGATTGAAGACGTAGGACAGGCTGCGCGCCGCGCTCAGCAATTCGCTCTCGCTGGCCGTGCCGGTCTGGTTGAGCTTGCGCACGGTGACCGAGGCGGCCAGGTTGGACAGAACGGCAGCCTGCGCCGGCGCAATGCCGCAGGCCAGACATGCCGCAAGCGTCGCCGTTGCGGTGTCGCCGGCCCCAACCGGATCAGTCGGCCCGGTGATCGCCACGCCGGGAATGAACGCGACCTGGCCGGCATGGGCCACGGCCATGCCCCGTTCGCCGCGCGTGATAAAGCGCGGCTCGCAGGCTGTCCCCCCGCTCTGCGCAAACAGATCGGCCACCTGCTCATCGGTCAACCTGCCATCTGCCGGCAACTCGCGGCCGGCCATGCGCGCCGCCTCGCGCTCGTTCAGCTTGTAGCAGGCGTCGCCAAACAGGCCGGCGAACTGACGGGCATCCACCAAATGCCGGCCCTGCCAGCGGGTCAGTTCATCCGCCATGTCCTGCGCGCGGCGCGCGTCGCACCATCCCTGCGGCAACTGCTGATTGACCACCAGAAAATCGAGCCGGCCCCGCGCTGCGCGCACACTGTCCAGCACCTGTTGCCAGGCCTCGTCACTCAGACAATTGAACGCGCCGAAGTCCAGGCGCTGCAATTCCTCGTTGCCAAGACAGGGCTTGCCATACACCGGCGTGTCCCACGCAGCCGGCTGAACACACAGACTGTCCGTCGTCGCGCCCAGCCCGCGCAGCAGACGCGCCAGCTCATAGCCATACAGGTCAGGCCCGATGACGCCAAACGTCTCGATATGGCCCACGCCCAGCGCAGCCAGATTCGCCACCACATTGCCCGCCGCGCCGGGCGTGTAACGCTGCCGGCGCACATGTTGAACGCGCTTGCCGGTCTCGACAGACCACTCTTCGCGCTCGGGATCAATGAACCAGTAAGCATCAATGCAAAAATCGCCGAGTACGCCGATCTTCACAGTGCGCGCGCGTTGCGCGAATGCCCGAATCTCGTCCTGACCGGGAAACAATTGCGCCGTCACCATGTCACCATGCCACTATGCCACCATGCCACCGTGTCACCGTGTCACCCCATCACCCCATCACCCCATCACCCTGCTACCTGCCGGAACAGTTCTGGAAACGTGACGAGCTGATCGCCCTGCACGTAGTAGCCGCGCCCGCCGAACGCCTGTGGGATGCGCGTGACCACACTCTTCTGGTCGCGGAAGTAGTAGCCGAAGTGACGTTCATTTGTCATCGCTTCAGGCTGGAAGGGGCGAATGTCGAAGTCGGCAGTGACCAGATTGCTCGATAGCACGTCGCCGACATTGCACACCATCGACACCGACTTGAGAAACACCTCCGGCCCGATCACAGCAGACCCCATGTTGATGAGGACGCCGCCCCGCCTGAAGCGCCGGATATGCTCGACAAAGATCAGGAAGTCGCGCCCGCTGGTTCCACCCTTTGCCTCGCCGTCGAAGCTGGGATGCTGATCGATCACATCGCCGCCGATGACCGCGTGCACCGTCACCGGCACGCCGGTCGCGGCGGACGCATTCAGCACGCTGATTTCAGGATGGGCAAAGGCGCGCGGCGCCCCTTCGCGCCAGACGCGCTTCAGCACGGCCTCGCGGAACTCGTCGTCGGCGATCATGCGGCTCAGGGATTCGCCATAGCCCAGCGCGCGCCGGTTGCCTTCGCGGATGGCCTCGTTGATGTAGCAGAACTCGTAGGCCATGCCGAACTCGCCGCGCCCCAGCACGTTGGGCACGTTCTCGCTGGTCTCGCCGATCAGGGCCAGCTCGAAATCGTGGATCGTCCCGGCGGTGTTGACAGCGTACAGCGTGATGACGCCGCGCTGCATCCAGTCGATGATGAGCGGGCCAAAACCGTTCTTCAGCACATGCGCGCCGGTGAACAGCACCACCGGCCAGTCGTTGGCGCGCGCGCGCCGGATGGCCTGCGCAACAGGCGCCACGGCTTCCCGTATCTCAGCAGTGGCCGGCGCTGCCGCCAACACGTCCTGCGGGTGGGTCAATTCGGTCCAGCGCACCTTGTTCTGGCGTGTCGCCAGCGGATAGGCGCGAATGCGGGACAGGTCGAAGATGGGATAGCGACCGTTGTACTTCATCGTGAGCGCCTGCCCGCTTTGCGCAGCCAGGCGCGCGCCTGGACGATCTGCTGGCGAATGGCGCGCGGCGAAGTGCCGCCGGCCACATCGCGCGAGGCAACCGAGCGGGCGAAATCGAACACGCTGCGGATGTCCGGCCCGAAGTGAGGCGAGAGGCTTTGCCAGTCCGCGTCGCTCAGTTCATCGAGCCGAGCGCCTTTGGATTCCGCCAGCGCCACAGCCCGCCCGGCCAGATGATGCGCCTCGCGGAACGGGACGCCGCGCCGCGCCAGATACTCGGCGACATCGGTCGCCAGCATGGCCGGGTCGAGCGCCGCCCACATCCGGTCGGGGTTCACCCGCAGCGTGCTGATCGCGCCGGCCACAACCGGCAGCGTCAGCGTCAGCGTGTCGAGCGAATCGAACAGCGGCTCCTTGTCCTCCTGCATGTCCTTGTCGTAGGTCATCGGCAGCCCTTTTAACATGGTTAAAACCGAGACCAGGTTGCCGACAAGCCGGCCGCTCTTGCCCCGCGCCAGCTCGACCGCGTCGGGGTTCTTCTTCTGCGGCATCAGGCTGGAGCCGGTCGCGTAAGCGTCGGAAAACGTCACAAAGCCGAATTCGGCGCTGGAGTAGATGACAAGGTCCTCGGCCAGCCGGCTGAGATGAACGCCCAGCAGCGCGCAGTCGAACAGCAGCTCGGCGACGAAATCGCGGTCGCTCACCGCGTCCAGGCTGTTCTGCGAGACGGACTCGAACCCCAGCGCAGCGGCCAGCGCCGCACGGTCGATGGCGAAGGGATTGCCGGCCAGCGCGCCCGACCCCAGCGGCATGACACCGGCGCGCCGGTCACAATCGCTCAACCGCTCGCAGTCGCGGGCCAGCATCCAGAAGTACGCCAGGCACCAGTGAGCAAACGTAATCGGCTGCGCGCGCTGCAGATGGGTGTAACCCGGCATGACTGTGCTCACGCGCGCCTGCGCCTGCCCCAGCAGCGCGCCTTGTAGTTGGGCAATCAGCCCGTTCAGGTAGGCGATGGCCTGCCGGCAGAACAGGCGCATGTCGGTGGCGACCTGATCGTTGCGGCTGCGCCCGGTGTGCAGCTTGCCGGCCACATCGCCGACGATCTCTTTCAGCCGGCGCTCGACGGCGGTGTGAATATCCTCATCGCCGGGCTGAACGACAAACGCGCCGGCGGCAAACTCGGCCTGCACGGCGCGCAGGCCTTTGACAAGTTGCGCGGCCTCGCGGCGGGTGATGATGCCGGCCCCGGCCAGCGCGCCGGCGTAGGCGATGCTGCCGCGAATGTCCGCCTCCCACAGCCGGATGTCGAAACGGATCGAATCGTTCAGTTGCTTCATCAGCGCGTCCATGTCCGCGCTGAATCGGCCGCCCCACAGTTTAGCCATGCTGTCGTCCTATTTGGCGGATTGCTTTTCCTCAGGCGGGCGTCTGCGATAGTCCGGCGCCCGATTCTCGACCACCGTGACGAAATCGGTGTCTTGCAGACGCGAGGTGATGCGCGGGTCAAATTCATCGAGCGGGCAGTTCGTCACAATCATCGTGGGCAGCCGGTTGCGATAGCGATGATCCAGAATCTCGAACAGGACGGCGTCGGACCAACTGGAGGCCGACTCGGCGCCCAGATCATCCAGAATCAACACCGGGGCCTTCTTGATCATTTTCATCCTGCCGCTGTAACTCTCCTGCTCGGTGTTGGCCTGCAAGTCCAGCAGTTGTTTGAGCGAAGCCAGCAAATCGGGCATGGTGAGGAACAGCGTCGGGGTGCCGGCGTTGCTGAGGTGGTTCGCCACAGCCGCGCACAAATGCGATTTTCCGTTGCCGCGGTCGCCCCACATGACCAGCCAGCGGCCCTGCGGATTCTCGGCAAACCTTTCGGCCTCCTCAAGACAGTCGCGCAGAATCTCGTCCTCCTGCCCATTAAAGACGGTTTTGAAGTTAAAGAAGGTTTGCTGCAGCGCAATGCCGGCATGTGAAGAAAACGCGCGCATCGCCTCGACCTGGCGCGCCTGCGCAACGCCGCAGCGCGGGCAGGGTTTCAGATTGCCTTGCGCGTCCAACACGAAACGCCGATTATTGCAGTAGTCGCACTCCGGCCCGCCATCTGCCGGCGGGATGGGCGCATCAGGATCGCTCAGCGCGCCGAGTTCAGGTCCGGTCGTCATGCGATTGCTCCTCCTGCGCTTTTTGTCGGGCGCGTGCCGCAATACGCTGGCGAGCGCGCTCGCGAGCGGCGGCGCGCTCTTCCTCGCTGGCTTCTTCAACCTGCGCTCTGCGGATAAGTCCGCCGCTTCGCCTTGCGGGAGAGGATTGCTTTGATCTGCCACGGGGCACCCTCGCCGCCTCCGCCGGGTGTTTAGTCTGCGGCGGGGCAGTCAGCACCTTTCGGATGTAATTCCAGTTTAGCGCATTGGCAGCGGCGGCAGCGTCGAACGCATGGGTCCATTGCGCCTGATCTGTCACACGCTGCGCGATGTCGTTGATCTCACGGGCAACGGCTGGATCGAGCGCGCCCCGCCCTACCCGTCGCCGGTATTCGGCGAACGCATGTTGCGCTGTTTCATTCACCGGCTGCGGAATGAACACATCGGGTGAAGGGTTCTCCACGATCCTGCGCACATAGCGCCAGTCGCGCTTGTTTTGCTTCAGCGCGTAATCGAAGGCAGCCCGCCAAACGGTCACATCCGCGACCTCGGCGGCGAGCGCGGCGATCTCACCGGCGATATGGGCCGAGGGTGGCAACCCAAATGCGGACTCGTAGAGCTGGATGATCTGCCGGCTGAGCAGATCAGGCGCGGGCTGTTCGCGCAACAGCGCAAGCTGAGCTTCCTCCTCCTCGGCCAGCAGCGCAAGCAATCCGCTCACATCGGCATGATCGCGCCGGACGATGCGCTTGAGCGCCTGCACCGTCGCGCGGCCGCCAAACAGGCCGGCTGCCGCGCGGATCGTTTCAAACTCGCAGCCGGCCGGCCAGCGCCCCGCCAGTTCGCGGAATGCGATCGCCTCATCGGGCGGCGGCTCGGCGCGGGCAATGATGGCGCGATAGTACAGGCTGGGCGAGGCGGGGGGGTTCTGCTCCACTGCGCGGGCGCAATCGCGCAACGAACGCGCCCGCGCGCCCTTGCGGCGCGGCTCGCGCAAGGCTTCGCGCGCGGCGGAAGCGATCTCGTCTGTCGTGTAGCCCTGCGCCAGCCACTCGCGCATGAGCGCAAGATCGTCATCACTGGCGGGATACGCTTCGACACCTTCCAGCTTTTCGATTTCGGCGGCAAGCCGGGACAGCGCCTGTCGCGCAGTGTCGGTTGCTTCGCGCTGGCCGGCCTGCGCGGCAGTCAGGGTCGCCTCCAACGATTCGACAACGGCGCGGCTGTCAGGCGTGTTGGCAAAGTAGCGCGGGTTGTCAGGGCTGATCGCGCCGGTCGCCAGCAGGGTGCCGCGCGCCACTGCGCGTTGCAAAGCCGCTTCCAGCGCGATGCCGGGCACAATGCCGAGGCCGTGCTTGAGCGCGGGGTGCGCCGCCAACTCGTCGCGGGTGATCGAGGCAGCCGGCGCCTGCTTCAACTCCAGCAGACGCAGAGCGACCAGGCTGACTTTCAGTTCGGCCAGATCATCGATCTCCGCCAGCGCATTGCGAATCAAATCGTCGATCACAGTTGAATCTTCTCGCGGGCCAGATTCTTGAATGAAGTCAGGCGCTTGTCGAAGAACAGGGTGGCCTTGCCGGTGGGGCCGTTGCGGTTTTTGGCGACGTTGATCTCGGCGATGTTCTTGAACTCGGTGTCGGGGTTATAGATCTCGTCGCGGTAGATGAACATCACGATGTCCGAGTCCTGCTCGATGCTGTTGTGAACAAAGATATCATTGGCGATGAAGTTGCTCGGTCCGGGCACAGTCAGATCAAAGACCTCTGTTTCGCCCGCCGGCTCAATAGAGACGATTTCATCCCAGTAAACTGCGCTGTCCGCCAATCTCTGCAGCTCAGATGACTGAACCACAGACGCGACACGCGCAGCGCGCTCACGACTCATGTTCTGGCGGAAGATGGTCATGCCAGAATAGGCCATCCCCAGTTGCTCATGCAATGCGCGATGAGAGACGCCACTGGCAGACATGGCTGGCCGGACACACGTGCGCCACACATCAGCCGGGATCACGTCCCGATTTGTGTTCGCTTTGACCAATCCCAGATGTCTCTCAATCGCAGCCAGAGCCTGCGCGCGACGATGCCCCACAGCGCCCACTTGTCGCGCAAAATTCATCAGGTCTGGCCTGCCGCTGACAACGACATGAAACTGGTCGCGTCCCTTCTGAGGCTGCGGCAGACGCTTGAGCAGCGCCACAATGGACAACCTCAGCAGCAGGGACTGAACATCGCGGGCGAGTTGTTCGCTGCTTGTTGAATAGTAGACCGCCGGATAGACAGTGGATGAGCCGCGCATAGTCGCGCAACCATCTGTAGCCCAGAGATGGCGCAGAAAAACGCGAATCCCTGAAACATCCTGCTGGAATACGCGCTCAGGAACTGCTTTCTCGTGCGCGCGTTTTCCCCACAGACCAAGCCCTGCAAGCCAGTCTGCAACAGCACTATGGACATGATGGGTGTGCCGCCGCGTCGAGGCCAGATGCACCTGAAACCATGAGCGTTCCCGCTGAATACGGGGCGCCACCTCGTCCCCAAACACCTCGCTGGCAAGTCCGCAGACAATATCTGCCAGATCATATTCGCGGGTTGTGTATTGCACAGCATGCGTCGGCAGAGCGCATCCATCACCGATGAGATGTCCCAGCAACGCCAGCTCCGCATCCGACATGGAACGCGCTGTCCCGGCTGGCACGGCTCGGGGAAGCGCGATTCGCGTTCCCGGGCTCAGTTCATCCAGACGACGCCACCCGTCAATAGTCATCAATTTGTGATTGGCGGTTGCGGTGATTGAACGGCCTGTCCGGGTCGTCAGACGATGAACCGGCCTGATGCCGGTGGCGAAAGCTCGCGACACAGTGGCGGCTGTGAGTTGCAATGTGTCAGGATCGAGCGCCCAAACCTTAAAGCCGCTCCTGCCCGCCAGGTCGCGCATCCTGACACAGTGACCGGAATCTGCCATCTGCGCCAGAGAGTCACCGGCAATGCAGCCGCTCTCGCGCAGATCGCTCAGCATGGGGCGCTTGTCGCTGCGCTGCTCGACCAGACGCGACAACTGGCTGCCGGCCACAATCGGCACTTTCAACTCGCGCGCGATGCTTTTCAATGAGCGCGAGATGTACGAGATTTCCTGCACCCGGTTGTCGCTGCGCCCCCCCCTCTCGGCCTGCATCAGTTGCAGGTAATCCACGATGATGAGGTCCAGGCCGTACTCCTGATAGATGCGGCGCGACTTCACGCGCAGGTCAAGCGGGCTGAGCGACGGCGTGTCGTCCAGAAAGACATACAGATCGGACATCTGCATGCACACTTTGGTCAGGCCGGCCCACTCTTCATCCTTCAGATCACCGATGCGCAAACGCTGCGAATCAATCCCGGTTTCAGCGGCGACAAAACGCTGCACCAGTTGCTCATTGCCCATCTCCAGGCTGAAGATGGCGACGCGCTGGCGATGGCGGAACGCGGCGTGGTAGCCGATGTTCAGCATCAGGCTCGTTTTGCCCACGCCCGGCCTGGCCGCGACGATGATAAGGTCGCCTTTTTGCAAGCCGCCGGTCAGTTTGTCGAGATCGGGATAGCCGCTTGGAATGCCCAGCGGCTCGTCTCTGTGCTCGTGCAGATACTCCACACGCTCGAAGAACTCATCGACGGCCTTGCGGATTGGCGCCATCTGGCCGGCCATGCGCCGGTCCGACACGCCAAACAGCGACGCCTCGCTCTTCTCGATCACCTGCGGCACCGGCGTGGTCTGGTCGTATGCCAGCCGGGCAATCTCGGACGCCGAGTGAATCAGCCGGCGGCGCAGCGCAAGCTCCTCCACCAGATGCGCGTAGGTTTCAACGTTCAGCGCTGTCGGCACACCGGCCATCAATTGCGCCAGATAGCTCTCGCCCCCCACTTCCTCCAGCAGATTCTGCCGCGCCAGCTCTGAGGCGACCGTCAACAGGTCGGCCTTGTCGCCCAAGGCAAGAATAGCCTGGTACACCCAGCCGTTCTTGACGATGTAGAAATCCTCGGCGCGCAGAAAGGCGGCCACACGCGGCGTGGCCGTCGGGTCGATCAGCAATGAGCCCAGCGTCGCCTCTTCAGCTTCGACACTGTGGGGAGGGAGAACATCCGCCATGGGAGCGAGGAAGGATTATACAATCGCGTATCGGATCACCCATGCCCAAACGCGCCAGATCGGAAAAGCATGCCACCCCGCAAACCGGCGCATCGTTGCGCGCCAGGCCGGCGCGCCCGGACGGATGGGCAGCATTTGCCGGTCGCGCCATCCAACGCTGGGCGCCGCACATGCTGCTCGCCATTGCGTTTGCCCTGCGCGCAGCCAATATCACCGGCGAAAGCCTGTGGCGCGACGAAGTGGACACGATCCGCTTCGCGTTCGTGTCATTCGATCAACTGCTGGGCAACCTCACGCGCGCCGGCTTCAACGGCCCGTTTTATCACCTGCTCCTGCGCGAATTTTTGTACTCTTCCCACAAGGACGAGGATACTGGGACTGAAACGCCCGGTTTGGAGACCTAGGCGCCGCGGTCCGTGGCGCCGAAACGGGGAAACAGGCGATGCGTTTCGCATCAAGGTCGGATCGCGGGCCGAGCGGCACCAAGTTCAAGCTGTTTGCCCAGCCTTCGTATCTAGACTCCTTCGAGCGGGCGGAAAC
>CALBEF010000035.1 GCA_937927775.1 uncultured Anaerolineae bacterium | reverse complement strand
TGCGTTGTATATGCTCGCGCACGCTGTTCGACTTGACACCTCTCCCTCATGAGAGACTTCGCCCTTATCCTGAAGATCCGCGCTGAGGTAGCGCCGGGCCAGATATACCGGCTCAAATAAGCGTTCCAGTTGCTGACGTTGCGACATACTCCGCCTCTCAATATGTTATTTTTACCACACGACATCTCCGCCTGATCACTCCGCAACCGCCACACAGGAACAAGAGCATTACACAGCCCCAGAACGCCAATAATCCAAAATCCAAAATCTAAAATCCATACACCTGCCCCGCCCGGCGCATGTCCTCCCCAATCTCCGTCCGCAGCGCAGCCGGCGCCAGCACCTCGCAATCCGGCCCCCACTGCCGAATCCACGGCTTCATCTCCTGCGTGCTGCCCACCACGATGCGCAGCACACAACCGCCGTCCGGCATGTCCTCAATCGTTTGTGTCTCGTGCCAGTTCGTCTCGCGCACCCGTTCCGCCGCGCGCCCGGCGGCGAACCGCAGGACCACCTCCGTTGGTTCGCCGCCCGCCCCCCAGTTCACCCCCCACGCGCCGGCCAGCTTTTCATACGGATCGAACGACTCCGGGATGGTGTACGTGTCGGCGGTCAACCGCACGCGCAACAGGCGTTCCACCTTGAACGTGCGCAGGTCATGCCGGTAGTGGTCGAACCCGATCACATACGTCGAGAAGCCCCACGCGCTCGGCTCGATGAAGTACGGCTCGAACAGACGCTCCAGCTCCGGCGCCTCGCGCTGCACCAGCCCTACCCGCACCCCATCCGCCCAGGCGCGCGTCAGCGCCTCCAGGCATTGCAAATACTCGCGCTGAGATTCGGTCAGCGGGCGATCCAGCCGCTCCGACGTGCGCGCCACGTGCCGGGCAATGTGCGGCGCGGCGTGCTCCAGCGCGATGCTCAGCTTATTGAGCGCGCCCACCGCGTGCGGGTTCGGCTTGTCCGAATAGCGCGCCAGCAGACGCGCTGCCAGGAACACTGCCGTCGTCTGATCCAGCGTCAGGCGCACGTGGGTCAGGTAACGTTCGCGGTCGATCCACACATGGCCGGCCGGCTCATGCCGCAGCGGCACATCCCACTCCGTTTCCAGGTCGGCCAGCGAACGGTAGATGGTGCTGCGGTTCGCGCCGAAGCGCTGCGCCAGCTCACGAATCGCCACCGGCCGGCGCCGGGCCAGCAAAAACTCCTCGATCTCCTTCAGGCGCGTAGCGCGCTTGGTCGTGCGTGACATGGCGCGATCGTACAACATGGCGTCTCCGAAAATGGCAACACCGCGCGCGGAAATTTCCGACATCCCGGCGCATGTCCGCGCATCATCGACATCACCGGCGCTTGCCAAACCAGCGTTCGATCAGGCTCAGCCGGCCGCGCTCATCCTCGCACAACAGCAGGCCATGCTGATCGGCCACCGCCAGGTCCCGGCTGACCGTGCTGCGCGGCACGCCCAGTTGCCGCGCCAGCTCCGCCGGGCTGATATCGCCCTGCGCTTCGATGATCCGCCGCGCCTCTTCCAAACGCTTGCGCTTATCCGTTTTGCTGCCAAACATTCCGTTTGCCTCCGCTTTCACGGTAAGGCAGCCCTGTTGCAGCAATTGCGACACGCCTTCATCCCCCTGTTCATTCGCGCCCATTCGCGTTCATTCGCGTTCATGCGCGTTCATTCGCGGTTAGAATGTCCACCTCACAGCCAATCCGCCAATCCCAAATCCAAAATCGACATGAGCGACTCCATCCCCCCCCTGCGCGCCCGCATCGCCGAGATCGGCCGGCTGATGTACGAGCGCCACCTGACCGACGCCGCCGGCGGCAACATCAGCGCCCGCCTGGGCGACGTGATCTGCGTCACCCCGCGCTACGCCGGCAGCAAACACCAGTGGCGCCTGCGCCCCGAACACGTCATCGTGGCCGACCTGCAGGGCCGCAAAATCGAGGGCGACGGCGAGATTTCGCGCGAGGCCAAAGTCCATTTCAAACTGCTGACCGAGTTCCCCGACGGCACAGCCGTTGTGCACGGCCACCCGCGCCATGTGATGGTGTTCGCCATGGCCGGCCGGCCGATCGTGCCGGTGCTGGAAAACACACTCAAGTTCGGCGTGATCAAGGTGTGCCGCTTCGCGCCGGCCCACTCCGTCGAGCTGCCCGAATACATCGCCGCCGAACTGCGCGGCCAGGAAGCCGCCATCCGCAGGCAGGCCGCCGCCGTGATCGCCCCCTGGCATGGCCTGTTCGTGCTGGGCAAGGATCTGGAATCAGCCTACGATGCCGCCGAGCGCATCGACGTGAACGCGCATTGCATTTTGACGAGCCGGCTGCTCCCCGGCGAGCCGGTCGATCCCGAAGCCATCTACGCCCAACTGCGCGAACAAGTGAAGCGGTGACGGGGCGACAGGGTGACGGGGTGACAGGGTGACGGGGCGACAGGGTGACGGGGTGACAGGGTGACGGGGTGACGGGGTGACAAGGTGATGGGGTGATAAGGTGAAAAGGTAGCAGATCTCAATCGTCAATCGCCAATCCCCAATCGCCAATCGTCAATCGTCAATCGCCAATCCCCCAATCGCCAATCCCCCAATCGCCAATCCCCAATCGTCAATCGTCAATCGCCAATCCACAATGGTCCTGACCCTGACCCCCAACACCGGCATCGACTACACTCTGATCGTGCCCGAGTTCCGGCTCGATGCCACGCTGCGCGCCAGCGAGACGGCCTGGGGCATGGGCGCCAAAGCCACCGATGTGTCGTGGATTCTGGGGCAGTGGGGCGTAAGCAACCTGGCGCTGGGCTTCGCCGCCGGCGACACCGGCCGGCGTATGGAAGCCATGTTGCGCGCGCGCGGCGTCCGCACAGATTTCGTGCAGGTCGATGGCGAGACGCGGCTGAATGTGGTCGTCGTGTGCGCCGCAACAGGCCGGCAATCCACCCTCACCGCCAACACCCTGCGCGTCAACACCGGCCACGTGCAGGCGCTGATCCACCGCTATGCCGAGGCGCTGCCACAGGCCACATGCGTCGTGTTGGGCGGCAGTCTGCCCGAAGGCGCGCCGGCCGGCCTTTACCCCGACCTCATCCGGCAGGCCCGCGCGCGCGACATTCCCGTGATCTTCGACAGCAGCGGGCCGGCTCTGCGCGACGGCCTCGCGGCGCGCCCCTCGCTCATCAAGCCCAACCAGGCCGAGCTGGCCGAATTGACCGGCCAGACAACACGCAGCATCGAAGATACCTATCGGCTGGCCGCGCAGGTGCAGCGCAACACCGGCGTCGATCTGATCGTCACGCTGGGCAGCGCCGGCGCGCTGGCGCTCCTCGGCGCGCGGCACTACCGCATCCCCCCGTTGCAGGTCAAGGCAGTCAGCGCCGCCGGCGCAGGCGATGGCGTGCTGGCCGGCATGGCGCTTGCCCTGTCACGCAGAGAGCCGCTTGAAAACGGCCTGCGGCTGGGGTTCGCCTTCGCCGGCGCAGTCCTGTTGACGCCGGGCACGGCCGACTTCCGCCCCGACGACGCGCGCCGACTGGTGTCCCAGGTCGAGTTGGTTCCCTGGGGCCATCAACTTTGAACGCCGAGAACCTAAACGGCGCGCAGAATTAGAAGCCAGAGCGCTGATCGGCGCAACTTGTCGGACAGGCGTAAACTAAGGGCGATGCGGACAAACACCCTACGGACTTTGTGGGCGCAAGGCGAGACCGTCCTTAACGGCTGGGTCACCATTCCCAGCGCCTGGGTAGCCGAGGTCATGGCGCAGCAGGGCTGGGACAGCGTGACCATCGACGCGCAACATGGATTGATGCACTACGACGTGGCGCTGGGGATGCTACAGGCCATCTCCACCACCCCGGCCATTCCGCTGGTGCGTGTGCCGTGGAATGAGCCGGGCATCCTGATGAAGATGCTCGACGCCGGCGCGTATGGCATCATCTGCCCGATGATCAACACGCGCGCAGAAGCCGAAGCATTCGTCGGCGCGTGCCGCTACCCGCCCCTGGGCTATCGCAGCTACGGCCCGCTGCGCGCAGCGATCTACGCCGGCCCGGACTACGTGGAGCGCGCCAACGACACCCTCCTCACCCTGGCCATGATCGAGACCGCCGAGGCGGTGCGCAATGCCGACGACATCTGCGCCACGCCGGGGCTGGATGGCATCTACATCGGCCCGTCTGACTTGAGCATCAGCCTGAGCGGCCGGCCTGGCGCCCCATTGAGCGAGCGGTTTCTGGCAGAGCCGATCGCCGCCGTGCTGGCCGCCACACAGCGGCGCGGCATAGTGGCCGGCATCCATACCGGTTCGATACAGGAAGCGCAGCGCATGGTCGAGCTGGGCTTTCGCTTCGTCACCGTGCAGTCTGACCTGCGTTACCTGACCGGCGCAGCGCAGGCCGTCGTCACTGGGATGAAGCAACGCCGCGCCGACGGGCAGGCCGGGCCGTACTGATCGAACCGCTCGCCGGCTTCATCTCATGGCGCCGGGGCTGGTGTCGGCAGCCAGTCTGGCGGCAGATGCGCTTTGATCTGCCACAACCATATCAGCGCGTGCGCGTCAAGCCCATCGCTGGAGAAGTGGCAGCCGTCATAGCGAAAGGTCTCATCCAGGGCGTCCGTGTCCGGGCCGGGCAAAATGCCGGCGGCAGGGTCCACCAGATCGCGTTGCGCCCACTGGATGTCGGGATTGACCGGGTACTGGCCGCAGCGCGTGGCGACCGCCACATACACCGGCGCATCCACGCCGCGCGCGCGGATGCCGGCCAGCATCTCCAGGAAGCGCTTCTGGTACTCCCTCGGATGCGTGAACAACACCGCGTCCGACTCGCCCTGGTGCCACAAGAGATGGGTGAACTTCAGCCTGCGGCGCTGCGCGTCTTCGATGGCGCGCGCGATGAGCGGAAACAAATCGCCATCCGGCGTCCAGCGGGCCATCTCCGTACCGCCAACGGCTGCCGGGACGAAGATCACCGTGTCGAACAAGCCTTCGGCGATCAGCTTGTCGCCGAGGCGGCTCCACACGCTGCCGCCCTGCCCGTCTGCGCCGCGCAACGGGTCGCGCGCCGGATATAGCCGGCCCCTGTGCAACACATACACGTTGCGCCCGGCTGCGTGGCGCGTCTCGCCGAAATTGGCGGCATTGGACTGGCCGAACACCAGCGCCACCATGACGCGCGGCTTGCGCGGCTGGGCCAGCGCCGCCCCGCCATCGCAGATCAATGGCAGCAGGGCGATCACCATCACCCACAACCAGCGCGGTTTGTTCATCATCGCAGGCATTTGGCATCACGCGATTTGCGCGGCAGCCGCGAGCTGCGGGCGCCCCATCGCCGTGGACACAATTTCGCTCTCCAGAAAAACTTCCTCGCAGGAATCGTCATCGCGCTTCGCGCGCACGATCTGGTCATTGCGCTGTGTTTCGACCGTAATATGCCCCGCGCCGGCCTGTCGGGCCTGCGCCTCGGCCAGTTCCGCCGTGACCTGTTGCGCAACCGCAACGGCTTCCTCCAGCGTCGGCAGGGTGCGCAGCGCATTGGGCAAATGGACGCGATACCCTTCGCCTTCGATGGGCCGGATGATGGCGCGCGCGGTTTGCATCACACCGCCAACGACCGCGCCCACGGCGTTGGCAATGCCGGCATGTTCGGGGATGCACAGCCGGGTGCGCAGGCGCTGCGCGACGATCGGGAAGTAGGTCGGCGCCGGCGCCCCGATGGCGACCAGCGGCCTCCCCAGCGCCAGGGTCACGTTGAGCAGGCTGTCGGCGTCCGGTCGCAATGCGGTCAAGTCTGCGGCGCTCAAAGCCGCGTCCACAAAGATGCGCCGCAGCGCCTCATGGTTCTCCAGGGCAAGCGCAGGGTTGTTAGACGAGCCGGCGCGCGCGCCGTTGCCCTGCGATGACATCTCGCTCAACGCCACAGACACCAGCGACCGGCCGGCCTGCAACACCACTTGCTGCATGACGTGTTGGCTGAACTGGGGGCCGCTGGCAACGCGCCTGCCCAGCGCCGCCAAACGCCTGGCCCAGATGTCAGCGCCCAGTTGAGCGGCCTCCAGCGACCAGTCGGCCTGAAAGCCTAACACATGCGCCGAGTCGGTCGGCGTGAAGCCGCTCAGCGCCACCAGACCGCGTTCGACGAGATACAAGAGCGCGCGGCGCTGGAAATAAGCCGTGCGCGGATTGGCGAACAGTTCCGTCAGCGGCGCGACACCCTGCGCGATCACGCGCCACAACGCCAGTTGCTCTTCGCTGAGCGTTTCGCGGCTCGACTCCGGCGCGCGCAGCGGCAGCGCGAACTGCGCGTCGCTGCGGACTGCGTCCGCGCCATCGGGGGCCGGCCTGCGCGCCTGGCAGCGAAGGGTCTCAATCACCTGCGGATGCTGGTGCGCCAGCAGGCTGAGCGGCACGACCCGGCGCGGCCCGACCACCAGTTCCTCGTGGTCATCCAGGCGCACTTCGCTGTCTCCGCCCAGGCCGAACGTGTGCACGGCCACCGCTTCGACCATCGTCTGCCAGCCGCCCACCACAGCGCCGGCGGCGTTGAGCACAGGACGCCCGTTGCGCAACAGGGCAATGTCGCTGGTGGTGCCGCCCATGTCCACGACGAACACATCGCGCTCGCCAGAAAGGTAGTGCGCGCCCACCACGCTGGCTGCCGGCCCGGAGAGGATCGTCTCGACCGGCCGCTGCAGCGCCACCTCTGCCGAGATCAGCGAGCCGTCGCCTTTCACCACCATGAGCGGCGCCTGAATGCGCTGTTCGGCCAGGATGCCGCGCACCGCCAGGATCAGGTGTTGCAACAACGAGATGAGCCGCGCGTTCAACACGACCGTCAGCGCGCGACGCGGCGCGTTGAGGTTGCGCGTCAACTCGTGCCCGCAGGTGACGGGCAGGCCGGTCAACGCGCGGACGAGGTCGCGCACGGCCAGCTCGTGAGCAGGATTGCGCACGCTGAAGTAGCCGGACACGGCAAACGCGGCGGCGCGCGGCGCGCAATCGAGAATCGCTCGTCGCGCCGCATCCATGTCGAGCGGCTGCTGTTCATCGCCATACACATCGTGGCCGCCGGGGATGAAGGCCACCGGGTCGCTGCCCAGCGCCTGGCGCAGGCCGGCCAGATCCAGCGCATCGGCTGGATACCCGATCAACAACAAAGCGATCGAGCTGCCCTGTCCCTCGACCAGCGCGTTCGTCGCCAGCGTGGTCGAGATCGACACCATGCCGATGTCCTGCGGGCCGGGGCCGAGAACCGCCTGAATGGCGGCGCGGATGCCGATCGATAAATCGTGTTTGGTGGTCAGCGCTTTGGCAGATGCCAGCACGCCACGGGTGTCATCAAACAGGGCAGCGTCTGTGTAGGTGCCGCCGGTGTCAATGCCCAGTAAGATTGCCATGCTGAATCCGGCGCATCTTACATCAGATTACAGATCACAGAGCACAGAGCACAGATGACAGACGACGATAAGGGAGCACACTGTGAACTCTGCACTCTGCACTCTCAACCCTCAACCCTCAACTTTCCACTCAGCACTCATCGCCAGGCACTCGGCACTGAAAAAGAAAGCCGGCAGCAGGCCCTGGGAGGGCGCTGCTGCCGGGAATCGCTCAGGCGAACGAGCGTGTGCGATCTGCGACGCTAGCGAATCGCAATCGGCAGGAAGACGCGCGTCGCCGGCTGCACCTGGGCCAGCACGGTGAACGCGCCACCTTCCTGATTGTCCAGATACACGCGCGAGGTGTTGGTCACTGTGCCCTCAATGATGTCCGCGCGCACCGTGTGCTGAATGGTGTGGCTGCCGTTGAGCGGAATGTTGCCCTGCCAGACGATGGCCGTGGTCGCCGCCGGCGAGGCCGGGCCGGCCACCGTTTGCCCGCCGAGCAGCATCATCAGGCTGCCGCCGAACGGCGCGCCGCCGATGGCGCTGCCGGCCACGTAGCTCGTGCCGTTGGGGATCGGCGCGACCATCAGCACATTCGAGGCGTTGCCAGGACCGCTGTTCGTGACCGTGAAGGTGTACGTGATCAGATCCTTGCTGGTCACCACGGCGCTGGACTGGCTGAGCGCGCTGAGGCCAAAGGTGACGGTGTCCGTCAACTGCTGGACAAAGGTGACTACCGTCGAGGCATTGAGCGCGCCGGCAACAGCGAAGATCGTGCCGGCGCCGGCGACGAGCGGCGCGGTCAGCGTCACCGTGACGTTGCCGCTGGCGTCGCTCGTGCCGCTGTTGGCCGAGAGCGTCCCCTGGCTGGTCAACAGTGTGACGGTTTGGCCGGGGAACGGCGCATTGTACTGATCGCGCACATTGGCGACAACGGTCGTGGCGCTGATGCCGTTAGCGAACAGGATGTTTGGCGTCGCGCCCAGGCTGAGAGTGGTCAGCGTCGGCGTGTAGACGTTCACCTGCGCGCTTGCCGCCCAGTAGGCCGGGAAGTCGCCGCCCTCGGCGTAGGCTTCCCACTCGGCGAGGTTGGTGGTTGTGCTGGTGAGAACCTGGCTGATGGTGAGGCCGGCAGCCACTGTGTCAATCGCGCTGCCAGGCGTCAGCGTATAAACCAGACCGTTCAGGATCGTGCCCAGCACGCTGTCATTCAGGAAGTGGTCGGTCAGCGTGATGTTGCCGGTGTTCTCGACGGCATAGCAGTAGTACACCGTCGTGCCGGTCGTCACGGTGATCTCTGAAGTCGTCGCGCACACGCCCGGCGCCGTGCCGACCGTCTTGGTGACAACAATGGACGGGAAGTCCAGCGCGATGATGTCTGCTTCGCGGCCATGCTGCGCGTCGCGGTACATCAGCAGGATGCCGAGCTGCGACGGCGAGTCCATGTCGTTGTAGGCGAGCTTGGTGACCGTCAGGGCGCTGCTGCTGCCCACCGGAACGGCGGTCGGGGAAACAGACGCAGTGGCGCGCGGATAGGCCGGGTTGACGCGCATGATGTCGGTGAAGTCGGTCAGGAAGCCGGTGAAGTAGTTGTCGAAGGCCAGCGCGTAGAAGTCGAACGGCTGCCAGACGCCAGGGTTGGTCGGGTTTAGCCCGATCTCGCTGGCCGGCACGGTGAAGATCATGTTGCCGGAGTTCAGGTCGGCGTCAGCATAGAAGAAGGCGGTGTACGGCCCGCCAACTGGCCCGACATACACCCGGTTGACGCCGGTGGCGGCGAAGCCGGTCTGCTCGGCGTTGTAGATCACATAGTCATCTACGCCGTCGCGGTCGCTGTCGATATAGATGTCGAACTCGGCGGGATAGTTCGGATGCGTGCGCGGCTGCCAGGTGTTGATGGCAAACTGCACGCCCAACTGTGGGATGCTGTCGATGACGACGTTGACCGCCCGCACACCGACATAGCGGATGTCTATCACGGCTTCGTTGTCGCCGCGCCCGGGCAGCGTCGTGTAGTCCTGCGGGCTGATCCCGGTCAGAGCGAAGATGTCCACGCGACCGCTGCGCGCGCCCTGCGGGTTGTCGAGGGTCGTGACAATCGGCGCGCTTTGCGTCACCACGGCGCTGGCGACTGTTGGCGTCAGAATGCCGGCGGCGGGATGCGGCAGAATATGCCACGGCAGCGCGACCGTGTCGGTCATGTCGCCGACAAGCAGATAGCCGTCAAACTCGCTATTCCTCAACAGGCTGCCGTTGCCCAGCGACGAACCACCCGTAAAGGCCCATGGCGGCAGCTTCGACGCATCGACTGCCCAGTTGATGTCGAAGGTGGCGTTGGCGTTGGCCGGCACCGAGACCGTGGCCGGCACGCTCGGAACGACTGCGCCACTGGCGGCATCATTCGCATAGCGGAAGGTCGGTGTGATGACATACTCGCGGTCAGTCGCGCTGTAGTTGGACACAACGACCGTGCGCGTGAAGAAATGCGTGCCCGTCAACAGGCGGTGATACCCCAGCGACAGGCTGACACCATCCGTGTACAACTCACTGTTGAGAATCTGCGGATTGGCCGCCCACATCGCGGTCGTTGAGCTGATGGCGCGATCCACGCGCACCTCGCCGCCGCCGATGCGGGTGATCTCGGCCAGCACACCGGGCTGAGTGGCCGGATTGATGAAGACGTTGCGCTCGGCGGTGTTCATCAGGCGCGCCTTCACTTCGGCCGGCGTAAGCCCCGGCTCGGCGGAGAGCAACAGCGCCGCCGCGCCGGACACCATCGGCGCCGCGCCAGAGGTGCCACCGAACGCTTCCACATCCGTGCCGCTGCCGGAAATGGCCGAGACCGAGGCGCCCGGCGCGCCGATGTCGGGCTTGGCCGCGCTGAAGCTGTAGTTCGGCCCGCGCGACGAGGAGGCCACCATGCTGCCTACGAGCGGCAAACCAAACAACGGCGAGACGGTCACATTGACTGTGTCGGTCGGGATGCGGCTCTTGATGAGGTTGCCTTCGTTGACGCGGATGATCAGCGTCTCGGTCATGTTCGCGCCGCCGCCGAACGAGAAGCTGGGCGCGTCGCCGGCCACGTTGTTGGCGATCAGCACGCCGATGGCGCCGGAGATCACTGCGCGATCCACTTTCAGGCTGACGGCACAGGCGCCACGATCAATCAAGGCCACTTTGCCGGCGGGATCGTCGAGATAGGTATCTGCCGGGCAGCCGCGCCCCACGTAAGCAATGTCACCGGTAAATCCGTTGACGATGGGCGCCCACTCGACCGTCGCGGTATTTGAATAGGCGCCGGCGATGGTCAGCGGAGAATTAATGATGAGCGGGTAAGCCACTGCGCTGGGCACCTGTGTCTGCGCCACGCTCAGCACTTCAGGTGTTGAGGAGGGCGAGCCGACGATGTAGGGCCGGTCGGCGCTGTTGCCGGCGGAGGCCACGACAACGACGCCGGCGCGCACCGCGTTGGCCGACGCCTCGCTCAGGTCATCTTCTTTCTGGCCGTAGGAAGCGCCCAGCGACATGTTGATGATATCTACGGCGTCGCTGAGGTCGTTGTCACCATTCGGGTCAAGCGCGAAGTCAATACCTTTGAGCAACGCAATGCCGTTGCAGCTCGATGACACCGCGCTACACACCTTGACGGCGTAGAGCTTAGCGCCCGGCGCCACGCCGCGATGGGTGTCGCTGACGTTCTGGCCGGCAATGATGTCGGCTACGTGCGTGCCGTGACCGCCGCCAGCAATCGGCGCGGGGGGCGCGTCAATCGGATTGGGGTCTTCGCTTCGCGGGCCAAACGTGGGCCATCGCTCGCCGACGAAGTCATAGCCGCCGATCACTTTGTCGGTGGGAAAGCCGGTCTGAGACGTGACCTGCGTGTTGCGGATATCAGTGGTCGACGTGCCCCAGGCCGCCTCGTAGGCTTCTGGCGTGCCCGGGCCGCCCAGGTTGACATGTGTGTAGTCGATGCCGCTGTCGAGCACAGCGACCGTGACGCCGGTGCCGGTGACGGTGAGGGTGTTCTGAACGAAGCCGGCGCCGATGTATGGCACAGTACTGCTCAGGTCGCGTTCGTAGTGGCGCACCGGGCGCACTGACTTGACGCCGGGCAGCGCGGCCAGCTTGCCGATCTGCGCCGCGTCGATGCTCACGATCACAGCGTTCAGCGCCTTGCTCACGCGCGCCAGTTCGGTTGCGCCCAGCGCGCGCGCCGACTGCATGAGCGCATTCTGGGCGCCGGCCAACTGGGCAGCATAAGTGGCTTGCTGCGCGGCAGTGGTCATCGTCCCAAAGCGCGCGCGGTTCTGTGCCACGTACTCGGCCAGAGCCGGCGCGCGCAACTGCACAACCACTTCAACGACGCCGGATAATGGCTGTGGCTTCGACGCCAGAACGGCGCTTGCCTGAGGGGACACACTCTCAACCGATACACTGCCCGGAACAGGCGCCGGCGTTCCTGCCAGAGCCTGACCCGCCATCGACACGGCCAGGCTTGCCGCCGTCACGATGACGCCAAACGTTCTCGTCGTCTTACGCATACTAACTCCTCCAACAGTGCTGTGTGCCGCACAAGAGCGGCTCTGCAAAATAAGCCGGACATTGGCATGCCCGGCCGCTCGCGCGCCAACCGCGCGCCTCGTCTGCGGATGATTCGACGGGGTCTCCCAATCTGGCTGAGCCGAGGAGCGTCAAAGCAGCGTCTCGGCGCACCCTATGCGCGGTCTTAGCGCAGCGACATTCTAACCACACAACAGAATGACTGTCAAGACGGGCGGCCTTGCCATAAAAGCATATAGCCCCCGCTTGATCCGCGCACCGACGGCGTTCGGGCGCCCGCGAGGGAAGTCAACGAGAGGCGTAGTCGGCGGCAATCTGCCGGGCCTGGTCGAGGGAATCGGCGACGCCAAACAGCGCCGTAAACCCTACCATGTCGAACACATCGCGCACGTTCTGTGACAGCGCGCACAGAATCAGATCGCCGTGCCGGTCGCGCAACTGTCGCCGGCAGGTCAGCAGCACGCGCAACCCGCTGCTGGAGATATACGTGACCTCCGACAGGTCGAGGATGACAACCTTCGCCGCGCTGTGCAGGGCGCGCATGAGCGCGTGTTCGAGGATGCTCACCGTGCTGGCGTCCAGGCGACCAGCGGCTTGAATGACGGGAACCGGCGTAGAAGTCACATCCCCCGTCTCCCCGACAGTTGACTCGCGAACGACCAGTGTGGCAGGCATCGTCATCGACCTCGCACGAACTTCTCCATGGTCAGGCGATTGCCGATGCCGGGGACGCCGAATTCGAAGCACACCTGATCCATCGTCTGGCGCATGAGATGCAGTCCCAATCCCCCCACCTTCGCGTCATCCAGAGACGCCGAAGGCACATATTCCTGAACGCTGCCGGGGTCGAACGGCCTGCCCTGATCGGTAATAACGATGAGCAGGTTGCGATTGCGCTCGCCGGTCACTTCGATCTCGATCTCGCCGCGCTGGCCGGCGTAAGCATGATCGATGATGTTGGAGCACGCTTCATCCACAGCAAGCTCGATCCGGTTGATTTGCAGCTCGTCGAACCCAACCTCGGCAGCAGCCGCAGCAACGAAGGCAGCCAGCCTGGCCAACTGGTCGTGCTGCGCCGGCGCGACCATCCTGCGTCTGGGAATCATCAGAAGGAGTCGACCGCGTCGACGATATCAGTGTATTGCAGGAACAGCGTCTGGAATCCAACCAGGGCAAGCGTATCGCGCACGCGCTCGTTTGTCTGAGCCAGGACGACGTTTCCGCCATTGCTTTTTGCCGATTTCAAAGCAGCAAGCATCGCCCGCAAGCCGGCGCTGCTCACATACTCCAGGTTCTCGCAGTCAATGACGATCTTTCTGCGCCCGCGTTCAAGGAGTCCTTTCAACGCATTGTCGAACTCGGGCGCCGTGGCGCTGTCGATGCGGCCGCTCACCTTGACAATGTCTACCTGTTTGAGGGGTTTGACGCTGATTTCCATACGGGGCGATTCTAGCAGATGTTCACCCTATCACCTTGTCACCCTGTCACCCTGTCACCCCGTCACCCCGCCACTCCGTCCGGCCAGCCGGCTTGCCGCCACCGCCAGCGCAACCACCAGCCACATCAGCATGACCGCGTTGTGGAAGTCGATGTTGAAGAAATAGTGGTCGAAGATGCCGCTGATGAGCACGCCAACCAGGGCGGCGTGCGCGCCAATCCATGCCGGAAAGAGTTCCTCATTCGACCAGACCTGCCGCGTCGCGCGGCCGGCTGACAC
>CALBEF010000034.1 GCA_937927775.1 uncultured Anaerolineae bacterium | reverse complement strand
GCCCCCACGCCCAGCGCGTCTCGCCGAACGGCAGATAGCGTAACTCGGCCACCTTTTGCCCACTCACATTCGTCGTGAGCGACGCGCTGCCCAGATGGTCGCCGCGCCGGCAGTCACAATACACCAAAACACCTCCTGTGTAACGGTGGGACGCCTGAGAGGGTATCAGCCGGACAGCCCCGCGTCAAGCATCGCACCTTAAAATCTTGAAATTTGGTTTGCATGTGCGCCTGCTCACCTCCCGCAGCGCCACACCCTGCGCGGCCAACAGAGTCGCGGCAACCCGGCATACAGGCCGGCCTGCAAGGGCAGAAGAATCGCAGCCACATCCTCGCTTCACTGATACGGCCTTCCCGGCTTGATAAGACAGGTCACAAAACCCGCGCCCTGCTCAGGCAATTTCAGTGTATTCTGTGCGGTGTGTCGTCATTCACCGGAGGGCTACCATGAACTTCATTCGCCGGCTGCTTGTTCCTGGCGCAATAACGCTCGCCCTGCTCCTGTGCAGCGCGACTGATCGGCGCGCTGCCGCGCAAACCACTGTCACGCCGATCTCCGCCGACCCGGTCACGGTGATGGCAACGCGCGGCGCGATTGAGACGCGCACGCTGCTGCTGCGCGCAAGCAAACCCGTCACCGGCGTGCAGATCGTGACGCTCGATCTATCCAATGTTGACGGCTCGACCGTGCTGCCAGCCGGCGCCATCCAGGTCTCCCTGCCGTCCGACGAGATCGGCAGCAGCGGCCTGCTTGCCGTGCCGCTCCGCTTTGACCTGAGCGACGCGCCCAGCGGCGAGTTCAAGGGCGCGCTGATCGTGAGCGCGCCGGGCAGCACCGTCACGGCGCCGGTATCCGTCACCGTCAAGGATGCGCCGCTTGCGCCGTTTGTGGTGTTGCTGGCCGGCGTAGCCCTGGGCTGGGGGGTGTCGTGGTATCGCTCACGCGGCAAACCGCGCGACAACGCGCTGGTGAAGATGGGGCGCTTCCGCGCCCGCGCGCAATCCGAAAGCGACCTCGGCGCGCCGTTCCGCAGGCGGATCGACAGTCTGTTTATCGACGCCGAGGCGCTGGCGCGCGCTGAAAAGTGGGACGAAGCCGGCAAGCTGATCGAGGATGCCGAAGCGCTGCTCGACAAGTGGCGCAGAGAGCGCGACGACTGGCAGACTCAGCTTGCTTATTATCAGCAACTTGTCGATAAGGTCAGCAGCGTCTCAAGCGCGGATAGCGCCTGCCTTCGGGCAATCAGATTCGAGCTGGAACAAGCCGCCCGCAAAGCGCCTGACTTGAGTGGGCCGGATGAATTGCGCCGTGAGCTTGAACCGCTTGCGCAGCAGATCAATGATTATCTGGCGCTGGCCGGCCTGTTTGCGCGCATCGACGAGCTGTTGACGCCGCTGCTGGACACTGCCGGCGGGCCTGCGGCGCAGCAAAAAGTGGACGCGCTGATCGAACGCTTCAACGCGCTCGCGCCGGGCGACAAAACCGGCTACAACGCTGTGCGCGCTGAAGCTGAAGCGATGCTCGCAGACCTGGCGCAGCGCCAACCATCCCGCAGCCGAGACATTGGCGCCGTTTCCAAGAGCGCCCTTTCCGCCAGCGCGCTTTCGTTGATTGGCCCGCCGCCGGCTGCGCGCGCGCCGACGCCAAAGCAGGCCGCCGATCGCGCGCAGTGGCGCCTGCGACTCTTCACCCTGGGCAGCATCGGCATTGCGCTGGTGCTGGTGGCCGGCGCCGGCTTCATCGAACTGTACGCCAACAAGCCGGCGTTCGGCGCCAACCTGTGGGGCGACTACTTCACCCTGCTGGCGTGGGGCTTTGGCAGCGAAGCCACCCGCGCCGCCGTCACCGATCTGGTGCGCAGTTGGAACCTGCCGGGAGCGGGCGCGTGAGAAGCGGGCGCGTGAGCATGAGATGACCGACGCCGACACCGCGTTCGAGCAACTGGTGGCCGAAGCGTGGGACGCCCTGCCGCCAGACTTCCGCGAGTTCGCCAACAACGTGGAAGTGGTGGTCGAGCCGTGGGCCGATGCGCATGTGATGCGCCTGGCCGGCGCGCAACACCCGGCCCAGTTGCTGGGCTTCTATCACGGCGTGCCGCTCACACGCCGCACGCGCGGCTATCAGCTTGTGCCGCCGGACAAAATCAGCCTCTATCAAAATGCCATCCTGATGCGCTGCCGCACGCCGGACGAGACGCGGGCACTCGTGCGGCGCGTGCTGTTGCACGAAATCGCGCATCACTTCGGCATCAGCGACGCCCGGTTGCGCGAACTGGGAGCGTATTAGCGCCGGGTTGCAGTCAGGGCAGTCAGGCAGGGCAAGCCGCCGGGCTTGCCCATCTTACTTGCCCAGCAGAATCAGAAGGCCGGCCGCAATTGCCAGCACCGCCATAATCAGCGGCAACCCCGCAAAGCTCAAGCCGATAATCGCAATCACACCATAGGCGATCAGCCAGATCGCCAGCAGAACCAGCCCCAGACCTTTCTTGATCTTCATTGTTTATTTCTCCGCGAATTGCCACAGGTTCAAAAAGGTCGCCCGCGCAGCGCGCCGACAACCCGCCCTCAACACCAGATTAGTCGTATCTCCTGCGTATACTTGCCTGCATGGACACCACCATCCGCGACCTCAACCGGCGCATCGGCGAAACCGTCACAATCAAAGGCTGGCTCTACAACCGCACCGACAAGGGCAAGCTCGTGTTCATGCAGGTGCGCGACGGCACGGGCATCTGCCAGGCCGTCGTGTTCAAGCGCGACGTGGATGAAGCCACATTCGACGCCGCGCTGCATCTGCCGCAGGAATCCTCGCTGATCGTCACCGGCGAGGTGCGCGCCGACCCGCGCGCGCCGGGCGTGCCGGGCGGCTACGAGATCGGCGTCAGGTCGATGCAGATCGTTCAGCGCGCCGAAGACTACCCCATCACCCCCAAAGAGCACGGCGTCGAGTTCCTGATGGACAACCGGCATCTGTGGATTCGCTCGACCAAACAATGGGCGCTGTTGCGCGTGCGCGCCACCGTCATGCGCGCCATCCGAAGCTGGCTCGACAACAACGGCTATGTCGAGATGAGCACGCCCATCCTGACCCCCTCCGCCGCCGAAGGCACGACCAACCTGTTTGAGGTCGGCTATTTCGACGACAAAGCCTACCTGGCGCAGACCGGCCAGCTTTACAACGAAGCCAACATCTTCGCGTTCGGCAAGGTGTACTGCTTCGGGCCGACCTTCCGCGCCGAGAAAAGCAAGACCCGCCGGCACCTCACCGAGTTCTGGATGGTCGAGCCGGAGATCGCCTGGTGCGATCTCGACCAGCTTCTGGAGATCGAAGAGCAGATGGTCAGCCACATCGTGCAGACCGTGCTGGCCGAGAACCAGAATGAGCTGAAGGTGCTGGGGCGCGATCCGGCCAAACTGACGCACATCGCGCCGCCCTTCCCGCGCATCACCTACGACGACGCGATCGCCGCAATCAAGCAGGTGCAGGCGCAAACCGAGGACCCGGAGCAAAAGCAGCTCCTGGATATCACGTGGGGCATGGATTTTGGCGCGCCGCACGAGACGGCGCTGACGCAGTTGTACGACAAGCCGCTGTTCGTCACCGGCTTCCCCTCCGCCGTCAAAGCGTTCTACATGGAGCCTTACCCGGGCCGGCCCGAAGTGTGCAAGAGCGCCGACCTGCTGGCGCCGGAGGGCTACGGCGAGATCATCGGCGGCAGCGAGCGCATCAGCGACCCCGACCTGCTGCTCAGGCGCATCCACGACCAGGGCCTGCCCGAAGAAGCCTACAAGTGGTACATCGAACTGCGCAAGTTCGGCAGCGTGCCGCATAGCGGCTTCGGCCTCGGCGTCGAGCGCACAGTGACGTGGATCTGTGGCACCGAGCACGTGCGCGAGGCCATTCCGTTTCCGCGCACGATTTATCGGCTGTATCCGTAGGAGGCGTCAGTCGTCAGCGGTCAGATGACAGAGCACAGACAACAGATAGCGGGCAAAGGGCGATAAAGCCGGCCATCAGCCCCCCGCTGCGCTGCCATTGCGATAGATCGCCCTGAGCGCCTCCACGAAATAGTCCACCTGCTCGCGCGTGTTGTAAGCCTGGATCGACAGGCGCGTGACCAGGCGCCCCTGCGTCACAAAGACCGGCACTTCGACCCGATACTCGTCCAGCAGCCGCTGATACACAGCGCCGGCATCCTGTTCGGGCAGGGGGATGACCACCATTTGCGCGTACCACGCCGGCGTCTCCGGTTGAAGCGGTTGCAGATCGAATTGCTCCAGGAGGCGCGCTTTGGCATAGCCGGCCAGCGCGTGACATTCCGCCCGCACTTCTTCCCAGTTGTGCTCCGCCTGGAAGCGAATGGCGTCCGGCACAGCCAAAAATGACGCGTAGTAGCGCGTGCCCTGAAACTGATGCCACTCCGCAAAGTGTGTAGGGTCATCGGCCGCTTTGCGCCAGCCGCGGCTCACGACCAGCGGCTCCAGATCGCGCTGCCGGTCAGGACGCGCATATAAGAAGGCGGCGCCTTTGGGCGCGCACAGCCACTTGTGACAATTGCCAACGTAGTAGTCGGCGCCAAGCGCGTCCAGGTCGAGCGGGATCTGGCCGGGCGCGTGCGCGCCGTCGATCACGGTGAGGATGCCGGCCTCGCGCGCGCGCCGGCACACTGCCTCGACCGGCAGAATCAGCGCCGTCGGCGAGGTGATGTGGCTGATCGAAATCACCTTCGTGCGCGGCGTCACACCCTGCCACAACGCCTCCACGAATTCCTCGCGCGTCGTCGGCGGAAACGGCACAGGCTGGTTGATGTAACGGAAGCCGCGCTTGCCGGCCATGTAGTTCCACGTGTTGTTGATCGCGCCGTACTCCTGATCGGTGGCCAGCACTTCGTCGCCCGGCCCCAGCGCCAGGCTGCGGATGACGATGTTCATGCCCAGCGTGGCGTTGGTGACGAACACCACGTTGTCAACGCTGGTATGCAAATAGGCAGCCAGCGCCGCGCGCGCATCCTGCAGAGCCGGCTTCAGCCGGCGCTGGATGAAATGCACCGGCTGGCGCTCCAGTTCATACTGCCAGTGTTGATAGCTTTCAAACACCGGGCGCGGCGTCGCGCCGAACGAGCCATGATTAAAAAACACAACGCCGGGATCGAGCAGAAAAAGATCAGTGAGCGAAGACATGGCAATTGGGAGTTGACGGTTATTGATTGACGATTGACGGCTGACAGTCCGAGATCGAAGACGCCGCATTCTACTCCCATGCGCGGGCCTGGCAAAGGGAAAAGGGAGGGGTGCATTTCCCAGCAGGGGCAAATTCCCCGGCAGAGAGTGTTGCGCGCAGTGGGTATGCCTGTAGGGCAAGCCGCCGGGCTTGCCCTGCTTTGTAGGCCAATTGGCACACCGGAAAATGCGGGAGGCATTTCCCAGCAGGGGCAATACGAGCCGTTGCGCGCGCTCGCTGCGCGCGCTCGCTGCGCGCGCTCGTTGCGCGGGATCAATCCGCGCGCCGCACGGAGAAATGCGTCCGGCGCTACAGCGCGAAATCAGGCTATACTCGACCGGCGCGATGTTTAAGCACCTTAAACCCTGCTCCCGACCAGGGAGCGTCCACACAGGCAACATAGCTCCACAGATGGGGCGTGAGCGAGCGCGAGGGAACCCCACAGCGCGGCTGGTCGGCGCAGCAGGGATGATCGCCATCGTTCTGGGGGCGCTGTGCGAGCCGGCCCTGGCCGGCGCAAACGCGCGACTCCCCGCCCAGGAAGAGCCTCCCCCTGCCCCCGCCCCGACACCTGTCCCAACGCCCATCCCGCCTCCGCCGCCGCTGCCGCCGGTGCGCCTGCCCGAAGGCACCATCAACATCGCCCTGCTTGGCGTGGACAAGCGCCCGACGCGCAATTTCGCCAACACCGACGTGATCATCATCGCCAGCGTCAACCTCGATGTGCCCTCAGTGGTCATGCTGTCCATCCCGCGCGACACGCCGGCCTACATGCCCGGCTTCGGCACTGCCAGGATCAACACCGCCTTTTCGCGCGGCGGCCCCGGCCTGTTCAGGGAAACCATTCTGTACAACTTCGGCATCCAGATCGACTACTTCGCCATGGTCAATTTCGAGGGCGTGGTGTATGGCGTTGACACGCTGGGTGGCGTGGACATCGTGGCGACTTGCCCTATCCGGCATGTCTTCCCGCGCGACCCGTACTACATGGGCGGCATGTATGTGGCTCAGGATTACGTGGACACCTTCACCGGCGAGGTCTGGAAACAGGGAACCAAAGTGCCAACGCTGGAGATCAACATCCCCAAAGCCGGCGTGTACACCTTGAACGGCCTGCAAGCGCTGGCCTGGGTGCGCGCGCGCTATGGCATCCCCGGCGGCGACGTCGATCGCGGCCGGCGCGAGCAGCGCCTGGTGCGCGCCCTGTTCGCCAGGGCCAAACAGATCGACATCCTGCCCAAACTCCCCGCTCTGATCGACCAGTATCAGAAGCACATCCAGACCGATATGCCTCTGGAGACGATCCTGTACTTCGCCTCCATCGCCAACCGCTTCAACAACGCCATCATCCGCAGCCGGTTCCTTGACTGGGGCGGCGCGAATGGGTTTGTCGGCCCCGATGGCGTGATGGCCCTGCCCAGCCCCGCCGAACGTCACCGCTATCTCCAGCAGGTGTTGTCCGTCGCGTTGAACCAGCGCCCCAGCGACGGCATTCCCATCGAAGTCTGGAATGGCACCAGCGACCCCGGCTTTGGCGCGGCAGCCGCCGATCGGCTGGCCGAACTCGGCTTCCATATTGTCGAACTGCGCGCTGCCGACCGGCTGTATGACCAGACGATCATCTACGACCACAGCACATCGAAGAAAGGCAGCGCCGTGCCGTTGCTGCTGCGCACATTTAACTTGAATCAAAGCAATGTGATCGCCGATCCAAAGGCCGACGGCCCGCGCTATCGCATCATCATCGGCCCCGATTTCAACACGTGTTACTACGCGCGCTCGGCTGAGGCCGCCGGCAACCGGGAGATCGGGCCGGAGAATCCTGCGGACGCTTCCCTGCCCGCAGCGCCAGCCGTTGTGCTCGAAACGCCGATCACACCCACAGTGCCACTGACGCCGTTTGCCAACTTGCCCAAAGAGATCGTCGTGCTGGCCGGCAACGTCGTGAATGTGCGCAGCGGCCCCGGCCGGCAATACCAGCTCCTGGGACGACTGGCCGGCGGGGACACCGCGCCAACGCTGGGCAGGAGCCTGGACGGCCAGTGGTGGCACATCCGGTTCAGAGGCAAGCTGGGCTGGGTGCACGGCGACTACGTCACGCCGGTTGGCCTGCCGGAGACAATCGCCGGCGCGGGGGCGCTGCCGGATACTGCGCTGCCCAGGGCCGGCGCTCAGACAAACGCGCTCGAGCCGGTCGTCGTCATCCCCGCCGGCAGCGTCGTGAACGTGCGCAGCGGGCCGGGCGTGCAACACGCCGTGCTGGGCCAGCTTGTGAGCAGGCAGCGCATGCCAATCATCGGCAGGAACGCTGAGCAAACCTGGTGGCAAATCCGCTACGGCGGTCGCGCTGCCTGGGTCTCCTCGCGCTTCGTGGACACCGAGGGCGACCTGTCAACCGTGCCGGTGCGCCGCCCATGACCCGCCCACGCTGGCAAAGACAAAAGGCCGGCTCCTGGCCGACCTTCCTGCAAGCTGCCTTCGGGAATCGAACCCGAAACCTATCACTTACGAAGCGATTGCTCTGCCGATTGAGCTAAGGCAGCATACCAGCGACATTGCAATCTTACTCGAAGCGCATGAAAACGTCAACCCGCTCGCGTCGCGGGCGCGGTCGCGGTCGCGCAACTGCGCCCTGCGAATCGCCTGCCACAGACGACGCCCCGGCGACGACGCGCCTGCAATCGGCATTGCTGGAGTGGTTTGCCGCACACCAACGCGACCTGCCCTGGCGCGCCGAGCCGCGCGACCCCTATCGCGTGTGGCTGTCCGAGATCATGCTGCAACAGACGCAGGTCGCCACCGTCATCCCCTATTTCCGGCGCTGGCTGGAGCGATTCCCAACCTTAAAAGACCTGGCCGAAGCGCCGATCGATGACGCGCTGAAGCTGTGGGAGGGGCTGGGCTACTACGCCCGCGCGCGCAACTTCCATCGCGCCGCGCAGATTGTCATGCGCGACTACGGCGGTCGCATTCCAGACACGGTCGAGGGCCTGCAAAAGCTGCCCGGCGTCGGGCGTTACACCGCCGGCGCGATCGCCAGCCTGGCCTTTGGCCGTGACGCGCCCGTCCTGGATGGCAACGTCAGGCGCGTGCTGTCGCGCCTGTGCGCTCTCACCGATGCGCAATCGCCCGCCGCGCTCAACCGGCTGTGGCAGCTTGCCGAATCCCTGTTGCCGGCCGGCCGCGCCGGCCCCTTCAACGAAGCGCTGATGGAACTGGGCGCGACGCTCTGCGCCCCGCGCGCGCCCGATTGCCCGCGCTGTCCAATTCGCAGCATGTGCCGCGCCTCCGCCGCCGGCAATCCAGAAGCCTACCCGGCCCGCGCCGTTCGCCCCCTGTTGCCGCGCAGATTCGCCGTCGCCGCTGTCATCGAGGATGCGCAGGGGCGCGTGCTCATGGCGCAACGCGCGCATCACGGGCTGCTCGGCGGGCTGTGGGAATTCCCCGGCGGCGACCTGCAACCGACAGACAGCGACGATGAGGCAAGCCGCGCGCGCCGGCTGGCGCAACTCGTCCGGGAGCGCACAGGCATTTCCATCCGTGTCATGCCGGCGGATTTCGTCGGCAGCGTGAATCACACCTTCACGCACTTCCGGCTGACGCGCCGGGTGGCGCATGTGCGACTGTCCGAAGCCGGCGCGACACCCCGGCACGCCGCCGGCTACATCGCCGCGCGCTGGGTCCCTCGCGAAGAAATCTCGCAACTCGCCCTCACGCGCAGCGATCAGAAAATCCGTGATCTGGTGTTCAGGCAGGCATCTCACACGCCACGCCTGCTGTAGGCGTTTCACTCCTGCCGCACCGCCGAGGCAATCTCGATGCGCCGCATGCGCAGCATCGGGTAGATGGCCGCCAGCAGCGCCGAGGCCAGCGCCACCAGCATGGCTTGCGCGAAAGTCGTCCATTCCAGTTCGAGCCGGATCGTCCAGCCGAACGAGCGCAGGTTGATGATGTACACCAGAATCAGCGCCAGCACGAAGCCGGTTGGGAAAGACAACAGGCCGGCTGTGCCGCCCATCAGCCCGGTCTCCAGCAGCGTCATGCGCCACATCTGGCGCAGCGTCATGCCGTTGGCGCGCAGGACGCCCAGCTCGCGCGTGCGCTCGATCTGCAACGCCATGAGCGCGCTGAGCACGCCGATGAAGGCCACCAGCGTCGCCAGCAGGTTGAGCGCGCCGGTGATGGCAAACGTGCGGTCGAACACCTCGAGCGCGTTGGCGCGCAGCTCGCGGTTGGCCGAGATCACCAGTTCGCGCCCGGCGAGCTGCGCCCGCAACTCGCGCGCATAGTCGGTAGCGCGCGGCTGGGCCTCCGGCGTCAGGTGCAGCGCCAGCGACGAGATGCCCCCGTCGCGCCAGTAGCGGTTGTACAGATCGCGGCGCATCAGCACGACGCCCTGATCCGAACCATAGTCGTAATACACGCCCACCACGCGGAAGGCGCGCGGGCCTTCATCGGTGCGCAGGGTGATGAAACTATTCGGGCCGTCCGGCGTGATGCCGTGCCGGTTTGCAAACGGCTCCGACACCTGCACTTCATCCTTGCCTTGCATGTCGATCCACAGGCCGGCTGCGTCGCGGATCGTCCACACGAAGATGGCAGCCTGGCGCTCCAGGGAAGATTCAATTGCCAGCAACGAAGCCGGCCGCCAGTCCGCGTCATCGAGCGCGCCTGCTCTTGCGCCCACCGCAAACTCGGCCGGCACGCGCCGCAGCGTGACCACTTCGGCGATGTCGGGCATGGCAGCGAACTCGGCAGCCAGGCCGGGATCGATGTTGCCGCCGGCGTTGAACGCCCCGCTGCCGGCTGACGGCGGCGACACGTACACATCGGCAATCAGCGAGGCGTCCAGCCACGTTTCCACCGTGACGCGGAAGCTGCCGATCATGCTCTGCAAGCCGATGATGACCGACACGGCGATCATCAGCGACGCGACGGCGATGGCCGTGCGCGAAATGGCGTTGGTCACGGCGCGCGGGGCCATCCTGCCGATGACGCCGAACAACCGGCCCAGCGCGCCCGGCAACAGGCGCATCAGCCCGATGGTCAGCGCCGGCGACATCAGCGCAATCCCCACCACCACGCCGAAGATGCCGGCCAGATTCACCACCAGCGACGCGGTGAGCAGCAGCATGGCCGCGCCGATCAGCGCCAGGATCAGGCCGCCGGCGGTGACAAAAGGCAACAGCCGGCGCACGCGCTGCTCGATGTTCGACCGCTTCATCACGCCCACCGGCTCGATGCTGGTTGCCTCGTAAGCCGGCGCCAGCGCGGCCAGCAGCGCCGCCCCGACGCCCAGCGCGAACCCTTTCAACAGAATCAGCGGGTCAATCGCAACCGAGCGCACCGTCACCACGTAGTACAGATCGTTGATCGTTTGCGTCACCAGGCCAACTGCGCCGCGCCCCAAAAAGACGCCCAGCGCAAGCCCGATGGACGCGCCAATCGCGCCGAGCAGGGCGGACTCGGCCAGCACCATGCCGAACACTTCGCGCCGCGTGACGCCCAGGCAGCGCAATGTGCCGATAATGGGCCGGCGCTGAACAATGGAAAACGTGATGGTGTTGTAGATGAGGAACATCCCCACCACCAGCGCCAGCAGGCTGAGCGCGGTCAGGTTAAGTTGAAACGCCTCGGTCAGGCTTTCGACGCTCTGGCTGCGCGCGGCCGGCCGCACGATCTGCGCGCCGGGTGGCAACACCGCGCGCACGCGCTCGAGCAGCGCGCGGCCCTCGGCAGTCCGTTCGTCGGCGATCAGATCGATGTGCGACAGCCGGCCCACTTTGCCGAACAGCTCCTGCGCCGCGCCGATATCCATCAGCGCCAACCCGTCCAGCGCGTCACGGCTGTCGTTGTCGGCGGGACGCAGGATGCCGGCGATGCGAAAGACGCGCCGTTGATCGGCCACCCGCAACGACACGCGGTCGCCGGCTTTCAGACCATATCGCTCGGCCATCGTCTCGCCCAGCAACACCACGTCGGGCGCGGTGAGCAGCTCGCCCAGGATCGACAAATCGATCACATTGTCGCCGCCCAGGTAGTTGCGAAAGGGGCGCTCGGCGAAGATGTCCACGCCGAGGATGCGCAGCGGCTGCTGATCGAGTTCCAGCGCGGTGGCGTAGCCCTCAACAACCGGCGCGGCCCGGTCAATGCCCAGTTCAACCCGAATGCGGCGATACACATCCTGATCCAGGCCGGCCGGCCCGCCGATCACCTGATGCGTGGCGCGGCCGGTGACAGTCTCGGTGCTGAGGATGAACGCGCGCGAGGCGCTGCCGTTGGCCAGGTCGATGGCGATGACGACCGCCACGCCCAGCGCCACCCCCAGGATGCACAACGCCGCTTGCAGAGGCCGGCGCAACAAATAGCGAAGGCTGGTTTTGAAAATCACGGCGCGAGCTTAGCGCGTCGAGATGAGAGCAGGTTTAGCCATGCCCCTTCCGCAGGTTTGGAATGTTGTGAGGGTATGCGCTGCGCCTCAATGCACCAGGCGGGCAAAGTCGCGCAACGAGCCGCCGCCGTGCACACGCACACGCGGCCAGGTCATGGCGGTGTCGAGCGTCTGCCGCCGGCCCGGATTGGTGGTCACTGCCGCCCATGTCTCGACCGACGCCAGCACAGCAATCACATCGCGGTCATACTTGCCGGCGGGGTAGCAGAAGAAATGCGGGCGCCGGCCGGTATGATGGGTAATTGCTTCAATCGGCCCCAGAATCTCCCACACCAGAAACTGGAACGAGCGCCCGCGCAGATCGGGGTGCGTGCGGCTGTGAGACTCGATGCTCATGCCGGCCTCGGCCATCTCGCGCAGCATCTCCCACGTCATGTATTCCGGCCGCCCGGCGTTGATAAAGTCGCTCACCACAAAAAATGTGCCGGTGAAGCCGTATTTCCTGAGCAACGGGAAGGCGTTCTCGTAGTTGTCACGGTAGCCATCGTCGAAGGTCAACACGACCGGGCGCGGCGGCAACGGCGCGCCGGCGCTCAGGTGCGCCAGCAGATCGTGCAGGCTGACCGTCGCAAAGCCGTTCTCGGCCAGGTAGGCCAACTGCTGATCGAACATGTCGGGCGAAACGGACAGATCGACGCGGTACTTGTCTGCGCCGGCCGGCGGAACCGAGATGTAGTGATACATCAGGATCGGCGCGCTGAGCACGCGGCGATGGGCGTCCAGGTCAGGAGCGGGCCGCTCAAGGGCTAACGGCTGAAGCGGGGGAGCCGGCGCTGGCGCAAGTGTTGGCGAAACCATCGGCGTCGGCGCAAGCGTAGCAGTTGGCGTAGTGACAGGCAGGACTGGCGCCGGTGCTGTTGCCGTCGCGATTGGCCGGGGGGTCGCCGTCTCGGCGGGGATAAGCCCGATGTCGCCGGCCTGGGGCAGACGGGCGGTAGCGGTCGCCATGCCGTCTGCGACCTGATAGCCCTGCCACAGGATAAGCACAACGGCCAGCAAACACCCTGCCCACAGAATCCGGCGATGAACAACCATGGTCGCCGATTATAGGGGGACTTCATTGCGCAGGCGCAACCGGGAAACACGCCTGGGGCGGGGTTACAATCGCGGCATGAGCATTCAGAATCCGGCCCGCGCGCGGGCGTTGGCAATGATCGTTGCGCTGCTGCTCGCAGCATGCAGTCCACCCGCGCCCCCCGTGTCGCCGCTTCCCTACACGGATGACTTCAGCAACCCGCAATCCGGCTGGCAGACGCTTTCAGACGTGTCGGCCGAAGTCAAGTACGACAACGGCAGACTGCGCTTCATCATTCAGCAGGAAAACCTGACGCAGTGGAGCGTGGCCGGCCGGCAATTTGCCGATGGCGACTTTCAGGTGGATGCGCAGGCCATTGGCGGCCCCACCGACAACGGCTTCGGCGTGATCTTCCGCTTCCAGGATCGCAAGAACTTCTATCACTTCGAGATTTCGTCGGACGGCTACTGGCGCGCCGGGATCATGAAAGATGGCGCATGGGAGAACTGGGCCGACTGGGCGCCGCATCCGGCTATCCAAACGGGCAACGCCACGAATCGGATGCGCGTCATCATGCAGGGCGATCAGTTCGTCTTCCTTGTCAACGATCAGCAGGTCGCTCAGCGCCGCGACGCCACGTTCGCCGCCGGCGACATCGGCCTGTTTGCGCTGACACTGATCGACGCCCCTGGAACTGACGTGGCTTTCGACAACGTGTCGGTGACGGCGGTGGGTGGTCAGTAGTCAGTCGTCAGTAGTCAGTAGTCAGTCGTCAGTAGTCAGTAGTCAGTAGTCAGTAGTCAGTCGTCAGTCGTCAGACGACAGAGTACAGACGACAGACGACGCGGGCAAATACGCAATACGCAACACGCAATACGCAACACGCAATACGCAACACGCAATACGCAACACGCAATACGCAATACGCAATACGTCCAATGTCCACAGACACCATTTTCAGCCGGATCGTGCGCGGCGAAGCGCCCGCGCAGATCGTGTATCAGGATGAAGATGTGACGGCATTCCGCGATGTCAACCCCGTCGCGCCGACGCATATTCTGATCGTGCCCAACAAGCCGATCGCCACGTTAAACGAGGCCGGCGCAGAGGATCAGGCGCTGCTGGGCAAGCTGCTGTTGACCGCGCAGCGCATCGCCGGCGAAATGGGCATCGCCGAACAGGGCTACCGCGTCGTGATCAACTGCAACGCGCAGGGCGGGCAGTCGGTGTATCACCTGCATCTGCACCTGCTGGGCGGCCGGCGCATGACCTGGCCCCCCGGATGACCCGCCATCCACCCTGTCATTTGTGATCTGTGATCTGTCCTCTGTCCTCTGTCATCTGACTACTGACTACTGACTACTGACTACTGACTACTGACTACTGACGACTGACTACTGACGACTCCCATGAAAGTCCTCATCACCGGCGGCGCCGGCTTCCTGGGCGCCGCGCTCGCCAACACCCTCGTGCGCGCCGGCGCAGTCGTGCGCGTCATCGACAACCTCAGCAGCGGCGACCCCTCGCGCCTCGACCCGGCCGTGCACTTCACGCGCGGCGATGTGGCCGATGTGCCCAAGCTCTGGTCGGTCCTGCAGGGCGTGGACTGCGTCTACCACCTGGCGGCCCGCGTGTCGGTGCCGGAGTCGGTGCTGTATCCAAAAGACTACAACGACACCAACGTGGGCGGCACGGTCGCCCTGATGCAGGCGATGCGAGACGCCGGCGTGCGCCGGGTGGTGCTCGCGTCATCCGGCGCTGTTTATGGCGAACAGGCCGAGCAGCCCGTGCGCGAAACGTGCATCCCCAGCCCCGCCTCGCCTTACGCCGTGAGCAAGCTGGCCGCCGAATACTATGTGCACACCATCGGCGCGTTGTGGGGCATGGAGACGGTTGCCCTGCGCATCTTCAACGCCTATGGCCCCGGCCAGGCCTTTCGCGCTTCGCATCCGCCGGTGATCCCGGCCATCGTGCGCCAGGCCCTCAGCGGCGGCTCGATCATCGTGCACGGCAGCGGCAAGCAGACGCGCGACTTTGTCTACGTGGAGGATGTGGTCAGCGCGCTGGTCAGCGCCGCCAGCGCGCCCAACGTCAACCGGCTGACGATCAACGTTGGCAGCGGGACGGGCACGAGCATCAACACCGTGGTGGAAACCGTCGGCCGGGTGCTTGGCAAGTCGCTCACCGCGCTGCACGTCACCGCCGAGAGCGGCGGCGTGTCGCGCATGAGCGCCGATCTGTCGCGCGCCCATGAACGCTTGAACTATCAGCCGCGCACATCGCTGGAAGACGGTCTGCGGCAGGTCGTTCGGGCCTTTCAACAAGCCGGGGAATCCGGTCAATCATGATCGAGACCAGGGAGCTGACCAAAATCTTTGGCAAAACGACGGCGGTGGATCGGCTGTCGATCCAGGTCGGCGCCGGCTCGATCTTCGGCATCGTCGGCCCGAACGGCGCGGGCAAGACAACGCTGATGCGCATGCTTGCCACGTTGCTGCCGCCCACCAGCGGCGATGCGCTGGTGGGTGGCGCATCCATCCGGCGTCACGCTGCCCGCGTGCGGCGCCTGGTCGGCTATTTGCCGGATGCGAGCGGCGTGTATCCGGACATGACTGTCGCCGAATACATGTCTTTTTTCGCCGCCTGCTATGGCGTGCCGGCCAGCGACCGCGCCGCCCTGATCGGCGACCTGCTGACACTGGTCGATCTCTCGCACCGCAGAGACGAGCCAATGGAGAAGCTATCGCCGGGGATGCGCCGGCGCCTCGGCCTGGCGCGCGCGCTGGTTCATGACCCACACGTGCTGTTGCTCGATGACGCAACCGCCGGCCTCGACCCCCGCGCGCGCGTCGAGCTGCGCGAGTTGCTCAAAGAGTTGCGCAGCATGAACAAGACGATCGTGCTCACCTCGCATATCCTGGCCGAGCTGGAAGATATGTGCACGCATATCGCCATCCTGGAGCGTGGCCGCATACTCGTCGCCGGCGAGAGCGCGGTCATCCGCGCCCGCCTGCGCCCCCATCGCATCATCGCCGTCAGGTTCTTCGGCAACGTCGAGATGGCCGTGAATCAGGCGCGCACCGGGCAGGGCGTCGTGGACGCGCAGCTTGTCCCGACACACGGCCAGGCGATGCGGGAGGAGAGCGCCACAGGCATGAGCGAATTTGCGAACGGTGAAGACGGGATGGGGACAGGCATGCTCCATGCGCTGAAGGAAATGCAGATCGTGTTCGCGGGCGATTACAGCGACGCCACAGAGTTGTTGCGTCATCTGATGCGCACCGGCGTGCAGGTGGTTTCGTTCAGCGAACAGGCGGACTCGCTGGAAAAAATCCTGACCGGCCTGAATGGGCCGGCGCAGCCCGGGCCGGCGCGAACCGGGTGATAGAATCGCCGCGCGCATGGCAAAGCTGAACCTCGGGCTCAATCCGTTGATGGTCAGGGAGCTGCGCGGCTATATGCGCGGCGCGCGCGCCTACGCAGTGTTGACCGTGCACATCGCCATCGTCAGCGGCATCGCGCTCCTCCTGTACATGGGCGTGTCCCTGGCCAACCCTGCTTCGGGCGTCGGCAACTCCAGCCAGGTGGGATCGGCCTTGTTCTATGTCGTGGTCGGCCTGCAAATCGTCCTGGTCAGCTTTGTGGCGCCGGCATTTACTGTGAGCGCCATCAGCGGCGAGCGCGAACGGCATACTCTCGACCTGCTCAAAGCCACCCTGCTCAGCCCGCGCCAGATCGTGTGGGGCAAGCTGATTCCCGTCCTCGGCTACGTGCTGTTGCTGGTGCTGGCAACCCTCCCGCTGTTCAGTCTGGCATTCCTGCTGGGCGGCGTCGAGCCGGCCCAATTTGTGGCCGCGTTGTGCGTGATCCTGGCATCGGCTGCGCTCTTCACAACGCTGGGTCTGTCCGTGTCGAGCCGCGCGCGCGACACGCTCAGCGCGACAGTTGTCACCTATGCGATCGTTGTGGGCATCGTCATCGGTCTGTCGGTGCTGGCTCTGCTGGTTTTTCCCGCGCTGGCCGGGGCAATGGGGCGGGCCGGCGCTTCGAGCGCAGCGCCGGCGTTGACCGCGCTGTTCGTCGCGCTCATCAGCCTCAGTCCTGTCGGCGCGCTGGTCACGTCAGAGGCAAACTTTGTGAACACCGGCAACCTGCTCACGGTGACGGTGAGGCCATTTGCGACATCGCCGGTAGCTGTCGTGCTGCCGGCCCCCTTCGTGATCCTGACCGTGTGCTATCTGACCGCGAGTGGCATCCTGCTCTGGCTGGCGGCGCGCGCCGTGCGCGACCGGGCGTAACCGGGCGTAACCGGGCGTGAGGCAATCGCCGGCTAATTCCAGCGCGCCAGCCGGCCGCTGAGCGCAACAATGTGGCCGCGTATCGCGGCAGCGTCCGGCGCTTCGGGCCGCAATTCCAGATAGCGCGTCAACGCCGCCAGCGCCTGGCGCGTGTGCCCCAGGCCGGCATGCAGCAACCCCAGATTGCGCGTCTCATCGGGATCATTGGGGTTCAGCACCAGCAGGCGCTCCACCACACGCAACGCGCGTTCCAGGTCCTGTCGGCCAGCATAGGCATTCTTGAGATTGTTCAACATGCGGTTCAGAATGTAGCGCGCGCCCACCGGGGACAGGAAAGCATGGCTGAACGGCAGTTTGCCGTCGGTGATGGCGCGCACCCGCTCGGCGCAGTCCGCTTCCTCCATCAGTGCGCCGCCGTTGAACGGATCGAGGTAGATTACGGCATTTCGGTCGCCGGCTTCATCGCCCTCCGATGTCGGCGCATTTTCCACATCCAGCCGCGAGCGCACAATAAAATGACCGGGCAACCCCACACCCTCGGCGTCGATCCCCAGGCGGCGGGCCACTTCGAGATACACCAGTGACAGCGTGATGGGAATGCCGAGCCGGCGGTCGAGCACTTGATTCAGGAAGCTGTTGCGCGGGTCGAGGTAATCCTGCTGGTTGCCGGTGAAGCCCGCCCGCTTGAACAAATACCGGGCCAGGGCCAGCGACGGCAGATCGGCTGTCGAAAGGGCCGGCCTGGCTGCCTCGGCCAGGTCGTCCAGGCGCTTCAGATAGTCTTCGACGACGAGATCGGGATACTCGAAAGCGCCCATCACCAGCGCGGCGCGGGCCAGGTCAACCTCGCGGTCGGGCCGGCCGACTTCAGCCGCAAACGCATCCAACGCGGCGCCATCAGACATGACTCCACACCTCCACATTGCCCGCCGGCCTCAGACAGATTGCCGGCGCAACGCACATCACGGCTTGATTTAAGCCGACAATGATAGCAGACCCCTTCGGGCGCATTCAGCATGGGTGCATTTCCCCGCAGGGGCAAATTCCCCGGCAGAGAGTGTTGCGCGCAGTGGGTATGCCTGTAGGGCAAGCCGCCTGGCTTGCCCTGCCATGAGCAAGCCGGCGGCTTGCCCTGCACTACAATAGCGCCTACCCCTCGAAGGAGCAATGACGGCAATGACTATTGACGCGCCCGCGCCCGGCGCCGGCCTGATCGGCAGGCGCGTGAACGTGCTGGACAAGGGCTGGATCGAGTTACAGGACCTGATGGGCGACGACCTGGCGATTGTCAACGCCGCGCGCGCCTCTTTTCTCGGCGAAAGCAAGGGCAGCGATAAAGACAAGAAACTGCTGTTCTACCTGATGGAGCACCGGCACACCAGCCCGTTCGAGCAGGTGGAGTTCAAGTTTCGCGTCCGCGCGCCGGTGGTCACCTGGTGGCAGTGGGTGCGGCATCGCACGTGGAACTTCAACGCCCAGTCCGGCCGCTATGTCGCGTTCGAGGAAAACGACTTTTACATGCCGGCTGCCTGGCGCAAACAATCCCCATCGAACAAGCAGGCCAGCCTGGGCGAATTGAGCGCAGAGGAAAGCCAGCCTCTGTTCGAGGCGCTGGCCGAGCATTATGAGCGGGGGTTTGCGCTGTACAAACAGGCGCTGGAGGCCGGCGTCGCGCGCGAACTGGCGCGCGTCTTCCTGCCCGGCTTCGCGGTGTACTACACCTGGGTCGCCAAGACGGATGCGCACAATCTGATGCACTTCCTGCGCCTGCGCATGGCCGCAGAAGCGCAATACGAAATCCGCGTGTACGCCGAGGCGATCTACGAACACTTCTTCAAGCCGGCCCTGCCCTGGACCGCCGAAGCGTTCGAGCGATTTCTGCTCCATCCCAATCCCTGAAGGCTTCTCCCACGCAGACTTCCAATCATGGCAGCCAGCATCGATCCGGCGCTTGCCAGACAGACGCGCCGCAACGAACGCCTGTTCATCCTGCAGGTGATGTGGGTGATGCCGTTCGTGGTCATCCAGCAGCAGTACGTGCCGGTGCTGGCCACGCGGCTGGGCGCTTCGCCGCTGCTGCTGGGCGTGTTGACTTCCGGCTCGGCGCTGGCCCTGACCATCGCCAGCGTGCTGGCGCGCGGCTACCTGCAACGCGCGCCGAACGCCATGCGCGCGCTCATCGCGCCGGTGTTTCTGTCGCGCCTGTCGCTCCTGCTGATTCCGCTGGCCCTGCTGCTGCCCGGCTACCGAGCCGAAGCCCTGGTCGCCGCCGCGCTGGCGATCAATCTCATCATCGGCGTCGTGCAGGTCACTTTCTTCGCCTTCCTGCCCAAAGTCACGCTGGCCGAGCGCATCGCGGTGCTGATGGGCGGGCGCTGGACAGCGTTTGGGCTGGCGATGGCAATCGGCACGCCGGCCATGGCTCTCATCCTCGACCGCCTGGATATGCCAGCCAACTACTTTGCGGCCTGCGGGGTGGCGATCGTCGCCGGCATCGTCGAAATCTTCATCTTCGGCGCGGTGAAGCCGCTGCCGGCGCCGGCCACACCCCCGGCCCGTCAATCGGCCGCCGGCGACCTGCGGGATATCCTGAAGTATGCGCCGGCGGCGCGCTACCTGCTCGTGACCCTGCTCACGCAACTGGCGCTCAACGCGCCGGCGCCACTCATCCCGCTTAAGCTGGTGCGCGAACTGGGCGCCGGTGACACAGACTATGGCTGGTACATCACGGTGTACTGGCTGGCCCTGGCCGCCATGGGCGCCGTGATTCCGCGCCTGGTGCGCCAGTTTGGCAACCAGCGTCTGTTTGCGCTGGGCGGGGCCGGCATCGGCGTCCAGATGCTCGTGCTGGCGCTGGCGCAGGACCTGCCGCTGACATGGGTGGCCGGGGCGATCGGCGGCCTGGCAAGCGGGCTGTTCCAGGTGACTGCCTTTGGGCTGGTGCTGGAGAATGCGCCGCCCGACCGCTACGAGAGTTTCATCAGCGCCCAACTCAGCGTGTCGAGCTTTGCAATCTTTGCCGCGCCGCTGCTGATGTCCGGACTGCTGAGCGCAGGGCTGAGCGTGGGGGCGGGATTGATCGTGTGCGCCGGGGGCAATGTGCTGGCCAGCACGCTGTCGCTGAGGCGCCGGAGCGCGCGAGAGCGCGCGTGAAAACGCGCCGGGGCGCATTGGCGCGCCCCGGCAGCGTGTCAGTAATACAAACCCCAGTTGGCTGCCGCCTGATCTTCCATCATCGACGGCTCCCACATCTCCAAGCCCATTGTCACGGCAGCCGTTCGCCCGGTGACTTCCTGCACTTTCTGGCGCACCTGCTCGATCAACGCCGGCCCATACGGGCAGAACGGCGTCGTCAGAATCATCGTCACCTCGACCTTGTCCGGCTGCCAGTCAAACTTGCGAATCAGGCCCAGTTCCATCACACTCATGCCCAGTTCGGGGTCGTACACTTCGCGCAACGCCTGGCGCGCCTTGTTCTCCAGCTCAACCATGTCAAGCGCCGCTTGCGCCGCCACATCCTTCACATCCGCCATTCGTATTGACCTCCACACGCGCGCCGCGCTGCGGTCGCGCTTGAAACTGCGCCATTATACCGACGCGCGCGGTAGTATAATCTGCCCCTGCGCCGCCTGAGGGCTGTCCAGACCGTTGCTGCCGGCCACGGGCGAATTCTGCGCAACACGGTTCAATGAACGAAGGTGCCCTTGCATGCGTGAACGCAACCTCATCACGTTAGTCATCATCGTCGTGCTCGGACTGTTCGCCGCATTTATCGTTTCGCCCATCCCCAAGCCCGAATTCCTGAAGAGTCTCGTTTTTTGGCAAGACCCGCGCGCGCGCGACTTGCAGATCAGGCAGGGCCTGGACTTGCAGGGCGGCTTGCAGGTGCTGCTGGCCGCCAACCTGGAGAGCAGCCAACTGGTGACAGGATCGCTGGAGTCGGCCCGTCAGATCATCGAAGGCCGCGTCAACGGACTGGGCGTCACCGAAGCCACCGTGCAGATCCAGGGCACAGACCGCATCCTGGTTGAGCTGCCCGGCATCACCGATCCGCAACTCGCCATCGACCTGATCCAGAAAACCGGCCAACTGGAATTCGTAAACGGCACGAATAACCCGCCGCAGGCCGGGCAAGTCATTTCCACCACGTTCGGCCTCTATCAGGGCTTGCTCTACCCGGCCACCTCGCAGATCGGCCGGCCGGTTACAGCTACCGAAACGCCGCCCGGCGTTCTGGTGTACGAGACCGCCTTCACCGGCGAGATTCTCGAGAGCAACGCCCGCCCGGACGCCAGCACCGGCCAGATCGTCGTATTGTTCCAGGTCAAACCCGAAGCGCAGGCGTCATTCCGCGAGTTCACGTCCAGAAATGTGCAACGGCCGCTATGCATCGTGTTGGACGGCATCGTGCAGTCCTGCCCCATCATTCAGGACGTGTTGACCGAGGGCGGCAGCATTCGCGGCAACTATACCATCGACGAGGCGCGTCAGGTCGCCACCCTGCTGAACTACGGCTCGCTGCCGGTGCCGCTGAAGATCGAGAGCATCCGGGATGTGGGCGCGACGCTGGGCGCAGATTCGGTGCGCCGCAGTTTCATCGCCGGCCTGATCGGCCTGCTGGCGCTGATCATCTTCCTGTTGCTGTACTATCGCGTGCTCGGCGTCATCAGCGCCATCGGGCTGACCTTCTTCGGACTGAGCACAATGGCCGTCTTCATCCTGCTGCCGGTCACGCTGACTTTGCCCGGCATCGTGGGCTTCCTGTCCTCGGTGGCGTCGGCGGTGGACGCCAATGTGCTGGTGGTCGAACGGTTCAAGGAAGAAGTGCGCGGCGGGCGCACCATTCGCGGCGCCGTGGAGACAGCCTACCAGCGCGCGTGGTTGTCCATCCGCGACTCAAACCTCAGCACGCTGATCATCTGCGCGATTCTCTTTCTCTTCGGCAACACATTCGGCGCCAGCGCTGTGAAAGGTTTCGCCATCACCCTGGCGCTGGGCATCCTGATCAGCCTGTTCTCCGCCATGGTAGTGACGCGCACCATCCTGCGCCAGGTGCTCTACCAGCAAAGCGAGACCTTTGAAGCGCGCAAAGCCCTCCTGGGAATCTGAAGCATCCGGTGAAGCTCATGTTGTTCTCAATCGTCCAGAATCGCCGTTACTATTTCGCCTTCTCGCTGGTCGTCATCCTGGCCGGCGTCATTGCCATGCTCTACAACGTGATCACATTGCCGACCAATTCGCCGTGGCGCCTGGGCGTCGATTTCCGCGAGGGCAGTCGTTTCGTGCTCAAGTTCACCAGCCCGGTGAGCGAGGACAGCCTGCGCAGCGCCTTCGCTGCGTTTGGCCTGAGCAATCCCTCCGTGTCCCGCCTGGGCGCGCCGGAGGAAAACCTGTGGCAGGTGCGCACGACATTCCTGGCCGGCGAACAGAACGAATCGCTGCTGGCTCGCATCTCCGAAACCATTGCCCCCCTTGATCGCGCTCAGTCCAGCGTGGATTCGGTCAGCCCGCAGGTCGCCCGCGAAGTGGCCAGCGCCGCTGTGCTGGCCGTGCTGGCGGCGATCGTGGCCATCCTGCTCTTCATCTGGTATTCCTTTCGCAAAATGCCACACCCCTTCCGCTATAGCCTGTGCGCCATCCTTGCGCTGATCCACGACATTCTGGTCGCCGGCGGGGCCATGGCGTTGCTCAGTGTCATCCTGGGCTGGGAGGCGGATGTGCTGTTCCTGACCGCCATGCTCACCATCGTCGGTTTCTCGATCCAGGACACGATTGTGGTGTTCGATCGCATCCGCGAAAACCTGTCACGCTATCGCGGCGAGCCTTTTCATCAGGTGGTGTCGCGCAGCGTCGTGCAGGTTGTGCACCGCTCCGTCGTCACCTCGCTGACCAACGTGTTTGTCACCACAGCCCTGCTGCTGTTCGGCGGCAACAGCATCCGCCAGTTTGTGGCGATTCTGCTCGTCGGGTTGATCGCCGGCACCTACTCGTCCATCTTCGTTGCTGTGCCAACGCTGGTGGCATGGGAAGAGCGCAGCCTGCTGGGCAAGCGCAAGCCATCGCCACAAGCCCTGCCGGCGAAATAGCCGCTTCTTGCAGGGCAAGCCGCCGGGCTTGCCCTGCCATCCGCACCAGCGCCCTCCCGCCTGCGCGGGGGTGACAGGGAATTCAGGCCCCGCTCACGCGCTCACGCAACAGGCTCGCCTGCTGCTGTATCATCAGGATATGAAACAGCCAGCCCGAATCCAGCGCCAGCCTGCCGGCGGGGTTACGCTGACCCTCGACTATGTGCGCCGGGTAAAAGCCCGGCACGAAGCCGCCCTGCTGCGCAAAGCCAACGTCATCAGCGTCGGCATCGGCCTGGCCCGAACCGCGCCGCTCTCCGAACCAGCCTCTGCGACAACCGTCCCCGCAGCCAAAACCGAACAGGATTCCGCGCCCTGCCCCGTGCTGGTGGTCGGCGTGCGCCAGGCAGTGGCGCTCGATCCCGACGCCAACCCGGACAGCGCCGATGACGGCATCCCCGATCAGATCGAAGGCGTGCCCGTCACCGTCCACGTAGCCGGCGACATCCGGGCGCTATGAGCAACCATGTCGAGCGACCATGTCCGGCGCCCGTGACGCCATCCGCCAGCGCGTGTGGCTGCGTGTGCAGCGCGCCTTCGACCACGCCCGCGCCCGGCCTGAAAGTCATGCCTGGTTTCAGCGACACCCCGCGCCGGTCGTGCTGGCCGTCTCCGGCGGCCCGGACTCATTGTGCCTGGCCGACGCTGTTCTGGCGCAGGCCGGCGCGCTTGGCCTGGCCCCAACGATTGCCCACCTCGATCACGGCTTGCGCGGCGAAGCCGGCCGCGCCGACGCCGAGTTCACCCGCGCCTTCGCCGAGTCGCGCAGCGCCGCCTTTATCAGCGAGCGGGCTGATGTAGCCGGCCTCGCCTCTGCGACCCGCGTCTCCATCGAAGTCGCCGCCCGGCGCGCCCGCTACGACTTCCTGGCGCGCGCGGCGCAAGCCACCAGCGCATCGCTGATCGCCCTGGCCCATCACGCCGACGACCAGGCCGAGACCGTGCTGCTGCGCCTGATTCGCGGCGCCGGTATCACCGGCCTGCGCGGTATGCAGCCGCTCAGCCCCCACCCATCTGCGCCCGGCCTGTATCTGATCCGCCCCCTGCTCCAGGTGACGCGCGCCGAAGTGACGGCTTACTGCGCGGCGCGACAACTTCAGCCGCGCCACGACGAGACAAACGAGAGCGCCGATCACCTGCGCAATCGCGTCCGACACGAATTACTGCCCCTGCTGGAGCAATACAACCCCGGCATTCGCGCCGTGCTCGCCCGGCTGGCCGAAACCGCCGCTGCCGACGCCGAGATCATCGACCACGCCGCGCAACAAGCCTTCGCCCAGGCGCTCACGGGCGACATGGGCCTGCCTGGCAGCAGTCGATTGACATTCGATCGCCGGGCATGGCAGGCGCTGCCGGCCGGCCTGCAACGCGCCACCCTGCGCCGCGCAATCCAGATAGTGTGCGGCGACCTGACCGATCTTAAACTCGCCGCCATCGACGAAGCGCGCGATGTGCTGAACAGCGATGCGCGCGCCGGCATCATTGCGCTGCGGGCCGACGCGCGCATCGAAGTGTCACCAACCCGCTTCACTTGTGTGATTGACAGCAGACCGGGGGCGCACAAAGATTCCCGGAGTATGGGAGACTCCGGGAATCTTTAACCGCTCGCTATAATCGTTCGCATGGCAGAAGCAGGCGAACCGCTGACCGAACGCGAGCTGGAAGTCGTTCGGCTGCTGTCTACAGGGGCCGGCAACAAGGAGATCGCGGCGCAGCTCTACCTCAGCCCCAACACGGTGAAGGTGCATCTGCGCAATATCTTCACCAAGCTCGAAGCCCAATCGCGCGTGGAAGTGACCATGATCGCCGTGCGCAACGGTTGGGTCGTGCCGGCGGCTGAGCCGGCGGCTGAGCCGGCGGCTGGGCCGGCGGCTGGGCCGGCGGCTCAAGCGGCAGGCGAACAGGCAACTGCGCCGGCGAATGGAAAGCCGGCCGATACGGCTTCTCAGAGCGCGCCGGCCACAACACCGGTCGAGACCACCGACCTGCCACGAGCAGTCGCACACGCGCCTTCCGGCGCTTCGGTCATTGACGCTGAACCGTTGGCCGCCGCGAACGTTGCGCGCGCAATCACAGATGAACAGCCCCCACACCCCGCAGACAGCCCATCCGAGGCGCCAGCGTCTGTGACAGCGCCGGCCAATCCAGCAGGCGAGCGCGCCATTCCGCGCGCCGTAGCGCCAGTGCCGGTCGCGCCGAACCCTCAACCATTGCCGCCTCTGCCGTTGTGGCGGCGCGCGCTGATTGTCGCCACCCTGCTGCTCATCGCGGCCGGCAGCCTTGCGTCGTTGCCGGCGCTGGGGAGCAACGCCAGGCCAGACGCCGACGGCACCGACCTGGTTGACAACAACACGTTGACCGGCGACCTGCTGGCGCCGGGCGAAGCCACCCGCTGGTACCTGCGCGGCGCGCTGCCGGCGGCGCGGGCGCGCAGCGCAGCCGCCGCCGTGGGCGGCCTTATCTACCTGATCGGCGGCGAGACCAATCAAACGGCATCCGGCGATGTGCTGGTGTTCGACCCGAGAAACAACACCTGGGCGCCGCTGGACGCGCCCAAACCGACGCCGGCCTGGAATGCGCCCGCCGTTGCCGTCGGCGCGCTGATCTACGTGGCCGGCGGCACAACCGCCAACGGCGTCGCAACCAACCGGCTGGAGGCGCTGGACACTACCGCCAATGTGTGGCGATCACTCAGGCCGTTGCCTGCGCCGATGACCGGCCACAGCATGGCCGCGCTCGGCGGCAAGCTGTATGTGTTCGGCGACAAGTCAAGCAATCCCGGCACAGTTGACAGCTTCGCCTACGATATTGCCGGCGACACGTGGCATCCCATTGCGCCGATGCCGACCCCGCGCAGCCTGACCGGCGCGGCTGCGTTCGACGACCGCATCTACGTCATAGGCGGGTACGACGAAGGCCGCGAGTTCGCCACGTGCGAGGTGTACTGGCCGGCGCGCGACGCCTGGTCAACGTGCGCCCCCATGCAGATCTCGCGGGGCGGGCCGGGCATTGCTCGCGTGGGCAACAGCCTGTACGCAGTGGGCGGCGGATGGGCCGGCTTTGTCGGTTTCAACGAGCGATACGATCCACAAACCGACCGCTGGACTTCAATCGAGACGCCATTGATCGGCGACTGGCGCAGCGTCGCCATTGCGGCGCAGCCCACCGAGTTCTACGTCATCGGCGGATATAGCAATGGCCGCCGGCTGGCCTTCACCTACGTGTACGAAGTCTTCACCAACCGCACCTTCCTGCCGGCGTTCCAGGCGTCGCCGGATCAACCGTAAAACCCAACACACACGGCAACACGCCGCACACACCCCCCGCAAGGAGAAATCGACATGAAACTGGTCATGGTCATTGTGCAAGCCGACGACGCCGCCAGCATCAGCGACGCATTGGTGGAAGCCGGCCTGCGTGTGACGCGCATCTCGACCGAGGGCGGCTGGCTGCGCCAGAAGAACGTGACGCTGCTGCTCGGCGTGGAAGACGCGCAGATGCCGCGCGCGCTGGCCGTTCTCAAGCGCACGGCGCAGCGCCGCAAGGCGCCCATGCCCGTGCCGGTTCATCTGTCCATGCCGCTGGGTCAGGTGACCATGACCACCGGCCAGGAGACCGAAGTGGAGATCGGCGGGGCCACGGTGTTCGTGCTCAACGTGGAACGGCTCGAACAGTACTGAACCTGACCAACCTGACGAATCCGACCAGCCTTATTAACCTTATCCCCCGACCCCCATGCCTCTGACATCCATCGCGCCGGGCGCCTATTGCATCCCGCTCGGCATCGTCAATGCCTTTCTGATCGACGCCGGCGAGCTGACCCTGATCGACACCGGCACGCCGGGCGGCGCCGAGCGCATTCTCGCGGCCGTGCGCCAGCTTGGCCGGCAGCCGGCAGATATCCGCCACATTCTGCTGACCCATCTGCACGCCGACCACACCGGCAGCCTGAAGACGCTGAAAGAGACCACCGGCGCGGCAACTTACATGCACCCGACCGACGCGGCGCTCACCCGGCGCGGCGAGGTGATGCGGCCTGCGAAGCCGGGGCCGGGCCTTCTGCGCTGGCTGCTGTTCCGGCTGTCGGGCTTGCGCGTGGTTCCGGCCCGCGTCGAAGCTGCGATCATAGAGCGCGAACTGCAGGACGGGCAGGTGTTGCCGTTCGCTGGCGATATGCAAGTGATTCACACACCCGGTCACACGCTGGGCCACGTGGCATTCCTGTGGCCGCGCGCGGGCGGCGTGCTGTTCGCCGGCGACATCGCCAGCAACATGGGCCGGCTCGGACCCGGCATCCTGTACGAAGACTACGCCGAAGGGCTGCGCAGCCTGGCGCGCGTGAGCAACCTCAGCTTCAACACGGCCTGTTTCAGCCACGGGCCGGCCATCGTCGGCAATGCGCGCGAGCGATTCCGGCAGAAGTGGGGCCGGCCGGGCGATCCCGCACTTTAGCGGAAGCGCCCATAATTGCCGTCAGCAAACCGTTCTTGAGCGAAAGAGGCCAACATGAATCACGTCGAACGATTCCGCGCTCTGATGAACTTTCAGCCGGTCGATCGCCTGCCCAGGTGGGAATGGGCTATGTGGTGGGACAAGACCATCGCGCGCTGGCGCGGCGAGGGCCTGCCCCCCCGCCTGACCAGCGTATTCGACATTCACGAGTATTTCGGCCTCGACCCCTACATCCAGTTCTGGTTCAGCACCACCGACCCGACTATCGAAGCGACCCAACACCACATCGAAGGCATCGTGCACAACATGGACGACTACCTGCGCCTGCGGCCCATGCTCTTTCCCGATCATGCCGGGTCGATCGGACGCATGGCGCCCTGGTTCGAGCGCCAAAAGCGCGGCGATGGGGTGGTGTGGATCACGCTGGAAGGCTACTTCTGGTTCCCGCGCACGCTGATGGGCTTTACCGACCTGATGTACGCCTTCATCGATCAGCCGGAACTGGTGCATCAGATGAACCAGGACCTGCTGGCATTCAACCTGCGGCTGCTGGAACTGGTGGCGCGGGCCGGCCGGCCCACCTTCATGACCGTTGCCGAGGACATGTCGTACAACCACGGCCCGATGATCTCGCGCAAACTGTGCGAGGAATTTCTGTCGCCCTACTACCGCCCGATGGTCGAACGGGCCAAAGAGATGGGCATGTTGATCATCACCGACACTGACGGCGATGTGACGCTGCTGGCGCCCTGGCTGCAATCGGTCGGGGTGGATGGCGTGCTGCCGCTGGAGCGACAGGCCGGCGTGGACGCAGTGAAGATGCGCGAACAATTCCCCACCCTGCGCATGGTCGGTCACTTCAACAAGATGGTGATGACCGAGGGCGAGGAGGCCATGCGCGCCGAGTTCGAACGACTCGCGCCGCTGATGGAGGCCGGCGGCTACATCCCCAGCGTCGATCACCAGACGCCGCCCAGCGTGTCGCTCGACCAGTACCGCGTGTACCTGAAGCTGCTCGATGAATACACCCGCAAATGCGCCCGAATCTGCCCGCGATGATCCGGGCAGCCGGCAGCGCCGCCGTTGCGACTCATAAACCGCGTCGATAGACGCGGTGCGTCTTATAAAAGTCGATGCCCAGGTCGCGCATTTCGCGCTGCATCTTCTCGTTCTCCACGCCGATCTGCACGATGTCGGCGTGCTCGAAACCGCCCTCGATGACGCTCTTGCGCATTTCGCTGAACAGCAGCGCCGTGCCGCCCAGGCCGCGATGCTTCTCGACAATCGCCGCGCCGTTGATGTTGACCCATTTGGTGCGTTTGAGTTCCAGCAGCAGGTCGAGCCAGCCGAACGGCAGCAGCCGGCCCTTGCAGCGCTGCAGTGCGGCGCTCACATCGGGATAGGCAAACAAAAAGCCGACCAGTTCGTCGCCTTTGGTCACGATCTTGATCAGGCGCGGGTCGGCAAACCACTTGAGCTGGCCGGCCATCATGGCAACCTCGTCGTCGGTCAGCGGCGTGTTGCCGGTGGTGCCCGGCAGCGCCGCGTTGTATAGCTCGCGCAGGCGCGGCACAAACGCCATCAACTCGCGGCGCGTGGTGAAGCGCGCAACCTGGAACCCCCGCTTCTGTTTGACCCGCTCGGCGATCTGATCGACCTTTTCCGGCCACGGTGCGCGCGGGCTGAGATAGCCGGAAACCAGTTCCCCATCCACGTCGAAACCGCTGGCTTCGACCAGCGCAGGATAGTACGGCAGGTTGTAGGCAATGCCGAAAGCCGGGCGATGCTCGAAGCCCTTGACCAGCAGGCCGATGCCATCCAGCGCGGTGAAGCCCTTCGGCCCGATGATCTTGTTCAACCCGCGCGCCGTCGCCCAGCCAAAAGCCGCGTCGAACAGCGCGCGCGACGCTTCAACATCATCCTCGCACTCGAACAGGTTGAAAAAAGCTGTGCGTTCGCGGTTGAACTCGTTATAGTGGCGGTTGTCGATCACGGCCAGCCGGCCCACTACGGCGCCATCGCGCCGGGCCAGGAAGAACGCCGCATCCGAATGACGATAGAAGGGGTGTTTGCGCCGGTCGAGCGGCCGGCGAGCGTCTATCGCCAGTGGCGGCGCCCACTGCGGGACGTTGCGATACAGACGAAACGGCAGGTCGAGAAACTGTCCGACCTCAGCGCGGTCGGTGGTGTCGATCTCGGTGATCGTAATCGGCATGGGTGTGTGGGCAAACGCAAGCGCAACCAGAATGACGCGCTGCGAATGGTATCATGCCGGCGCGCGATGGATGGAGCGATTGCCGGCGCTGGAACGGTTCGCGCCGGCCAGCGGGCAAAGCAATAAGGCAGGCGCGCATGACCACCAGCCACAACGGCCACGTGATCGGCGTTCACTTTGCGGGGGACGCTCAGCGCGGCGCTGTTGCGCGCGCTGCCCTCGACGTCGGCCTCGCACTCTGCCTCCAGGAGCAGGTGGCATGGCAGAAATGGACAGCGACCTGAAGCGCTGGCTGGCCGAGCGCGGACAGGAGATCGCGCAATCGCTGGAGCAGCACCGCGAACCCATTTGCGCGCGGGTCACCACACGCTTGTTTACAGAGTTCCCCTCCCTGTGCCTGGACTTTTCCAGGCCGGATGCCGCTCAGTTTCAGGCACTGACCTTCCGCCAGACGCCGGTTCGCTTCCACCGCCAACTGCAAATCGTGTTGCGCGCGCGGTCATTGCGCTCGCTGGAATGGGAATACCGCTGGTCCAAAGACCTGCTGGCAGCATATGGCATCGGTCACCATCACCTGGTCAGCGCCGCGCGCTGGTATTTTGGAGCCACAGCCGGCCTGCTCACCCTCTCCGATGCGGATCGACATGGATTCCGCCTGCTCGAAGCGGCCGTTATCAGCGTCATTCTCACCGCTTCTGGACAGGCCACCGGCACAGTGGCGCGAGCGCATGACTAATGCGCGTTCCAGCTATACTCGGTTCTGACACCAGCCAGGCACAGATGTCCGATGGCCAGACAGGGCTGCGGAGCAAGCCCATGTGATGAACGCAAACACAAGCGAGAATCTCGAACAACTGCTGGCCCAAATTCGGCAAGCCAAACTCGAATGGGAGACGACGGTAGACGCATTGCCACAAGTCGTGTGTCTGCTGAATCAGGGCGGCTATGTCTTGCGCGCCAATCGCGCAGTGGAACGATGGGGTTACGGGCGCGTGCAGGACGTGAAGGGCAGGGAGTTGCACGAACTGGTGCATCCGAGCTGCCACGATGTTGAGTGCGCATTCAACACGTTCTGGTGCGCTGCCTGGGCCAGAGTAGCCATGGGCCAGGTCGCGGACGCCGAAATCGAAGACACACACACCCTGCGTTACCTGCACGTGCAGGTCAGCCCGCTCAACCATGCGCGACAAGAAGAACTGAACGGCTCGGGCAGTTTCGCGGCAGTCATCATCCACGATATCACCGAACGAAAACGCGCCGAACAGGAACGGGAACGGCTGCTCGCGCAGGTGCGCGCCGGCCGCGAGCAACTCCGGATATTGTCGCGCCGCATGCTCGACGTTCAGGAGAACGAGCGCCGACACATCGCGCGGGAATTGCACGACGACATTGGCCAGGACCTGACCGCAGTGAAAATCAACCTGCAGGCCGTGCAACGGCTGGCTGAAACCGCGTCACCCTATGTGGAGGACAGTGTCGCCATCGTGGAGCGGGCGTTGCAGCAGGTGCGCAATCTGTCATTGGAGTTGCGTCCGTCCATGCTGGACGACCTCGGCCTGATTCCGGCGCTGAGGTGGTACATCGGGCGCACGGCCCAACGGGCCGGCTTCCAGGCGGAGTTCTCCAGCCAGATCGGCGATGCGCGCCTGCCGCCGGAGATCGAAACAACCTGTTTCCGAATCACCCAGGCGGCGCTGACCAACACGGTGAAGCATGCGCGCGCAGATCGTGTGCTGATCCATCTGGGCATTCAGAACGGCGAGGTGTGTCTCACCATCCGGGACAACGGAATCGGTTTCGATGTCGATGCCGCGCGCCGCCGGGCAATGGAAGGGAGCAGCCTCGGCATCCTCAGCATGGAGGAGCGGGTCTTCCTCGCCGGCGGCCGGATCGAGATCGAGTCGGCGCTCGGACACGGCGCCGAAGTCCGCGTCTCATTTCCATACACCGAAGGATCATCATGACCATTGGACCCGTGCGGATTCTGTTGGCCGAGGATCACAAACTGGTGCGCGCCGGCATTCGCGCGCTGCTGCAAAGCCTGGCCGGCGTGGAAGTGGTCGCCGAGGCAGGCGATGGCCGCGAGGCCCTTCGGCTGGCAGAAACACACCATCCAGACATCGTGTTCATGGACATTGCAATGTCCGGGATGAACGGTCTGGAAGCCACCACCCGGATTGCGCGGGATTTCGCCGACGTGCGCGTCATCATCCTCTCGATGCATGCCAACGAGGAATATGTATTGCAGGCGTTGCGCGCCGGCGCGTCAGGATACCTGCTCAAGGACGCCGGCACTGCTGAACTGGAAATCGCAGTCGCAGCCGTTGCCCGGGGCGAGACCTACCTCAGCCCGGCCATCTCGAAACACGTCATCGACGACTACATGCGCCGGGTCAGTGGAGGACAGACCAGCGCCCGGAGCGACGGCAATCCGTTCGACAGACTCACCCCGCGCCAGCGCGAGATCCTGCAGTTGATCGCCGAAGGGCACACCATGCAGGATATCGCGCGGATTCTCAACATCAGCCTGAAAACCGTTGAAACGCATCGCGCGCAACTCATGGAGCGCCTTGACATCTATGACGTGCCCGGCCTGGTGCGGTACGCCATACGGATTGGGCTGGTGTCTTCGGAAAGCTGAGCAATGGCCGGGCCGAGATTGGTCGGACACGCCCTGCATACATCGCATCGCCTCAGGTATCCGTCCCTGGCGTATCAGGGATTTCCCGATTGCGCGAGCATGGACCGCTCAGTAAGCTGCCATACGCATGGCATCCATTCGCGCGCTCCTGGTCGATGATAACGCCACCATTCTGGATTGTGTCGAGAACTACCTCAGAACTCTGCCAGATGTCGAGGTGGTCGGCCGGGCCACATCCGCTCATCAGGCCATTCAGATGGTTGCCCAACTCCATCCAGACCTTGTGCTGATGGATATATCCATGCCGGACATGAACGGACTGGAAGCGACCCGGCACATCAAGCGGCTGGCCGTCCCGCCACGGATCATCATGTTGAGCATTCACGATCAGGCAGAGTATCGCAACGCGGCCAGCGCGGCGCAGGCCGATGCCTACGTCTCGAAAAGCGATCTCTACCCACAGTTATCGCTGACAGTCCGGGAATTGTTTCGGACGCGAATCGAAAACGCCTGCCAGTTTGCCCAGGCAAACCCTCTGACCACAAACACGAGTGGCTAGATGCCCCATGTGCGCACCCACTGAGATGCGCAACGCAGCCGGCGCAACGACTTGCGCGCGCGCCGCACTTCGGCTATGGTTGATCGAGACCGCAGACGCCGGCGATTCGGACGCCGCAACCATATGATGTGACGCGCGCAAACCGGCCCGCCAAAGTCTGCCAATACACCAGGAGAAATGACATGATCGTTGACCAACTGAGCAACGCCGCTTTCTACTTCAACATGAGCGAGCGGCTGGCCGCAGCCCTGCGCTTCCTGCAGGAAACCGATCCATCCACCCTGGCGCCGGGCCGCCACGACGTGCAAGGCGCCGATGTGTATGCTCTTGTGCAGCACTACGAATCCAGACCGCTCGAAAAGGGCAAGTGGGAGGCCCACCGGCGCTACATCGACATTCAGTACCTGTTCGAGGGCGAAGAGCGCATGGGCTATGCCACCCTCGAACGGGCGCAACTGGGCGAGTACGACGACGCCAAAGACTTCCAGGCGTTGCAGGCCGAGGGCGATTTCATCACTGTGCGGCCCGGCACGTTCGTGATCTTTGCGCCACAGGACGCCCACATGCCCAACATCGCCGTGACCGAACCGCGCGCCAACAAGAAGATCGTCATGAAGGTGCGCGTGTAGAGTAGAACAGAGCCATCATGCAACCCTGGAAAACCCTCGCCCGAACCACCGTGCTGGAGCGCGGCAAATATCTCACCGTCGAAGATCACACCATTGAGTTGCCCGATGGACGCACCATTGAGCAATGGCCCTGGCTGGCGACGCCCGAATTCGTGAACGTCGCCGTTGTCACTGCCGACCGCGAACTTCTTTGTTTTCGCCAGACCAAATACGCCGTGCCCGGCGTCTCGCTGGCCGTCGTGGGCGGCTACCTGGAGCCGGGCGAAGACCCGCTGAGCGCCGCGCAGCGCGAACTGCTGGAGGAAACCGGCTACGAAGCTGACACCTGGACGGCGCTGGGCCGCTATGCCGTGGATGGCAATCGCGGGGCCGGCGCGGCGCACCTGTTCATCGCTCAGAATGCCCGTCGCGTTGCCGAGATCAACGCCGACGATCTGGAAGAACAGGAACTGCTGCTCCTGTCAGCGCAACAGGCGCGCGCCGCACTGGAGGCCGGCGAGTTCAAATGCCTGCCCTGGGCCGCCGTCATGGCGCTGGCGTTGCTGCGCCTCGGAGGATAGTCATGCCATATGAAGAACTGACCCGGCAGACGCAGGATGGCGGTGATGGCCGGCAGCGCCGACCGCCTGGTGTCAACCGCTGCCATTGCCGAGTTCGCCGCGCAAGCCGGGCCGCGCTGCGCGCTGAAGATGTGGGATGGGCTGTATCACGAAACCCACAATGAGCCGGAGCGCAATCAGGTCATCGACTTTGCGCTGGCGCGGCTGGCGGAGAACGTCTTTATCGGCGCTTGAGCGCCGGCGGCGGGATGAGCCATTCCACCCGCGCGACATCCTGCGCAGACTCAAATTCCGGGTCGCCTGTGAGAATCACTGCCGATTCACGCCGGGCAAGGGCCACCACAAACGCATCGACATACGAGATGGGATGATGGGCCTTAAGATGCGCGGCATCGAGCATCAGAGCGCGGTCAGGAAGAACTTCCTCGATCGGCAGACTCTCAATCAGGGCCTGTGTGCGCTGGGCGTTAGTCAGTCCACGCCGCCGCTCAATGATGTAAAGAACTTCGCCCAGGTTGAGCGCGCATAACAACACGCGGGACTGCCCTTGCTGCGCCAGGCGTAACACCTGCGTCACGCGCGCGTGGCCCGGCTCGCCGTTGAGCCAGGTCAACAGGGCAAAACTATCCAGCGCGAAGGCGGGCTGCGTCACGGGCGCGTTCCTGATGGTGTTCTTTTACCGCCGCTTGCGCCAGCGAGTCCGCGCCGCGCAACAGCCCCGCTCCCGCCTGTATCGGATCGCGGTGAAGCGGCACGATAGCCAGGACACCACCATAATCCACCACCTGCACTTCAACGCCGGGTTTCAGATTGTACTTTGCGCGCAACGCCGCCGGGATGACCACCCAGCCCTTTCGAGAAAGCCGCACGTTCATGGTCGCCTCGCCGTGTTATACCTTTTCCTGATTCAGTATAACACAGATCGCCCCTTCAGCACCCGCAGGTTTGCAACCTGCGGGAGGGGCATCTGGCCTGATCCATGCTACCAGTTCGTGTACGAGCCGTCGCGCCGATGCAGATGCGGCGCTTCCCACAGCTTCAGCGCGTGCTGCTGCGCCAGCGCCTCGTTGAACTCCACGCCCAGCCCCGGCCCTGTGGGAACCGGAAAGCGATTGCCCTCCAGCTTCAACTGAACCGGGAACCATTCCGAGTCGTCGAAGCCCAGGTTCTCGGTGGGTGACACGCGCACTTCCAGCCACGCGAAGTTGGCGACGGCAGCAGCCAGGTGCACTGTGGCCGCCGTGCAGATCGGCCCCAGCGGGTTGTGCGGCATCAGGTCGATGTAGTGCGCCTCAGCCCAGCCGGCCACCTTCATCGCCTCGGTGAAACCGCCCACGTTGCAGATGTCGATGCGGGCAAAGTTGGTGATGCCGCGCTCGATGTACGGCAAAAACTGCCACTTGCTGGAAAACTCCTCGCCGATGGCGAACGGCACGCCGGTCATTTTGCGCAGCGCCTCGTATGCCTCCGGCGTTTCATCGCGGATCGGCTCTTCCAGAAAGTCAAGCGTGCCGGATGGCATGCGCTGGCAGAACGAGGCCGCCTCGGCCACGCTCAGCCGATGGTGATAGTCGATGCCCAGCACCGGCGCCGGCCCTACCGCCTCGCGCAATCTGGTCAGCCAGTCGGCCGTCAGGCCGATCGATTCGCGCGGCTCGAACAGAGCGGGATCGCCCCCCGTATCGGGATGCCCCGGCACCGTGCGGATCACAGTCCAGCCGCGCGCGATCAACACTTGCGCCGCTTCGATCAACTGCGGCCCCATCGGCGCGCCGGTGGTGGCGAAACACGGCACATAGTCGCGCTGTCTGCCGCCCAGCAACTCATACACCGGCGCGCCCAGCGCCTTGCCGGCGATGTCGTACAGCGCGATGTCGATCGCCGAGATGGCGGCTGTCAGCACGCGCCCGCCTTCAAAATACTGGCTGCGATACATCTCCTGCCACAGCGCCCCGCGCCGCATCGGATCGCGGCCAATCAGAAATTCACGGTAGTGCTTGATCGCGCCCGCCACCGCCAGCTCGCGGCCCGACAGGCCGGCCTCGCCCCAGCCATACAGGCCCTCGTCCGTCTCGACCTTGACAATGCACTGATTCCGGCTGCCCACCCACACCGGATACACCTTGATATCTGTGATCTTCATCGGGGATAATGCCTCCTGATGCAGCCCATCATACTCATGATTCCGATCGCGCTATCGGCCGCCATCGCCATCGCGGCAGACTATCGCGGCGCCCGGCGCGCCGTGTATGTGTTCAAGCCGCTCGCTACCCTGCTCATTCTGCTGGTCGCCCTGATAGCATCTCCCGCCGATCCGCTGTATCAGGCGCTGATCGTCGCCGGCCTGATCTGCTCGCTGGCCGGTGACATGTTCCTGATGTTGCCCGGCAACAAGTTTGTGCCCGGCCTGCTCAGCTTTCTGCTGGCGCACTTGTGCTACATCGGCGCATTTATCGCGGAGGGCGGGCCGCGCGCGTCGTGGTGGCTGCTGCCCTGCCTGGCTTACCTTGTCGTGTTCATGCGCCTGCTGTGGCCGCACGTTGGCGCGCTGCGTGTTCCGGTGCTGGCGTATGGCATCGTCATCAGTGCTATGCTGTGGCAGGCCATCGAGCGCGCCGCTGCGACGCCCGGCTCTAACGCCACACACAGCGCCGCCCTGGGCGCGGCGCTCTTTGTGCTGTCCGACTCGGCCCTGGCCTGGAACCGTTTTGCCCATCGCTTCCGCGCAGCGCAGTTGCTGGTGCTTGGCACGTACTGGGCCGGGCAACTGCTCATCGCGCTGTCGGTCTCTCGGTAACAATTGCAACCATGAATCCACTTGCCATCTGTGTGTACTGCGGCTCCAGTTCCGGCGCGTTGCCGGCGTACACCGATGCCGCCGCGCGGCTGGGGCAAACGCTGGCCCGGCGCGGCATCGATCTGGTTTACGGCGCCGGCAAGGTCGGCCTGATGGGAACGCTGGCCGACGCGGCGCTGCGCGCCGGCGGCCGCGTCATCGGCATCATCCCGCGCGCCCTGGTCGAGAAGGAAGCGGCCCATGCCGGCCTGACCGATCTGCGCGTGGTCGATTCGATGCACGCGCGCAAGGCGCTGATGGCCGAACTGGCCGGCGGCTTCATCGTCCTGCCGGGCGGCGCCGGCACCATGGACGAGTTCTTTGAAATCTGGACGTGGAGCCAGTTGGGTATCCACGCCAAGCCGTTCGGTTTGCTGAATGTCGCCGGCTACTTCGATCCTCTCATTCACTACCTCGACCATATGGTGGCGCAACGTTTCCTCAAATCCGAACATCGCGCGCAGGTGGTGATCGAACAGGACGCGCCGGCGCTGCTCGATCGCTTCGCCGCGCACACGCCGACGCGCGTTCGCAAATGGATGGATTGATTGATTGCCGGATTCAGTGCCGGCTCGCCCGGCATAGGCGCTATCTCAAACAGCAAGGAGAAGAGACTGTCATGCGCACCCAATCTGTTGCGCTTGCTCTGGCCTCTGTGCTTTGCGCGCTGAGCCTGAGCGCGTGCCGAATGGCCGGCCTCCCGCCGACGACACCCCCGCCGCCGACTGAGACCTACACCGTCGAACAGTTGACTTTTCGCAACCCGGCGCTCGGCTTTCGCTTCCGGCATCTGGACGCCTGCGCCCGCCAGTTCGCCGAGGAGAAAGGGCTTGAGTATCTGCCCTACTACCGCGCCGGCGAGGGCGTGCCTTACTCATCGCTGATGGCCTCGTGGTGCCGCAAAGATGACGCCGGCTGGTGCCGGATGACTAGCGGTGTCCCTGGCGCGCAGGCGTTTCGCCGCGTCGATCTGTCGGCCCTCTTCCCCGCCCGCCGCTTCGACGACATCTTCAGCATCGGCTTCAAGGCAATCTACGCGCCGGCCGACAGCGGCTGGGTGGCCGAGATGGATATGGCCGTCGGCGAGACGCCTGGCGATGCCTGCGCGCGGTTGCTTTATTTCCAGGCCGGCGCCACTACCCCCGCGCGCCAGATCGGCCTGTTGTGCCATGCTACCTACGCCCTGCCCGACCGGCGCGGCAACTTCGTGGCGCATGGCGATTTGCCGGAACTGGCCGGCCTGAACGCCGGCCAGCGCCTGGCGCGCCTGCTCGAAACGCCCGAATCATTGCGCGATCTGGGGGTTCGCCAGCACGAGGCATTGCTGACGCAGGCGCAGGCTATCCTTGACCGCGGTGATCTGGCGCTATGCGCAGACGCGCCGGCCACCCCCGAAGCCGGCGCGGCCGGGCAGCGCGTCGCGCCCGTGCCCACCGCTTTGCCTTGCACGCCGCGCCCGCTCAGCCCGCAGGAGCGCCGCGCAGAAACCGAGCGCCTGCAAGCCTACATCTCCGAGCGGATCGAATGGTTGCGCGCGGACTACATCGCCATGCACACCGCGCTGGAGGAAGCGTTCCCCTTTGCCGCGTGCTGGCTGAGCGAGTGAGATGCGCGCCTCACACCCAACGCCGGTGTTGACGCGGCACGGGCCGAACACTCGAAGCAACCATAAGAAACTCGCTTCGCGCGCTCACGTCCAATACATTGTTACTGAGGTTTGGCCAAAGAATGTCGCAGGCTTACAACCCTCAAAGCCCTTGTTTTCAAGGCTTTGAGAGACGATCTTTTGTGACAAAGATGGCTCAAAACTCAGTAACACCTTTGCAGCCAGTTCAAGGGCGACATCATCCCCCGCTTCGCCGACACGCTGCCGTGCCTCAAGGAATACCGCAACCGCCAGCCAGGTCGAGGGGGCTCCGGGGCCGTGCCAATAGTTGCCGGCGCTTTCAAGCGCGCGCCCGTCTGAAACGTTGAAGTAGTAAGTGCGTCCGCCCGATTCGACTGCTGCGTCGTGAAAGTAAGTAGATGGCTCTGTTTTCGCTCTTGATTCCATTGAGTCATCTTCTCCATTGGGCACTTTAGAGCCTAACGGCACGCGCATCACCCGCAGGCGAGCCGAGCGTAGCGAGGCGAAGCCTGTCGGGTGCATGCGCTTGTTGGGCGGCGTTTCTGCCATCATTCGGCCTTGAAATACACAGCCTTGTCAAGTTGCCTAAATAGAAAAGATATCAAACCCAAAATATCAAGACAGTCTTGTTTGCTTATTGGCCAGAGGATTGCGGGCTCGTGCGCTGTAGGATTTCGTATTGCTTGCATTAGTCCAGCCGACAGAAACTTGATGCCGTCTTGCACATCCTTGTCTGTTTGTGAGGAGCAAGGCGTTATCTTGAGCACGCCTTTGTCACATCCCCAAACATCAAGCATAAGTGGAGCGCCGTCTTTCACACTTTGTGCTTTTTGCTTAACGCAATGGTTGTATGCTTTGCACGCTTCGAATACAGCGTGGAAATAATTTCTTTGTAGAAATAGTTCCTTACAATGCCTGATTATCTCAGGGTGGAAATCACGCTTCAAAAATAGAGTGTAATCTTCCTTGTTGACTGCTTCTTGAGAAACACCTGCACTGACGAGGATCTTATCAACATCCTTTCGATTCTGGTCGGTTGCAAGACTGCGACAAAACCGAATGAGCAATTGATCTCGCTCTTCAGGATTCATTTCTTGTCTTGCCAGAGAGAGTATCCAATCATGTATTAACTGCGCCCTTTGAGATGTTATGGCTTCGTTGGGGAAACTTTCCCGCTGAAAACGAAATATTGCGCCAGCAAGACGATTTATCTCATTGACGTTTGTCGAATACTTGAACAAATCACCGATTTGTACTGCGATTAAGCGATAATTCATTGCTCACCATCGAGATTCCAAGAGAAGCCGCCCAACAAGTATTAGACAGACTAAATCGCCCGCCGATCCAGGCCGACTCCGGTCAGCCTAAATCGGCCTGTTTCCTGTGTTATACAGACTCAAATCGGCCTTTACCTCTGTATAATCCGCATATAGCCGATTCAGCGATACTTTCCAGTCCCGCTCATCCGAAAAGGCTGCTCGACCAGATGCGCGACGCCATTCGCCTCAGACACTACGCTTACTGCACCGAGGAAAGCTACGTCAACGCGGACTGTGTCCGCCGGATCAAATGCTTTATCCTCTTTCACGGCAAACGCCATCCCAATGACATGGG